>NZ_FOER01000015.1:0-119671 GCF_900110805.1 Butyrivibrio sp. TB | reverse complement strand
AGAGCTTTTAAAGGGTATTTACGGGATCTTCCCGTTGATGCATAGAAATGATTTCTAAAGGAAATCGGAATAATTTCATCAAGATCGATATAGGTTTCTAATAGAGACAGAAATGCAGGCTTGTCATTTTCAAATTTATCCTGGCAGTCTGAATAAATATCAGCCAAAGAAAGCTGTTTGTATGGTATCATATATATCAGAATAACTCCTTTCTTGAGTGTTGGTAGGTAGTTTTTGGACAACTCTATTTTACCATATCCGGTGAGGGGTTATTCATTTTTATTGCAATAAAAATGCCGTATTTATGCGGCTTTTGGCGTTTCGCAAACGCCTAAAGAGAGAGAAGCAGTAAGGGGGGACGAGAATAAATGGAAAACGTTAAGAAAATTTTAAAATCAAATACAAGACTTCTAATTCTTGTCGCCGTATATCTTTTCTTTTGTATTACTACTAATGGTGGTATTTTCTCACCACTTAACTTTAGTGCTCTGATAGTTCAGAATGCATATGTATATATCCTTGGATGCGGTATGCTCATGTGTATGCTGACAGGTGGTAACATCGATCTGTCCTGCGGATCATTCATATGTTTCCTTGGATCTGTTGGCGGTGTGATGATGGTAGTAATGAAATGGAATGTCGGACTATCTATCGTTGCAATGCTGCTGATAGGTATCATCTATGGATGCATACTCGGAGCACTGATCGCTTATGTTAATATCCCGCCGTGGATCGCAACACTTGTTGGATATCTTGCATTCAGAGGAATAGGAACATCAATCCTTTCTGCTAACAGCACAACAGGTTCAATTGCTCCTATCCCGCCTGCATACCTTAAGATTTTCTCAGGTAAGCTTTTTGAAACAACCGCCAAGACAATGAATATTCCTTGTATGGTATTTGGAATAGTCAGTGTTATCATCATAGCTGTTCTTGAGATCAGAAGCAGAAGCGTTAAGATCTCTAAGGGATATGCACATGATTCATTGACTGCTATGATTGCTAAGATCGTAGTATTTGGCGCATTCATCATGCTTTTTGCATATAAGCTTGCATATGCAGGTGGTATACCTACAGCTCTTATATGGGCTCTTGCAATAGTTCTTATCTATGCTTTTATTACAGAGAAGACTACTATCGGACGTTACTTCTATACAATTGGTGGTAACAGAGAGGCTACAAGACTTTCTGGTATTGATACCAAAAAGATACTTTTCCTTGCATACCTTAATATGGCAGTTCTTACTGTAATCAGTGCATGGACTGTAGTAGCAAGATTCCAGGCTGCTAACTCAACAGCAGGAACAAACTTTGAGATGGATGCTATCTCAGCCTGCGTAGTAGGTGGTGTATCTGCTTACGGTGGTAAGGGATCAGTATTTGGAGTAGTTATTGGTGCTACACTTATAGGTGTTATCAACCTTGGAATGAGCCTTATGACTATAGATCCTAACTATCAGAAAGTTATCAAGGGTGTCGTTTTGCTTGCTGCAGTTGCATTTGATATCTTCTCAGCAAGAATGGCTGCCAAGAAAAAGTAATTTACTGACTGTTTTAAGGCGTGGCCTTTGATCTGGCTACGCCTTTTTTCTGGAAAAATATTTTTTTAGTATATTAGTGCTGTCATTTTATTCTTGTAACATGATAATGAGACACTAGGGGAATACTGCATCTGTGTAGTATAATGAATAGAGAGTATCTAATGGAGGCGGTATATTGGGTTACAAATGTCTGCTTGTTGATGATGAAGAAGAGGTTATAAATGCCATCGTTCGAAAAATAGACTGGGAGGGACTTGGGTATGAGGTCCCTACCTATGCTCATAACGGACTTGAAGCTTTGGAGATGGCAGAGGGTGATACTCCTGACGTTGTCATGACGGATATCCAGATGCCGTATATGGATGGTCTTGAGTTTTCTAGACAGCTTCGAAAGCTGTGTCCTGGCGTCAAGATCATTATTTTCTCAGGATATGACGAATTTGAATATGCCAAGGAAGCTATCAAGCTTGAGGCAGAAGAGTATATATTAAAACCTGTTAATTCTGATGAGCTTAGCAGTCTTTTTACAAGGATAAGAGAATCCCTTGATAAGGAGGCAGAAGAACGTCAGAGTATCAGGAAGCTTTCAAGATACTATGCCCAGAGCCTTCCGCTTCTTCAGGAGACTTTCTATTCAGAACTTGTATCAGGAAGGATACCCCAGGAGCATCTTGCGGAATATCTTCTTAATTATCAGATAGACTTAAAGGGGCCTGTATATGAGGTAGTCCTTATACACACGTCTTCGACACTGGCGCCGGAAGGCCTTAATCCGGTACTTCTGGGTATATCAGTAAGAAGACTTGCTCAGGAGAGACTTGAAGAGAAGTGGCGCGGTAAGTTCTTCTCCTATCAGGGAGATACCGTGATGATAGCTCAGATGGATGATTCAAGGCAGGTAATAGAGCTTACAGATGATTGTGACAGTTTCTGCAGGCTTGCCAAGATTGCCTGCAAAGCAGTAGTTACAGTAGGTCTTGGAATGGTATGCACTGATGCGATGGATACGGTTCACTCACTTGAGGGAGCATCGCAGGCTGTATCATCAAGGGCTATATACGGAACGGGCAAAGCTATCAATATCATGGAGATAGAGCCTGAGCACGATAGTGAGACAATTATGGATGAAAGCGGTAAGACGCTTTCAGAGATCCTTAGAAGGATCAGGGTAGAAGATACAATTGATATACCTTTGGAAGCGGGCAGATTTGTAGACAGTTACAGCCAGGATCTGGGTACTATGAAGCTGTATGAGTTTTTTATTACAGATACCATGAGCAGGCTCTATAGATTTGCTCAGGAGAACCATCTTGCCATAGAAGATGTATTTGCAGACAATACTATAGGCAAGGCGCTTCCGGATGTACTTGAATTTAAGATCATGCTGACAGATATCCTGTCAAGGATGCAGCAGATGATAGGGGATGTGAGGAGCAAGGGCCAGAAGTCTTTTGTACTTAAGGCACAGGAATATGTTGCTGCTCATTATAACGAAGAGGGGATTACTATAGAAAAGATCTGCAAGAACTTAGGGGTAAGTTCTGCATATTTCTCAACAGTTTTTAAGAAAAAGACCGGTAAGACTTTTGTCACATATCTTACGGATTATCGTATGGACAAGGCAAAAGAGATTCTTATGACTTCCGACAAGAAGACATATGTCATCGCGGCGGAAGTCGGTTTTACCGATCCCAATTATTTCAGCTATGTATTTAAACGCCAGTACGGGATAACACCATCCAAATTCAGAACCAGAGGCGAGATTTCTTAAAAGAATATTTTGTATTGTGACAATATACATGATCTTACTTACAGAAATGCAGGATGTAAAAAGGAATGTCCGGAAATAAAGAGAATAGTTTTTAGTCACAAAATGTAAGGACTTTTAATGGGATTATTCAAGCGCAAAGATGGGGGTAAACAAAAAGGTCATCATGAACTTAGAAAAAAGCTGGAATCTCGCAATATCCAGATAACGCTTCTGACCTCATATACGATAGTTTCAATATTGTCCATGAGCCTTTTGGGGGCAGTTCTATATAGTAGTTTTGCATCTATATCCAGAAGGGTTGCAACAGACAATGCAAGGACAATCCTCTCTCAGACAGGTGAGAAGCTTGAAGATTACCTGCGGCAGATGAGGCAGCTTTCTGATGCCTTTTATTATACATCTATTCAGACATCTGATATCCATGTAGACAAGATCGGAAGTCAGATGAATCTTCTTTATGAGTCCAATAAAGATAATGTAGTATCAATGGCACTTTTTGAATCCAATGGAAGACAGCTTGGTGCAGCGCCATCTGCGATTCAAAAAGATAATATTGATGTCACAACCCAGGAGTGGTTCGTAGAAGCCACAACGCAGGTTGAGAACATGCACTTTTCGACGCCGCATGTTCAGAACCTTTTTAGCGATTCGGCAGGAAGGTACTACTGGGTCATATCTCTTAGCAGGTCTGTCATGTATACAAGAGGAGGAATCCCCAAGCAGGGCGTACTCCTTGTAGATATGGATTACACGACTGTGTATCAGATGTTCGATATTCTTAACAACTCCCTTTCACAGGGGTATATATACCTGTGCGACAAAGAGGGAAGGATCATATATCATCCTCAGAACATGCAGATAGTTTCAGGACTTTATGATGAAAACAATCAGGTTGTGGCAACATACTCTGATGGCGTCTATGAGGAGAAATTCAACGGTGAAAAAAGGATCGAGATAGTCAATACCATAAGCTATACCGGCTGGAAACTTGTAAGCGTCATACCTACCAAGAACCTTTCGGTAGGACTTAGAAGTACCAGATCTTTTATGGTGCTGATAGTACTGCTGGTAATGCTGGCGGTACTACTTCTTAACAGGCTCATTTCTGCAAGGATTTCAAGTCCCATCAAGAAGCTTACGGCATCTATCCACAATATTGAAGTTACAGAAAGGAGTGTCCCTCTTGTATACATAGGTGGTTCCAATGAAGTCCGCTACCTTGGAACTACGCTTCAAAAGCTCCTTAACCAGATATCACTTCTTATGGCGGACATCATCAAGGAGCAGGAGGAAAAGAGAAAAAGCGAGCTGGATGCTCTTCAGTCTCAGGTCAATCCTCACTTTCTCTACAATACTTTGGATTCTATCGTATGGATGGTAGAAGACGGCAGGAACAAGGAAGCTGTTTATATGATAACCCAGCTGTCATCACTTTTCAGAATAAGTCTTTCAAACGGAAGGAATATCATAAGAGTAAGTGAAGAGATCAAGCATGCAGAGAACTATACCAATATTCAGAAGGTAAGATTCAAAGATTCTTTTTCTGTAAAATATGAAATTGATCAGGATATAATGAACTGCTGTATTGTTAAGCTTGTAGTGCAGCCTCTTTTGGAAAATGCTATCTATTACGGAGTTAAAGGGATGGAAGATCCCGGTAGTATCCGGGTTAGGGGATATAGGAAAGGTGACAATGTCTACATAGAAGTTGAAGACAACGGATATGGTATGAGTCCTGAACAGGCTAAGGGGCTTCTCACAGAAGAAGGAAGAACAAGGGCAAGAGGCTCGGGAGTTGGTCTTATCAATGTGCACAGAAGACTCCAGCTAAGGTTTGGCAGAGACTTCGGACTTATGATAGATACAGAAGCCGATGAGGGTACCAGGGTTACTATTCATATGCCATATATAGAATATTCGGAGGAAAACGCCAGAGATGTTGAATCCGCGGAATATATTTAATGAAAGCAAATGGCTCTTTGCTATCATAACAGTCATAGTCATAGGCATTGTGGTCTGTGCTGTAGATGTTATCAAAGTAGACGGGCCTTCTGAGAAGTATCAGATATCTGTAATAGTAGATGAAAGCAATAGCGCAAGATGGGACAGCTTTCAGACAGGACTAAGGCAGGCGGCAAGAGAAAATGGAATAAGGCTCAACTATGTTACCACTGACTTTGAAGGTAGCCCTGTAAAAGAGAAAAATCTTATAGATCAGGAGATAGAAAACGGAGCCGATGCAGTGATAGTGCAGCTGTGTTCGGGCAGCAGTGCATCAGACATACTTACGGATATACCTCAGAATGTTTACATAGAACTGATTGACAACAATGTAAACAAGGATGAGATTGCAAGCAGTAAGATGGGATATACCGGAGCTGACAGTGTAGAAGTTGGAACAGAACTTGCCACAAGGATCATAGAAGAGTACGGGGAGCTAAAAGGTGTCAGGATTGGTATACTTGCAGGTAATCTGAAACTTGTATCTGTACAGGAACGCGTGGACTCTTTTAAGGAAAAGGCTAATGAGGCTGGAGCACAGATAGTGTTCAGCGTGGAAGCAACGCAGATATCTGAAAGAGAGATTGGAGAGCTTGTAAAAAGTAACAAAGCTGATATCCTTGTGGCACTTGATAATGATGTCACAGAGACGGCAGCTGATTATGTCAAGATGGTAGATAATTATAATGCCTATCCTACCAATGAGCTGGGGAACCTTAAATTATACGGAGTAGGGTGCTCTCCCGATAACTTAAATGACCTTGATCAGGGAATTATAAAAGGGATGGTTGTCATCAATGAATATGAAATGGGATATATGGTGATAAGTAACCTTTCGGATGTCCTAAAAGATGAGCATCTTAGGGTTAGCGACTATACAGTAGGATATGCATATGTTACGGGGGAAACAATGTATGATGAAGGGAATCAGCAGATTCTTTTCCCAATCGGAGATTAGAATAGGAATCAGAAACAAAATAAAAAACGGAATTGGAACAAAGTTGTTATCTGTATATATGATACTTGCGCTTATGGAAGCAGCATTGTCAGGATGCGGCAATATCAAAAGTATTGATAATAAAACAATTCGTATAGGCGTGTCTGTTTATGATATTCATGATACGTTCATAACACAGCTTATGGATGAGTTCAACAGCTATGCAGATACTAATGTTACTATTGTGACTTATAATGCCGGTCAGAGTACGAAAGAGCAGAACAATCAGATGCAGGAGATGATAGATACAGGTTGTGATGTTATCTGTATCAATCTGGTAGACAGGACGGAACCTGAACATATCATAGATATGGCACTTAAGTACGATGTACCTGTTATATTCTTCAACAGGGAACTGACCAAAGAGGATCTTCAAAGGTCAGCTAAGTTCTACTATGTAGGATCTGATGCGGTAGAATCAGGGATCATGCAGGGAGAGCTTGCAGCGGATGAGATACTGGGACAGAGCTCTGCAATAGATACTAATAATGATGGAACTATACAATACGTAATGCTGCAGGGCGAAGCAGGGCATCAGGATGCGATAGTCAGAAGTGAATACTGCGTAGAGACTCTTATAAATAAGGGAGTGCAGCTTGACAGGCAGGGTCTTGCTATTGCCAATTTCAACAGGACGCAGGCTCAGAGCAAGATAGAGCAGTTAATATCGTCCAATATCGAGATAGAGCTGATCCTGGCCAATAACGATGATATGGCGCTTGGGGCTATAGATGCCTATCTTAATATGTATGGAGAGGATGCTAAGAGTAAGATTCCGGCTATATATGGTATAGATGGTACTATAGGCGGGCTTGAAGCTGTTAAGACTGGATATATGCATGGTACTGTTTACAATGACAAGGAAGGGCAGGCGCATGCGATGTATGATCTTGCTATGGCGCTTGCAACGGGTAGTAGTCTTGATGACCTTGGCATAGAAGATGGCCACTACATAAGGCTCCCCCACACCAAGATCACACTGGATAATGTGAATGATTTCCTGTATAGGTGAGTGGAGGAAACGTCCCACTCGGGAGGCGAAGTATCCGCTAAAGGCTATGCGAAGGTAAGTGGCCCTCGGACGGATAGTATATAAATAATTGGCGCGCTGTTAATTGTTTTACAATTCATGGCATGATATCTGGAAATTTTTATTCTGGGGTCCGAAACTCGCTGACGCTCAGACATGCGGACCCCATGCAGAATAAAAATCTCCATCTATCACGCTCATAAATTTTGTAAAACAATTAAAAGCGCGCCAATTATTTATATACTATCCGTCCGAGGGCCACTTACCTTCGCATAGCCTTTAGCGGATACTTCGCCTCCCAAGTGGGACGTTTGCCGATTAATAAAAAACACGCCATTTCTGCTTTGATAATCATTCAAGAGATGACAGGAAATTCCTTCTTGGATGATTGAACTGAGAGATGGCGTGTTTATTCTGTATAGTTAGAGTTTGATGGGGATTACTTGTCGGTGTCTAGGAATTTGTAGCAGAGGGCGGCGAGGGCGGCGCCGATGAGGGGAGCTATTATGAATACCCATACGGATGAGAGGGCATCACCGCCGGCAAAGATTGCTGGTCCAAGGCTTCTTGCGGGGTTAACGCTTGTGCCGGTGAAGTAGATGCCAAGGAGGTGTACCAGGGTTAGTGTAAGTCCTATTACAAGTCCTGCTACACTTGAAAATGCATCTCTTGATGTTACACCGAGGATTGCGAGTACGAATACGAATGTAAGGATGATCTCTATGAGGATGGATAATCCTACATTGCCGTTATAAAGGCCATTGGAGCCTAGTCCTGCATCGATTGCACCGGATGATGCAAATATCTTAAGGATAAGGGCACCGATAATACCACCTGCAAACTGGGATACGATGTAGTAGATAAAGTCTGATACGCTAAGCTTGCCTGATATAAGCATAGCAAGAGATACAGCGGGATTGATATGGCATCCTGATATGTTACCGATTGAATATGCCATAGCTACAATAACAAGACCAAAAGTAAGAGCGGTTGCAACATACCCTCCCGATACGTCGCATCCAATGGCGGCAGCAGTTCCGCATCCAAAGACAACAAGTACACAGGTTCCAAGACATTCGGCGATACACTTTTTAAGCATGGATTCTCCTCCTCTTGACGTAAGTTAGAAGTTTTGTTAGCTTTACTATAAAAACTATAGATACGATAATATTATAACATAATTGCGATAATAATTATTAGATTGTATCAGGAGGATTATTATTAATTCAAATTTGGGGCTTTGATTGTGCAAGACCCTGTCAGAAACTTGGAGGATATTTTCTCAGTTATAATTATCGATTCTTGATACTATTAAGATAGAGATTGGCCTGGTTGAGAACGAATTCTTCGCCGTATCCTTGCTCTTGAAGGTAGAATGGGACTCTTGGGATTACTCTTTCTGCTATTCCTAAAAGGCCGTTGGATATAGTCAGGACCTGAAGCTTAGGATCATCGAAATGTCTGATGCTTCCATCTTCCATTCCCTTTTTAAAAGCAATAAACCATGGATCAGATAGGTAATCGCCCTTGATGAAATTCTTGAACCCTTCTAAGTGACTGCTTTGAGGATAAGCATTGGTATATAGGCAGTCATAATCTCTTATGAAAGTTACAGAATCGACTTCTTTGATAAGGGCCTTGGCTCTTTCATTAACATACCATGAGAACTCTTCGAATCCGTTATCAAAATGTATATCTTTCGGAAGGTTTTGTGAAGAGTTGCTTATGATCTGAAGAGACTCTTCCACAAGCTTTATCATGATATCGCCCTTACTTGAGAAGTGCCTGTAAAGGGTACTTCTGCTGCAGCCTATTTTCTCTGCAAGGACTTTCATATCAAGGTTGGCAATGCCGTCCTTTATGATCATCTTCTTGGCAAGGTTTAAGATCTTCTCTTCAGTAGCGCTTCCGTCTCTCATAGTTAACCTCATACATTGAGTATATTTTAAATATTGTTTTAGTATTGGTAAAATTCAAAGCATCAATTCATTGTTTGAAAATGAATACATTTAAGCATTGGATTTGTGATGTTTTTGATTGCTATTACTAATGATTTTATCATAAATGTGGGTTCCATATCTTGTATACACAAAATACCAGGCGTTAGTTTTCTATTACCAAAACATAAAAGGCCTATAAAAAATACAATACAGGACTTTTATAGCACCAAAAACACACTATAAAAGTCCTGCAAGTAAAAGATTTACTAATATGAGAAAATGACAGATTATGACGGGAATGGGATTTCTTGTTTTGCTGCCTTTGCAAATACTGGAAGCAATAGGCTATTAAGCTGTTGCTGCAAGCTCAAGGCAGTTAACCCTATATAGGAAACCTTCTACGATTTCTTCATAACGTCTGGAATCTGCAAGTATATTTCTTGTATGGTCAGCTCCTTCAAAGATATGCATCTCTGTATAACCGTTAGTAGAACCTTCAAGCTCCATGGTATCTTCTACAGGAACTACACAGTCGCTGTCTCCCTGAATGAAACAGATCGGAACTGTATTGCCTTTAAGACTATCCTTAGTAAATATCTTCTTATAAGAATATCCAAACATAAGTCTGAAGAAGACTACAGCAGGATCGAAAAGCTTTGGTGATACATGAGCGATCTGCTGAGCAAGCTTACATAGAAGAGAATAAAGTGAATTGTAGCAGCTGTCAGCGATTACAAATGAAATGTTGGGATGATACTTAAGAGCAGTAAGCGCTGTAACACCGCCAAGACACTCTCCGTGAACACCTATTGTGATATCATCACCAAATCTTCTTACAGTATCATCGATAACACTAAGAAGGTCCTTACTTTCTTTTCTTCCCCAGGTAGAAGCAGACTTCTTATTATCTCCATGACCTCTAAGATCGAAGAGGATGCCGTTATATCCAAGCTTTCTGAAGATATTGAAGTACTTGATACCGCCTATTCTGCAATATGTTGATGAATGGATCAGTATCACAAACTTCTTGGAAGGAATAGCTGAAGGGATATATGTTGAATGAAGTTCATAACCGTCAAATGATCTTATAACATATTCTTCACAATCCCAGTTTTTATATCCATCAAGAAAGTGCCTGCGGTTCTCCTTCTCATAAGCCTTAGCAGGATCGATACACTTCACAATGCCCATAGACCTTGCAAATACAAAACAAAGAGAAAGATATAAAGTTAAAAGTACAATGAGATTTACTAATACTATTACCATTTTTCGTGTGATTACCTTTTAAAAATCAAACTTCTTAAAACGAAAGTGTTCTTTAATTCGTTTTTTTATTTACAACGAAAGCAATATTATCACGAATTCAAAAAGTACAAATCACACGAATAATCATATTATGGAATTCTTTTGTAAAAATCATTCCAAAATCTAATTTCTTTAACATTTTATGATTGTTTTTATGATTATTTGTCCTTTTTGCTTTTTAATAGTTCTAAAAAATGCACAGACTTTTTCATAGACAATCACACATAACAAATCAGATTATTATCAAAATAATAAAAATGCGCAGATAACAATCCTTATGCGTATTCCAGAATAAGGAATCTGCGAACAGCGAATATAATGAGCACTAGCAAAGCATAAGCGCGAAGCGAAATTGCGAGGCAGCACAGCGATGAGGGAATGCGGATGGTATTATCATAGGCCGATTTTGAAAATGTTCTTCGGTTTTCTTATGTCGTGCGAAGCTGCAGTATAGCATGTTCACGGAAGCGTAGCAGGACATTAGAAAACCGAAGGTTATTTTCACATGAGGCCTATGATAATACCATCCGCATTCCCGGCCTCCCGGCCCCCGCCCTCGGCCCACCACACTTCCTCCATCCCTATTTACTTTTGCAGGCTACAGTGTTACATTTCTATATGGTGCACACGCACCAGCGGATGGTATTCCACATTAGTGGGAACTGTACCGACAAGAGAATGAAAGTCCGGAATGAAGTCGCGTCCTCCGTTTTTAGATAAGGAGATATGCGATGAAGATTGGATTTATAGGAGCAGGTAAAGTTGGTTTTAATCTGGGAAAATACTTCTCAGAGCACGGCGTTCAGGTGACCGGCTATTATAGTAGGCATCAAGAATCAGCCATTGAAGCAGCAGAATTTACAAATACAAAATGTTACGACACTCAAGATGAGCTTATAGCAGAGAGTGACGCGATATTCTTAACTGTTCCGGACGGTGAGATTTCTTCTGTGTATGAAGAAATCAGTTCTTTTTCTATATCGGGTAAACAGATAATACATTGCAGCGGAGCCATGACTGTAGGGGAGGCGTTCCCCGGGATTAAGAGCCGCGGCGCAGCAGGATTTGCAATACATCCGTTATTTCCTTTTAGTAGCAAATACAGTGCTTATAAGGAACTTACGGGTGTATTTTTTTGTCTTGAGAAAAGAGAAGGTGTAGGCGAGTGGGTAGACTTTCTTGAGAACATCGGACTTAAGACAAAGCTTTTGGATGAAAGCATGAAGGCTGGCTATCATCTGGCATGCTCTATCGCTTCAAATCTTGTATGCGGACTTTATGAGATGTCCAAGAGACATCTGAACGAGGCCGGCTTTAGTGATGCAGAAGCTATGGCTGCAATAGGGCCACTTGCAAGAGCTAATCTTGAGAATATATTGCAAAAAGGCCCTGCAATTGCACTTTCAGGTCCTGTCGAGAGAGGTGACAGCAGCACTGTCAAAAAGCATTTGAGTCTTTTGACAGATCAGATCGAAAGAAATGTTTACACGAATCTATCTCTTGTTCTTACAGATCTTGCTAAAGAGAAACATCCCGAAAACCAATACACACATATATGTCAGCTGTTAGAGGATATGAAATGACAGAAGGTTTCATATTGTAATATCAATGGACTGACGAAAGGGGAAAAGGAAATGAAACAGACAGTAGCTACACTTCGTAAGATGAAGGAAGAAGGAAAGAAGATCGCACAGCTTACATGCTACGATTACACGACAGCAAGGCTTATGGACGAAGCAGGTATCGACATGATACTTGTTGGAGACAGCCTCGGTATGACAATGCAGGGATATAACGATACTCTCCCTGTAACACTTGATGAGATGATCGTGTATGGAAGAAGCGTTGCCAGAGCTTGTCAGAATACATTCGTAGTTATAGATATGCCATTTATGAGCTATCAGATATCTCCCGCACAGGCACTTGAGTCTGCAGGCAGGATCATGAAGGAAGCACCGGGCGCAGGTGCTGTTAAGCTTGAAGGCGGCGCTCTTATGGCTCCTCAGATCAAGGCTATAACAGATGCAGGTATCCCTGTTGTAGCTCATATAGGAATGACACCTCAGTCAGTTAATGCTTTTGGCGGATTCAAGGTTCAGGGCAAGGGCGAAGTTAATGCAGAGCGTGTACTTCAGGATGCTCTTGCAGTTCAGGAAGCAGGTGCTTTTGCAGTAACTCTTGAGTGTGTACCACCTAAGCTTGCAGCACTTATCAGCAAGAAGCTTGATATCATCACGATCGGCATCGGTGCAAGTAGCTGCTGTGATGCTCAGGTTCTTGTATATCAGGATATGCTGGGCATGTCAAGCGGAGTATCACCTAAGTTCGTGAAGCACTTTGCAGAGATCGGCCAGCAGATGAAGGAAGCCTTTGCTGACTACAAGGCAGCAGTTCAGGACGGCTCATTCCCTACTCCCGAGCAGACATATGCCAAGAGCGACTGCTCAGATGAGTTCTTGCAGAGCCTTGATGCCAAGTACAGTGAAGAAGGCTATATAAAGAGGATTTCATAATCTAATACTAAACTATGAGGATATACAGGTAATTGGAGGAAGTATGATCAAAGCAGAAACAATCAAAGAAGTAAGAGACCAGGTCAGAGCCTGGAGAAAAGAAGGTCTCACAATAGGACTTGTTCCTACAATGGGATATCTTCATGAAGGACATGCAAGCCTTGTAGATAAGGCAGTATCACAGTGCGACAGAGTCATCGTATCTGACTTTGTCAATCCTACACAGTTTGGCCCGACAGAAGATCTTTCTACATATCCAAGGGATTTTGAAAGAGACTGCAGGCTCCTTGAAGAGCACGGCGCAAGTCTTGTATTTCACCCTTCAGTAGAAGAGATGTATGGCGAGGATGCAGCTACTTATGTAGAGATACTCAATGATATGCCAAAGCGCCTGTGCGGTCAGACTCGTCCTATACACTTTAGAGGAGTATGTACAGTAGTATCCAAGCTTTTTAATATAGCAACTCCTGATAAGGCTTTCTTTGGAATGAAAGATGCACAGCAGCTGTCTATTATCAAAAAGATGGTAAGAGATATGTCTTATGGCATAGAGATCGTAGGATGTCCTATCATTCGTGAAGATGATGGTCTTGCCAAGTCATCACGTAATACATATTTAAGTGATGATGAAAGACAGGCAGCTCTTGTTCTTTCTAAGGCAGTCAATCTGGGAAAAGAGATGGCTGAAAATGGCGAAAAGGATGCTGCAAAGATCCTTGATGCTCAGAGAGCTCTTATAGAAAAAGAGCCTCTTGCCAAGATCGACTACGTATCAGCAGCTGATTTTGATACCCTTGAGCCTGCTACTGAAGTTAAAGAAGGAACACTTTTTGCAATGGCTGTATATATTGGCAAGACAAGGCTTATCGATAATTTTCTTTTTTGATAATGTAAAGTTTTAGATATCCGCAGATATAGATTATAGGTTATGAACTGATCCCTGTCTTTTCATTTACTTATGGTGACAAAGACAGGAGATCAGTTAATTCATTTCTCTATCATGATATTAGTTTTTGGAGGTTTTCATGTTACTTACAATGCTTAAAGGCAAGATCCACCGCGCAGTTGTAACTCAGGCAGCTCTTGATTATATAGGTTCTATCACCATAGATGAAGAGCTTATGGATAAGGCAGGAATCTGCGAGTATGAGCAGGTTCAGATCGTAGATGTAGATAATGGTCAGAGATTTATGACCTATGCCATCTGCGGAGAGCGAGGTTCAGGCGTTATATGTCTTAACGGCGCTGCAGCAAGATGTGTCAGCGTAGGTGATAAAGTCATAATAATGGCATATGCTCAGATGAGTCCTGAAGAGATGAAACAGCATCATCCTCAGGTAGTCTTCGTTGATGGAGATAATAAGGTAGTTCGCACAACTACATATGAAAAGCATGGCAGGCTGGAAGATATGTAATAAGGTGTCAAAAGTGTTTTTGACCCTTACATTTCGTAATAGCAGATTTGACAATTATATCGCTAAAAAACTTTATAAACTGCCTACAATGTGTAATTGCAAGGATTTTTTACAAAAATAAGTGCCAAAGTTTACATGCCTAAAAATTTTTTCCTTATAGATAATTCATAAAATCCTCTAAATGTGATTGATTTTGTGATAGGTTTTCTGTTATTATTACATTTGTTGTAATAAACGCAACAAAACTATAATTTTTATTTATAAGGAGAAGTTAGGCTGTTTTATTTTATAAGCATCAGGTCCGGGGAGGGACTGATGATTGTAAGACCGTGATTGGGACTTATACTGATCTTCAATTCTTGAAGATTATCTTATCTATTTGATCCAGCCGATATTATGAAGAATTTAAAAAGAGTATTGTTCATGGCGACTGCTATGGCATATGCCGCAGCGGTGCTTAGTTTTACTGAGCCTATTGTAGTTCATGCACAGGAAAACGAAACACAAGATGTGACGACTGACGTAACAGATGTAACAGAAAATACTTCAGAGAGTGATAATTCTCAGGCAGAAGCACAGGCCGGTGATGTATCCTCTCAGGATCAGGCTCCGGAAGATGCCGCTGCACAGCAGGCAGCGCAGGATCTTGCAGCAGCGCAGGCAGCGCTTGTAGCAGGAGACCCTATCGGATATGATTACGAATTCACAATGGAAGAGATAGTCCTTATGGCCAATGTTGTATACAGAGAGGCCAGAGGATCATTTAACGGACAGGTAGCAGTAGCAGAGGTTATTATGAACCGTGTTAAGTCTCCTGCATATCCTAATACTATCAAGGGCGTTCTGTCTCAGAAGAATCAGTTCTCAACCTATTCATGGGCAAGTAGTAGGACTGCTGAGGAGACAAGTACTGATATGATCAATCTCTGTCTTAAGGTTTTAAGCGGAGAGTACTCATATCTTAACAATGCCAATGTTCTTTCTTTTAAGAGGAATGATGGAAGCCAGACTTTCTATGGTAAGACTCTCTACACAGTAGTTGATAACCAGGCATTCTATTCAATTTAATATGGATTATCACCCCCGGCAGATCACAAGTTGACTTGCCGGGGTTTTTGATTGGGGGATGCGGTTATCGGCGTGGTATCCTCCGAAGGCTTTGCAGTAGTACTTGGGCCTCGGGCATACAGAATATAGATCATTGCCACGCTTTAACTGTTTTATAAATTCATGGCATGATATCTGGAGAGTTTTATTCTGGGGTCCGAAACTCGCTGACGCTCAGACATGCGGACCCCGGGCAGAATAAAACTCTCCATCTATCATGCTCATGAATTTTATAAAACAGTTAAAAAGCGTGGCAATGATCTATATTCTGTACGCCCGAGGCCCAAGTACCTTGCAAAGCCTTCGGAGGATACCACGCCTGTTGCGGGATATGGATGAGAATGTTTTATTTTTATACCAAATTGGCCGTTTGCTTTGCTTGTGGCAGGAGGTTAAGCTTGGAGCAAAAAGTATGGTACAATCATTTGGTGAGCTGATGGACTGATTATTGATAGGGTATTATTAAAGTAAAGATTTAGGAATTTAGTAGAGAGGCAGATATGGATGCACTTGAGATAATGTTTGGAAAAAGAAGTATCGCTGATAAGATTGCGGAAAGTAAAGAAGGATATAAAGAAATTACTGAAGGTGCTAGAGAAAAACATGTTGCGGACAGTTTGGTTAAAAGGTCAGATAAAAAGGTAATAGTTCCGGATAAAACTGGTATAGAAAAGACCCCTGTCAATAAGACAACAACTAATAAGACAGATAGAGAAAAGGCTATTGTAAAGAAGACAACTGTAAATAGGACAACTATAAATAGGACTGATAGAGATAATGATAAAGCAGATAAAGGAAAAGATGCGGTTATGGCAAGTGGTGTTAGTACGATGCAGATAAAGAGTGTTGAGAAGATCAAGGATAAGCTTTCTAAGCGCTATATAGCTTTTGATACTGAGACTACAGGTTTTTCTGCATATAATGACAGGATCATTGAGCTTGGAGCGGTTATTTTTGAAGATGGCAAGGCAGTTAAGAGTTTTGGGTCACTTGTTAATGTTGGTAAGAGGGTTCCGGCTAGTGCTACGAGAGTTAATAATATCACCAATGACATGCTGGCAGATTCACCTAAGGAAGATGTGGTATATCCTGAATTTGTAGAGTTTTTGGGTGATGCTATCACGGGCGATACTATTATATGTGCGCATAATGCAAGCTTTGATATGCGCTTTTTGTCTGCGACATTTGAAAGGCTTGGGATTGATGCCAATATCAAATTTGTTGATACTCTTGCACTTTGCAAGAAGTATGTAACAGGTACTTGTGATCACAAGCAGCCTACTATGGCTCAGCATTTTAATATAAGTCAGAAGGATGCTCATAGAGCTGAGTCTGATGCTCTTGTGTGCGGCGGGATCATGGCAGAGCTTTTGAAGCTTATGTGAATATCAGATATCGAGAAAAGTGTATTTATCTTTAAACAGTTCTTTTAGTACTTCGGGAGAGGTATTATTGGAGCTGTTTTTATCTTTTCTTTTTCCTTTTTTGCAAAACGGACAAGGACCTCAGCAATGCTGCAGCATCTGGTTATAGTGCTATCTCCTGCCATTGTAGCTGCATAGTGGGGAACACCGCTTGAGTCATAGTATACGATTGTTTCTACGTCATCTGTTTTAGTAAGGATAGTTCCTGCACGTATCCCTGCAATAGTTGCGTCACTAAGACCGGCAGCTTTAGCAGCTGCTGACCATACATCATAAGTAGTCGTACTTATGGACGCTACTCTCTTTTCTCCTGTATCAGAATCCGTATACTTATAGTTCTTGGTATCATATCCTACCGTGAACTGTCCCGCCACAGTGCCGTCATTGTTATATACCGTAACAGTTTCACCTATGGTCGTATAGGTTATATGGTCTTTATAGCTGCTTGACTGCTTGTTATCCTTACTGTTTACAAGCGTACCGTCAGATGCTATCGTCGTGGCATTATTGTGGGGATCTGTTATTCCTGCATAGGTATTATCCGATATGGCGCTTTGGGCATTTGTGTCCCAACCATCATCACCTACATCTGCATATGCTGTCATTGGTGATAAGACCTGTATCATCAATATCAGAACCGCAAACAGCGCAGGAATTCTTCTCTTTATGTTCTTAATTTCGATATTTATCATAAAAACTCCTATATAATACACTTTATATCGTACATGTAATTGTATACTATATATTTTTTAATATCAACATTTTTATGATAAAAAAAGAACAGCCATTTGGACTGTTCTTTCCGTATTTTATATGTCTATCAAGAAGATAAACTGATTACATCTCTCTGTTTCCGTTAAGACCATTCGTAGATTTGCTTCCATTGGCAACCCAATGAGCATATACTGCCCCTACCTCATAAGGCTTATATGCACGCTGAACGGCTGGACAATTCATATAATAGTCATAAAACATAAAGCACGGCAATGCTTGATTATAAGTAATATCATACCCATTTACGACAATGTATAAATTCTCTGAAATACCAAGATTCTGAGCATTTTTTAAAGCATATCCACTTTTTATATATGTCGAATTTGTATCATTTCTATTTCGGACTTCATTAGCATAAGTTGCAAGCATAGGATCATTCTCGATGGCTGTCATTGCAGCGATGTCAAAAACATAATCCGCAGAAGCCAGAGATCTTTTATTAGGATCTCCACCCTTCCAAATATATCTGATACCGTTTACATCTTTATAAGGATACTTAGGTGTTCCGAGTGCCACTGTTCCAGTTGAAGCTGTAGCTGAAGCAGAAGGTGTTGTTGTTGCAGATGTAGCAGGGTCCACACCCTTACGTCCTTCCGCCTTACCAACAGTTGTCCAGTGAACATACAGAAGATCTGCATTAGCTCCAAATGCTGCCTGAAGATCCGGGTATGTAATATAGTAGTAATATGCATTGAACTCAGCTGAGTTAACAGAAGCTGTCTTTAATGCCTCAACTTCCTGCGACGTACTTGTAACAGTTTCAGCTCTGGCGATCCTTGGAAGAGATATAGCTGCGCCTGCTCCTAAAACTACGATAAGCGCTGCTGCGGCAGCTTTAAAAATAAGTCCGTTTCTTTTCATTTGTAAATATTCCTCCTTGAAATATCATAAAAACATTTAGTTTTGTATTTGCTTCTGTTTACATTATGATTTTAACAAAAAATAAATATAAGTCAAATTATAAAGGGTCATAAAAATAATATTGTGATACTTTTACGTAAATGCAGGCGGGGAGCTGATTTGCTCCGATGAAAAAGAGACATCGCACATGCGATGTCTCTCGTTGTCGTTTCATCAGCTTGTTTGCATGGTTATTTGGTCTTTAATGCCTTAATCTTCGTAATGATCCTTGCATGAGATCAGAAAAAGTTGCCCGTCTTTTACGTCATATACCAAACGGTTCTTCTTATCTATCCGTCTGCTGTATCCATCTCTATATCTTAGTGGCTCGGGCTTTCCTATTCCTTCCATCGGGCCCTCTCTTTCGATTGATTTGATCAGGTCATTTATCTTCCCGAGTGTTTTCTTATCTTCCCTAAGCCAATACAGATACTCTTCCCACATAATGTCTGACCAGACTTTTTCCATCAGTCGTTCACCTCTATGAGTTCATGAGGAGTTCCCTTGCCTGCTTCAATCTGGGCAAATCCCTTTTCCAGCTTGGCAAGATACATAGCATTATGAAGATCCTTCTCAAGCTGATTAAGTCTGTCCAGGCTCATGATCACAATATTCTTTTCATCTTTTCTTGTAACAACAACAACTTCATCATTGTCGGTTGCCCTGTCACAAAATTCTTTTAGATTGTTTCTTACTGTTGTATAATTCGCAGCGACCATACAATCACTCCTTCCTTGTGTTTTCATTGTACAGTTTTCTGTACATTTTGTCAATTAGATCGGGAACGGCTGCTATATATTAAGCAAGGGATAAGATCACTACCTTGTTTTGCTGTAATTCCCTTATATTCATAGCTCTCGCCAGATCCGTTAAAGACATTGGCTTTTGTTTTCTGGCAAGTATAGCTACTTATTATATTGAGAAATTTTCCTCGTTCGGGTAATTATCTAAATGTCATTGAGAATTTTTCCGTTTTGTGGTAAAATTCTCAGTGTAAATCAGAGTTAAGGAGTGCGCCATGATTAAACGTGAAAAATATATCGCCCCAATCAGAAGCTTCTATGATAGCGATCTTATTAAAATAATTACCGGTGTCAGGAGATGCGGTAAATCTGAAATACTGAAACAGATTAAATCTGAGATCGCAGATAAATCCGATAACGTTATCTTTCTGAATTTTGAAGACCGCATCGTTACAGAGCAGATTCAGGAATGGAAAGATATTGTTGCATATGTTGAGAATAATAGAAAAAATGGCTTCTGCTACGTATTTCTTGATGAAGTGCAGGAAATAGACGACTGGCAAAATGCCTGCAAAACGTTAAGGCTTCGCGATTGCTCTGTATTTATTACTGGGTCAAATTCAAAACTTCTTTCTAAAGAATTTACAAATGAGCTATCTGGAAGATATGTTTCATTTAGAATACGCCCATTCATTTATAAAGAAATTCTTGAATATGCAAAAGAACTAGGAAGGGAAATTCCCATATCAGACTATCTTATATGGGGCGGCTTTCCAAAAAGACTTGAATTTCAAGGAGAAGAGGAACTTAGGATATACTTAAGCGACCTTGATAGAACTATCGTTGAAAATGACATCATAAACAGATATAACATTCAAAAATCAGGCGAATTCCGCAAGGTAGCCAGTTTTGTTTTAATATCAAATTCAAGGATATACTCCGCTAAAGCCATAGCCGACTATATGAAGGGTAATAACAATAAGTGTAGCAGCAATACAGTTCAGAAATGGATATATTACCTTAGTGAAGCATATATAATTGATCAGGCTGACCGGTATTCAAAAAAGGCAAAGAAGGTTTTAGAAAACAGTCACAAACTGTATAACTGCGACGTGGCTCTTAATTCAATAAGATGTGTTAATAACAGATACGACCTAACACATAACCTTGAAAATATCGTATATAACGAACTTATATATATGGGATATAAGGTAAGTGCCTATGACAATAACGGCAAGGAGATTGATTTTCTTGCTGAAAACGGAAACTACAGATACTTTATTCAGGTAGCATACAGTGTTGCCGAAGATAAGGCATATCAGCGTGAAATGTCTCCTTTTAACGGTCTTAATCAGGTAGATACTAAAATATTGATCACTAATGATGATATTGACTACTCTACCAGTAACGTAAAACATATAAAATTAAAAGATTTCCTCCTAATGGAAAACCTTGAAAAGTAGGCAATCAGGAATTGCACAATTGCCTGACTTACGGCATAGAAAAGGACAGGAGCGGCAACTCCTGTCCTTTTCGCTGTTTTGATCCTTATATGTTTTTGACATCATTCAAATAAATCGTCCAGTGTTATGACATTTGTGAAAATATTGCTGTACCCGTTTCTGGTCAACCCATATGTCGTTATCAAGGTATTTCGCACCACTTTTTTCCTTGATACCCGTTCTGATATCAGTCTGTTCCTTGTTCGCATTTTTTCTTCATACTTTGCATCAACCAAAAACTCTCCACTGTAAAATTTGAGTTCACAGAGATTTAGAACATTGTCCGCACGGCTGATTATAAGATCTATCTGCGCTCCTTCAGAGTTATCGTCTTTTTCCCTGACCAAAAGGAATATATTTAATAACAAAATCACTTTCTTCTAGCGCGAGCAGAATCTTGGTTAAGTCCGTTCCTGAAATATCCTTGAATTTTTCACTAATTTCGCGTCTTGTGTAACCATAATTTCTTGAAAATTTAATTATATTATAGAAGTCTTATTTGTCGATTTTTTTTGCTTATAGGACTTTTATAACATGTTTTTTGCGTTATAGAAGTCCTGTATTGCATTTTTTCTTCTTTATAGGACTTTTATGTTTCTCTGCGGAGATCTTATATTTTTGGGTATGTGTTGATTTAATAAAAAGAACAGGAGTCGAGCTCCTGTTCTTTTCGCTGTTTTGAATCTTATAAATCCATGCAAATTCGAATAAGAAAAAATCCCACGGCATACCCGTGGGAGCATATTATTTCCAATGAAGGTTGTGTAGTTCTCCTGCAAGGGATAGTCCTTCGAAATTGTTCTGTCTTAATGCTTCATATAATACGATGGCGACACTGTTGCATAGATTGATGGATCTTGTATCTTCAAACATGGGGATACGGACACATTCATCTTCATGATCGACAAGGATTTCTTCCGGGATGCCTCTGCTTTCAGGTCCGAACATTATATAGTCATCGTTTTTATAAGATACGTCAGTGTAGACCTTATGAGCCTTGGTTGTGGCCATCCATACTTTTGGATTATTATTTCTTTTCATAAAGTCTTCGAAGTTTTCATATACTTCGTAGTCAAGTTTTGGCCAGTAATCAAGGCCGGCACGCTTTATCTCTTTTTGGTCAAGGCTAAAGCCAAGAGGCTTTATAAGATGGAGTTTAGTGTTGGTTGCAACGCAGGTTCTTCCTATGTTGCCTGTGTTATAGGGGATTTCCGGTTCGTATAATACTATATTCATTTCAATTTCCTTTTGATTATTGTAGTGAACAACTTTGGAAAATGCCTTATGCCGGCATATAGGTCATTTGATGGCTGGCAAAGTGCATTTTCTTAAGACGCTTACTATACTATTCGCTATCTATTATAACTGATTACGGTTATTGCAAGTTAATTGTTTTTATACAAAAAAGCTCTTGCCATCAAGGATGTCAGATGGTGTGAATCTTCTTTTCCCAATGACTGAGTCTGAAATATATCATCATAAGGATACTGCACATCATCCATCCTACAGGGAACGAGAGGCTTACAGGATATATGGATGGTGTAATCCTGGTGATCACAAAAAGGTATATCTGTCTGAATACTACAAAGCTGAATATCATGATGAACATGGGAGCTGTAGCATCTCCGATACCTCTTAGGACTCCTGCATGGATCTGATTGAAGCAGCAGAAGAAATCGAACATGCAGTTACATCTTATAAAGATGATGCCGTATTTCATAACAGCTTCATCCTTGGTAAAAAATCTAATGATATACGGAGCTCCTGCGTATTCTGCGGCGCAGATGACTATTGTCACGATTATTGCAAGAAGGAGTGATACTCTTATGCCCTGTTTGATGCGATCAGGGTTTTTAGCGCCTGCATTCTGTCCGGTAAATGTTGTATTGGCAAGGGCTATACTCTGAAGAGGGAGCATTACGAAAGCATCTATCCTTCCATAACTTCCCCAGCCTGCTGTTGATGCGGCTCCGAAGCTGTTGATATAGCTCTGGACGAAGATATTGGAGAAACTGATTATAGCCATCTGTAGTCCTGCGGGAAGACCTACTGCAAATATCCTCTTAAGTATAGAAGTATCTATATGCATCTCTTTAAGGGATACACTGTAGCTTTCTTTGGACCTTATCAGTACGAACATACCCATGAATGCAGATACAAACTGTGCGATGATAGTGGCATAGGCAACTCCTGCAACTCCCATTTCAAAATTGATTACAAATACAAGGTCCAGAATTATATTAAGGATACTTGTAAGTATCAGGAACATGAGCGGTCTTACAGAATCTCCGATAGCACGAAGTATAGCTGAAGTCATGTTGTAGAACATAAGTCCAAGGATACCCAAAAAGTAAATCCTAAGGTAGGTTGTAGCTGGTTCTATAACCGTCACGTCGGTCTTCATGAGAACGATAAGGGGCGGTGTTATAAAATATCCCAGGATCATAAAGATGATACTCATGATGAATGTTGCAGATAGCGCAGTATGAATAGACTTTCTGAGCATATCACCTTTCTGGGCTCCGAAGAACTGGGATATTATTACTGAAGATCCTGTAGAAAAGCCTACAAAAAGACCTACAAGTGTATTGATGATAACAGCGGTACTGGTAACTGCTGCAAGTGATTCGGGACCTACAAACTGTCCGACTATAACACTGTCAACTGTGTTATAAAGCTGCTGAAAAGCATTGCCAAGTAGTAGCGGCAAAGCAAAAAGGACCAGTTCCTTAAGGATCGGTCCCTTGGTCATATCGATATTTTTAGATCTAGCCATGATAATCCTCCTAAAACAAGTATAGCACAATTACATTGTGGGATATAGAATGCGTCAAACTTACCACTTGGTGAGATTTCCACTGACATGGCACTGATCAAGTGGTAAGTTTGCTAAAATGCATAAAAAGCAAGTGCAATTGAGTGTTTGAGGTGGTATAGTTATAAAAAACTCCAAATAAACAGCATAAAAAGGGGATGGGGAAATGTATTACATAGAAGTTATTGTTCTTTTGATCATCGGTATGTACGGCCTTGCGCAGGCTTTTGTAAGAAACAGCGTTGCAAAAGATTCTAAGGGCAATGCTAAGAGCACAAAGCCTATTAAAGTATCCGGTGCACTTCTTGCACTTGTGTCATGGCTTTTGGCCGGATATATCATCTATCATTATCTGGGAGTGTAAAAAGTTTGAAAGTGTTCTACTTTCAAACCCAAATTGGTGTCGCGAGCGCCACCAATTTGAAGCATTAGTCACTTTCTTTTCTCGCGACATGAGGTTAAAACATGGCATTATGAATGAATTTAACGCTTTAGAATGCATTAATAAGATCTGGGACAGATTACAAAAGGCAGGGCTATTAAATGGCGGAAGCGGGAGTATTCACAGTCTTTTGGCAGATCAGGGAGGATGCAGGATATTTGAAGAATATGTTTATCCATATAGCGCTTCAAGGATGCATAGGATGTTCTCGGTCACTAAGTCTTTTGTATCTCTTGCTATAGGCTTTCTTATAGAAGAGGGGAAGTTATCTTTAGAAGATAAGATCGTGACTTTTTTTCCGGAATATGAGCCTAAAGGGGGATTCCATCCATATCTTTCTGATATGACGATCAGGGATATGCTTCGTATGGAGACCTGTCATACGTCTACGACCTACAAGTTCCATGTAAATACTAACTGGGTCGAGAGTTTTTTTGTCACACAGCCTTCTCATAGAAGCGGCAAGGTGTTCAATTATGATACGTCATCGTCACATACTCTTGCGGCTCTTGTTAAGAAGTTATCCGGTATGGGAGTGCTTGATTATCTTAGGACTAAGATTCCTTCGGAATATATTTTTTCCAAAGATGCATATATTATCACTGACCCTTTCGGAGACGAGATAGGCGGAGCAGGGCTTATGTGCTATCCTGAGGATCTTCTTAAAGCTGGAAGATTCGTAATGGATGAGCTTTTGAAAGGTGATAAGCTGTGTGATAGTCAAAACGGGGAGAGCCTGTCAGAGGGCGCTTTCTTGGCATTTTGTAAAGGTGATCATTGCACAGAGGTAACAAGCTTTGGAGATTATATTAAAGAAGCTGTGAGCTTTAAAGTCCCTAATATCCAGACCGGCCAGGTGACTGAGGAGCGGCAGGGATATGGATATCAGTTCTGGCGGATCAGGGGCGGCTTTTGTATGTACGGAATGGGTGGTCAGTATGTCCTGTTCTATCCCCAGTATGATCTTGTGATCGTGACAACTGCTGATCTTCAGAATATTAAGGGCGGCACCCAGCCTCTACTTGATATCATTCACGATAGCCTTTTGGAATATGCTCCTTCTTTTTCCAAGTATGAAAAAGATATAGAGGAGTGCACTTTATTAAAGAATTATAGCCCATGTTTTGACTATACTTATAGAATACTTAATGAGCCACTGACTAATGGTTCTAAAGAATCAGGTGATAAGGCAAGGTTTGAGTCTTTTCATATAAGTTATGGTGATAGTGGCTGCCTGTCCATAAAGCAAAGATCGGGTAGCGGCGTCATAGATTACATTATTCCTTTTAATCTGACTAAAGAATGCGAAGGAAGTCTTCCTCTTGTGGATCCTGCCACAGGGCAGCCTCTAAGCGCCACCAGCAGGGAAGTTCCTTTTATATCCAAATCCAGATGGACGGCAAGTGATACTTTATATATAGAACTGAGCCTTATAGGAGAAGATGTTGGATCTATCCATATCAACATGAATATTTCTGCTGATAATCTCACAGTTCAGATGAGGAAGATAGTAGAAGCAAGGTTTGAAGACTTTACGGGATTTATCGAAGGTGTGGCAGATAGTATTTAGAATATTAGCGTAGCTAAAACATTTGTAATTTATTATTTCTCGCGATGTTATTGTAAATATGTCATAATAGATATGAACGGTATAACGCACATATCTGTTATGACTTTTTTATTTGCAAATTTACTATCATGCGGGGGACATAGATATCAATAGGCAGTAAATGGGAGAGGTTTTGCCTCATGAAAAAGTCTTCTCTTGCTGTTCTGTGTACATGCATCTTAATAGTTAATTCTATAGCGCTTCCTGTACTTGCGGCAAGGCAGCCCTCTGATACCTTGACTGATTACAGGGATATATTTATTGATGCCTTAAATGAAGCAAGACAGGAAGTTGGTCCTGAAGAAGATTACAGCGGCATGACAGATGAACAGAAGCAGGAAGCTATAGAGAAGGCCAAGGAGGAAGATGACAAGGCAAGGGATGAGGCTAAAGAAAGCGTAGAGAATATTCAGGATGATCTTAAGGATCAGCAGCAGGCATCCGGCCCTGTAGGTATAATCATTGATGCTGATATGTCCACAGACGTAGATGATGTCACAGCAGTTCGCATAGCACAGGAACTTGAGTATCAGGGACTGTGCGATATCCTGGGCTTTGCATACTGCTCCAGGAATCCTTCAGGCAATAATATCAAGGCAGCAGAAGGCCTTTTTGACTATGCAGGACTTACAGACGTACCTATAGCCAAGGCGTCTGTAAGCTATGAATACGGTGGAAACGGAGATTACTGGGGAGTTTTGTGGCAGTACAAGACTACAAGTCATCCCGTATACGACAATGCCGTAACTATGTACAAAGAAGTCCTATCCGCCCATGACGGTAAGATAAGGATAGTGACTACCGGATTTCTAACTAATATACGTGAGCTTCTCAAAGATCCCCAAGGCTATGAACTTGTCAAAGACAAGGTTGATGCTATCTATATAACAGGAGGAGAGTATCAGGGACTTTGTTATAACCTCTCCTATGATGAGACCAGGGTTGGAGCCACTGATTATGTTGTTAAGAATAGCCCTGTACCATTGTATTTCACAATGGATGTCCTTGGTGCTATAAGATGCGGAGGTCATCTTACTAAGATGGATACAGCCAACAGTGATATCTTGTCCAAGGCATATGCACAGTTCGGTCTTGAAGATGGCCAGAACTACGGCAACTGCGATGGAACAGCGGTATACTGTGCGGTGACGCAGGATACAGGTTATGGAGGATACTTCGAAGCTATCCCTTGCGATTTTAAGATCAATCTAAGTAACGGAGGTGTCATCACTCAGACCAGGAGTGATACAGTTACCGGAGTATATATGCTGGAAGCTACCTATACAAAAGATAAATATGTACTGTACGGATCAGCGACTTATACTAATCTTTTTGATTCATTTATTGAAGCGGATTATCTTAGAAGGCATCAATAAAACGTTGCGAACGTTTCAAGTACATCACTGTACTTGAAATATGTTTGGCATTCGTAGTATGAGGTTTAGTGTGAAAAATTGTATCGATATAACAATTTTTCACACGGCTATTTGATACGAGCCCAAATAGCCATTATGGCAAATCCAAATCTGATATTCATATTGCCAGACTCGCACAAGTGCTCGTCATGAAGGAATAATATGAACAACTTTCATTCTAAGTATAACTTTATAGTGGCAGTCCTGGTAGCCTCTATGGTTTTGGGACTAATGTCTTGCAAAGCATTTAGAAACTCATCTATAGAGGTTATATTTGCTGACAATATTATTCAAATAGACTGCGGTGACAACTATACTATAAAAAGTGAACCGGATGATAATGGCATATATACTATAAAGCATAAAGAAGATGGAAAAAATATATTGTTATCTTTCTATACAGATGCAGATTTTAGCGCTCTTGAAGCTGATATGATGACCTGGACCAGAAAGGGTTATGTGACCGGAGTTTCTTTTTTATTTGATGCATCAGGAAATGGAAAGCTTGATTATAGCGGGTTTGATGGTACGACTTCATACTATAGGCAGGTTAGATACCTGGCAGGTACAGACATCTATGCCATATTAGATGCTGCGTCAACAGTAGACATGACAGAATTTGACCAGATAAGCATTGTGGTCAAGGAGATCTCAGCGCCTTTTGACCACTCCAAGAGAATCAATGAACTTGCCAATTATATGCAGAACTATGCAGGAACCAAAGCCAATATTGAAGAAGGTCAGAAAGCTTATGATGGAAGCTCTGCTGCAAGTGGTGATGGGGTATTAACAGATGCATCCGGCATTGGAACATCCCCTTTAGATAATGCCAACATAGATGAAAGTCTCTTGACATTGGACGGCGTTACAAGTGTGCTGGAAGAGTTTGGATATACTAGTACATCTAAAGAAGAGACTGATGATTATAAGACAATCCTATATACCAAGGCAGGAAGTGCAACTCAGATAAGTCTTACGATCATGTATGATCTTTCGCAAACAGATGATCGTTACAGGGATGAGCTTTCATCAACAGGATATGACAAGGTTCCAAATCCGGTAGTAATGCGCGTTCCAAATGATGAAGGATATGCAAGGTACTATGCAGCAATGCATGATGATGACGCAATACTTATAATATATACAGATGATGCAGATGAGTGCAGCAGGATCTGTGCAAGGTTTGGACTTGTATATCAGGCAGATTCTGATGCTTATGATGAGATAACCTATGGAGAAGAACCGGCAGTCCCTGCAGAAGGCGTGGTAGATCTGTCCCTTGAAAAATACAGAGCAGTAGCATCCTATTTTGGAATAATCGATGATATCTCCGAAACTCTTGATGATGGCAATATAGTGGGTGGAGATTTCATGGACGGGACGACTATGAGCCATGCATATGTGGATTCCAGATATGTTCAGGCGACATTTGAAGAGATGCTTAAAGCTTATGGAATACAAGGCCCTAACCCATGCGTATTCAAGATGAATTCAAGATTTATAGTGATAGCATATGATACAGGTGGTAATATAATCATGGTGTCCAGTACGTCAGGAACAAGGCTTGCCAGGATATGCGGATATTTCGGACTTGATGTTACCAAGGATGACTAATGATGAGAATCATAAATAAAAAAGATGACTTGCCAAAAAGTTGCTTGGTATAATAATTGACAGGATCAGTTTTGGGTCTGATCCTGAAAAAACTATATAGGAGAAGAGAAGTATGATTTATGGTGGTATTGAAGCGGGCGGAACTAAGATGATATGCGTTATAGGCGATGAGAACGGCAGGATACTTGACAGGATGCAGATTCCTACCAAGACTCCCGAAGAGACTATGCCTATAATGATCGATTATTTTAAAGGCAAGGATATCAAAGCTCTCGGAATAGCATGCTTTGGGCCTATTGATCTTAACAGGGATTCTAAGACCTATGGTTATATAACATCTACGCCCAAGCTTGCCTGGAAGAACTATGACATAGTCGGCGCTTTCAAAAAAGAGCTGGGTGTACCGATAGGTTTTGATACAGATGTTAACGGATCACTCCTTGGAGAGATAACCTGGGGATGTGCCAAAGGCCTTACAGATGCTCTGTATCTTACTATAGGAACAGGTGTCGGTGGCGGAGTTATGGCAGGTGGCAAGCTCCTGCACGGCATGCTCCATCCTGAACTAGGACATATCAAAATGGCAGTAGCAGATGGAGATACATATAAAGGCAAGTGCCCATACCACGGAACCTGTTTTGAAGGAATGGCAGCAGGTCCTGCTATTGAAGACAGATGGGGCAAAAAAGCTGTAGAACTTGCAGATGATGATAAAGTCTGGGACCTTGAAAGTACATATATAGCTCAGGCTCTGTGCACATATATCCTGACACTTAGCCCTCAGATCATCATCCTTGGCGGAGGAGTAATGCATCAGGAGCAGCTCTTTCCACTTATAAGAAAAAAGGTCCTGGAGCAGCTAAACGGATATATTGTAACCAAAGAACTTAAAGACATAGATAACTATATAGTTCCTGCCAGCCTAAACGATGACCAGGGAATAATGGGATCCATAAAGCTTGCAATGAACGCAGATATCTAATTTATTGAAACTTCGCACTTGCCAAACATACGCCACCCTTTGAGGCAGCGCCGATGCGGATAGTTTATAATGCATTTTCATATCTTGAAGGTGTTATAATTCAGGGCATGATATCTGGATTTTTATATTCTAGGGTCTGAAACTCGCTTCGCTCAGACATGCAGACCCTAAGAAGAATATAAAAATCCATCTCTCATGCTCCTGAATTTTATAACATCTTCAAAAGATATGAAAATGCATTATAAACTATCCGCATCGGCGCTGCCTCAAAGGGTGGCGTATGTTTGGCAAGTGCGAAGTTTGAGAAAATTAATCGATTAAAATTAAAAAAGCTTATATCTATCAGATTCGGCATGATAATAATGCTTAATAAGATGGATATAAGCTTTTTAACATTTTGACAGTTTTCAAAAACAATAGATGCTAACACAAGCGAAGATTATATTATAATATAATCATAGAAAATAAAAGGGAAGCAGCGCATAGAATCGTTCCTTGGAATCGGTAACTTGAAATTTGGGACTATAACAAATGAAATCAAAAGCTGATTTTATTTGTTATAGTCCTGAAGGCAAAGCCCCTACTTATCGTAAAGCCATGCGCAGCCATACTGTTAATAACAATTATTAAGCAAAAAGACGAGGTATTTTTATGATCGATCAGGAAATGAAACAGGCCGTTCTTGACGGCTTTGCAAAAGAATTTGGCGATAACGAAGGCGTTAAGTGCTACTTTGCACCGGGCCGTGTAAACCTTATAGGAGAGCACACAGATTATAACGGCGGTCACGTATTCCCATGTGCACTCACAATCGGAACGTACGCCGCTGCCAGAAAGAGAGATGACCGCGTAATGCGCTTCGTATCTCTTAACTTTGACGGTTCAAGACGCGAGACATCCCTTGATGACCTTGTTCCAAACGATCCCAAGGCTGGCTGGACCAATTATCCCAAGGGCGTTGTATGGGCTTTTGAAAAAAGAGGAATGAAGCTTGAAACAGGCTTTGATATGGTTATCATCGGTAACATTCCTAACGGATCAGGCCTTTCTTCATCGGCTTCACTTGAAGTTCTGACAGGATTTGCTCTTCGTGATATGTACGGGTTTGATGTGCCTAATCAGGAACTTGCTCTTATCGGCCAGGATGCAGAGAACAATTTCAATGGTTGCAACTGCGGAATCATGGATCAGTTTGCATCTGCCATGGGCAAAAAAGATAATGCTATTTTCCTTGATACGGCAGATCTTTCATTTGAATATGCTCCGATCCATCTTGATGGAATGAAGATCGTAGTAACTAACACTAACAAAAAGCATAAACTCACAGATTCTCAGTACAATGCAAGAAGAAGTGCATGTGAACATGCTCTGTCTCAGATGCAGACAGTTTGTGATATCAAGGGACTTGGAGATCTGTCTATTGAAGAGTTCGAAGCTCACAAGGATGTTATCACAGATGATGACGAAAGAGTAAAGGCAAGGCATGCAGTATATGAGAATCAGCGCACACTTGATGCTGTAGCAGCTCTTAAAGCAGGTGACCTTGAGAAGTTTGGTAAGCTTATGAACGCTTCTCACGTATCCCTTCGCGATGATTATGATGTAACAGGTATAGAGCTTGATACTCTTGCAGAAACAGCTTGGAAGGTAGACGGCGTTATCGGTTCACGTATGACAGGCGGCGGATTTGGCGGCTGCACTGTTTCTATTGTCAAGGATGATGCAATAGAAAGTTTCAAAGAGCAGGTTGGCAAGGCTTATAAGGATAAGATCGGCTATGACTGCACTTTCTATATCGTATCAATCGGTGACGGACCGAGAGTTATTGAGTGATATTCATCAGACTTAGCTACAACATAAAACATTCTTGAAGATCATTTCAAGGATGTTTTATTTTCAAAAAAATCTTACAGTTTTATCATGAGGTGACAAATAAAATGATAGATAAAAATATTATAGACCTGGTTGCTTATGCATATCGTACAGGCCTTATAGAAAAAGAAGATATAGTTTACTCTCTCAATACAATACTTATGCAGTTTTCTCTTACAGAACTTGAGGGAACAGAAGATGATGTTATTAAAGAAGCAGAAAGCATTGATCAAAAGAAGATTGATGACGGAACATATCTTGAAGATACAATGAAAGTTCTGTGTCAATATGCAGCAGATAATAAGATCATAGAAGGAACAACACCTGCCTATACAGACCTTTTCGATACAAAACTCATGGGTATACTTACACCAAGACCAAGCGATGTTATAGGCAAGTTCAAGGATCTTTATAAAGAGGATCCTATTAAGGCTACAGACTGGTACTATTCTTTTTCCAGAAATACTGATTATATAAGAAAATATAGAATCGCTAAAGATGTGAAATGGGTAACACCTACAGATTATGGCAACCTTGATATCACTATCAATCTATCAAAGCCTGAGAAAGATCCCAAGGCTATCGCAGCTGCAAGAAATGCTAAGCAGTCAGGATATCCCAAGTGCCAGCTTTGCAGAGAAAATGAAGGATATTCAGGAAGACTTGACCACCCGGCAAGAGAAAACCACAGGATCATACCGGTCACTATCAATAACAGTAACTGGTTCTTCCAGTATTCACCTTATGTATATTACAATGAGCACTGCATAGTTTTTAACTCACAGCATGTACCTATGAAGATAGAGCATGCAACATTCTGTAAGCTATTTGATTTTGTTAAGCAGTTCCCTCATTATTTTGTTGGCTCCAATGCTGATCTTCCTATAGTAGGAGGATCTATCCTTTCACATGATCATTTCCAGGGCGGACATTATGACTTTGCAATGGCCAAGGCACCTGTGGAGAGGACATTTACGGTTAAGGGATTTGAAGACGTAGACAGCGGAATAGTTAAGTGGCCGATGTCTGTAATTCGTCTGTCAGGAGATGATACAGACAGGATCATCGCTCTTGCTGACAAGATCCTTGAAGCATGGCGCGGATATAGTGATGAGGAGGCATTCATCTTCGCAGAAACTGATGGTACACCTCATAATACCATCACACCGATAGCCAGAATGCGTAATGGCAGATATGAACTTGATCTTGTCCTTCGTAATAATATAACAACAGATGAGCATCCTCTTGGGGTATTCCATCCGCATGCACAGCTTCATCATATCAAGAAGGAGAACATCGGACTTATTGAAGTTATGGGACTTGCAGTTCTTCCTGCACGTCTTAAGGATGAGATGAAGAGCCTTAAGGATGCTATACTTAATGGGCGTGATCTTAGAAGCGATGAAGTCCTTGAAAAGCATGCAGACTGGGTAGATGAGTTTTCTAAAAACTACGACAAGATTGATGCTACCAATATCGATACTGTAATTCAGGATGAGATCGGTAAAGTGTTTATGCATGTCCTTGAAGATGCCGGAGTATATAAACGGACACCTGAAGGACAGAAAGCTTTCGACCGTTTTGTAACATCATTGAATTAATAGAATAATGAGCCACGGGGTGATATGAATCCCTGTGGCTCATTGTAGGAGCGATTATGGTTAGAAAAACTAAAGCGGTAATGGATAGAGTTAACGTCGTATGTGAGCGTCTTGATAACGAGTATGGCACAGATACGCGTACATATCTTGATCATAGGGATGCATTTGAACTTCTGATAGCAACTATACTTTCAGCTCAGTGCACTGACAAAAGGGTCAATATGGTAACTCCATCTCTTTTTGCCAAATATCCTACAGTACATGATTTTGCAACTGCCGATGTTAAGGAGCTTGAAGAAGCGATACATTCTATAGGCTTCTATCATGCCAAGGCAAGGAATATAATAGGCTGCGCCAGGAAGCTTGAAAGTGATTTTGAAGGAGAAGTTCCCAGAACTATAGAAGAGCTTACATCGCTTCCGGGAGTTGGTCGTAAGACTGCCAATGTCATAAGAGGCAATATCTTTGAAGATCCCAGTATCGTTGTAGATACGCATGTTAAGAGAATTTCAAAAAGACTTGGGTTTACAGATTCTGATGATCCTGTAGTTGTAGAACAGGACCTTATGAAGATACTACCAAGGCAGAACTGGATCAGGTACAACATACAGATAATCTATCTGGGACGTACTATCTGTAAGGCACCAACGCCAAGGTGCAGTGAATGCTTCTTGAAAGATATATGTCCTAGTTATAAATAACTGCACTGTCCAAATGGGATGTTTGCCAATAATCACCCGGCTTCTTTAACAAGATATTCTTCGATAGAATCTTTGTTCATGGATTTGAGCTCTGCGGCATAAGGCTGCAGGGCTTTTATTTTGCTGATCGCTTCAGCCTTGGTCAGTCCCAGATGATTTTTGTAGATATCACATAACATATGATAGGTTTCTGATATGTCGCACTTAGTAGATACTGAGAATTCAAGAAGTGATACGACGTCGCTGTACAGACCTTCTGCGTACAGAACGTCAGCCCATTCCTGCAAAGTCTTGATCAAAGTTATATAACTTGCATCATATTCCATAAGCTTAACTATATTGGCGGCGCCGTACATAAGCTTTAGGTCAGTATTGGTTATACCGGTAAGGTTCACGATCTTTCTGGTATCCTTGGCAAGGTTTCTGATAGTATATTCCATATGGTCTATCTCTTTGTGGCCTGTAAGGGCGCCAAAAGGGAGCGTTTCCAGAGGGATGGAGATATAATCAAGGTCTTTAAGACTCTTAGCTGGCGCAAGATCAGCTTCCTTCTCCCTTGCAAGGAAACTCTGCTGACCGGTCATTTTCTTGGAATCCTTGTGCATCTCATATCTAAGCCACGCACAGAAGATGATGAAGAGAAATAAAAAAGTTGGAAAGCCAATATTATTAAACAAGTTTCCGTTCCCCCAAAAAGTGGTATAATGACGTGAGGATTATTAAGTTACATTCTATATATAATATAACACAAGGGTTAAGGGAGTTGACAGCAAATAGATTACTCCCTATAAAGAGGACTATTATGAAGAAAATTGTGATTGGTTTAGCCTTTATGGCTGTGCTTATCTTGGCTCCATCAATGATAGCGCAGGCTAAGACACAGGCTAAAATCCCGAACGGAGTTACTATTGGAAGTGTAGATGTTTCAGGTATGACACATGATGAAGCCTATGCAGCAGTTTCGTCATACATGGATACATTATCTAGTGCAAATATCACCTTAAAAGGTGCAAGAGATGAAGATGTAGTTACAGTAACAGCAGCAGATCTTGGTCTTACCTGGACCAATACTGATGTAGTGGAGAGTGCCCTTAATATAGGAAAAGAAGGTAACGTAGTTCAGCGTTACAAGCAGCTCAAAGATGTTGCCAATGGCGGCGTAGCACTGGATCTTGAATACGCTTTTGATGACACCATGATAATGGATGTATTTGCAGGAAAGTGCGATACATTTAACGTAGCTGAAGTTGACTACGGTCTTACAAGAGAGAATGGAACTTTCAGCGTTGTAGATGGTAATACAGGATATGAACTCAATCAGACAGCTTCTATAGAACTTCTTCAGAACTATATAACAGATGGCTGGGACGGATCAGACTTTGATATCGCTCTTTCTGTAGATGTTACAGAGCCTAAAGGAAGCGCAGAGGAACTTGCCAAAGTTGGAGACGTTCTTGGAACATACTCAACCAGCTATAAAACTTCCGGAGCAGCCAGAAGCGGCAATATTTCAAATGGATGTAAACTTGCAAGTGGCATAACTCTATATCCCGGTGATGAGTTTTCTATGCTTGAGAATATCACACCGTTTACAGAGGCTAATGGATATTTTCTTGCAGGATCATATCTTCAAGGACAGGTAGTAGAGAGCTTTGGCGGCGGAATCTGTCAGGTTTCTACTACATTGTACAATGCAGTACTTAGAGCAGAGCTTGAAGTTACCGAGAGATATAACCACTCCATGATAGTCAATTATGTTGATCCTTCTGAAGATGCTGCTATAGCAGAAAATGGCGGCAAGAACTTCAAATTCAAAAATAATACCGACTATCCTATCTATATAGACGGATATACTACTTCTAGTAAAACTATTACATTTACTATATATGGCGTTGAGACAAGACAGGCTGGAAGAGTTGTAAGTTATGAAAGCGAAGTTCTCGAAACAACCGTTCCTACCACAGATACATTTGTACTTGATTCATCTCAGCCTGTAGGTTATGTCAAGGTTACACAGTCAGCCCATAACGGTATCAAGGCGCAGCTTTGGAAGATAGTCACAGTTGATGGCAAAGAAGAAAGCCGTGAAGTTGTCAATTCCAGTACCTATACAATGGTTCCAAGGATCGTTGCAGTAGGAACAGCAGGCGCTGATGAGAATGTCCTTGCACAGATCAATGCAGCTATAGCAACAGGTTCATATGATCAGGTAGTAGCTACAAGTAATTCGATGGCAGCTGTCATAGCAGCTCAGAGTCAGCAGATAGATCCTGCTACGGGGCTTCCGATAGATCCTGCAACAGGCCTTCCTGCTACTACAGATCCAAGTGTGGCAACACCTGATGCAGCGGCTTCCCAGCAGACAGATACTACAGGAAGTGAAGCGCAGAGCGCAGATGGGACAACAGGCTGATGAGAATTGGTAAGATCACAGAGAATGTCTTAAAAAGATCTGTATGGAAGCAGATCCATAATGGCAGATATAAAAATGGCGCAGCAGGATATACCGACTGCGCCTGTTTTGGAACTAATGAGATAGACACAGATGCACGCAGAAACAATAATAAGGAAAATCCATCTGTAAATCGTAACGACTTCAAAGGCAATGAAATATTGTCATCAGTTCATACAGTGACTGCTGATGTAAAGCACTGCGGCAAATATGCTGTTGCCTGCGCCTGCAACAATATCTTTGCAGGAGGTGGGCAGCCAAAGCAGGTCTTATTATCCATAACACTTCCCAAGGACTGCGAAGAACAGGTACTAAGGCAGATCATGAAGGATGCCGAGGCTGCTGCTATATATAATGGAGCTGAGATCGCAGGAGGACATACAGAAGTATCAGAAGCTGTTAATCACCCCCTTGTAACTGCTACTGCAGTAGGATATAAAGATGTGATTTCAGATAATAAGTCAATCTCCGTATCAGATGAAAGCAAGGGACAAGTGGCAGATACGATAATAAAGCCTGATATGAGGTTAAAGAATGCAGCAGACTGCGATATAGTCGTTACCAAATGGATCGCTCTGTCTGGATGCGCTATGCTTTCTGAAGATAGGAAAGACAAGATCATAGAAAGGTATCCATCTTTTATCATAGATGCAGGAACATCTTTTGGCGGTATGGACTATCTCAGCATTAAAGATGATGCTCGTATTGCCAGGGAAAACAAAGCTGTATGTATTCACGACGTATCAAGCGGCGGAATATTCGCAGCCTTGTGGGAACTTGGACAGATGACAGGATGCGGTATGGAAGTGAATCTTAAGGCTATACCCATAAGGCAGGAGAGCGTTGAGATCACGGATGTATTTGATGTTAATCCATACCTTCTTGCATCAGCAGGGGCGCTTCTTATAGCGACTAGAGATGGTTTTCTAATGGTAGATGCTTTAGAAAAAGAAGGAATACCATCAGCTATCATAGGTAAGCTCACCAGTGGCAATGATCGTATCATTATAAATGAAGATGAGACAAGGTTTCTGGATCTGCCTCAAAGTGATGAGATTCATAAGATATTTTAATGATCTGCAGTAATTTTGCTATATAGTCATAGACTTTTTGACATTAATTTCACTGCGTAATCATAGGCATTTTTTGCATATGCAAAAGCATGGAATAATTATACATTTTCTGTTAATATACTAAAAAATAATGAATAAAACATAATAAGTAAAAGCATAACAAACTTGTTATGGCCGCTGCTGCGGCAGAAAGGATAGACATGGCCCTTAGAGAAGAGATTTTATCAGTCATTGAAAAAAACAGCCGAATCGGCATAGACGAGCTTTCAGCCGCGATCGGCGCTGCGGAGATAGATGTCGCCAATGAAGTCAAAGCTATGGAAGATGAAGGAGTCATCTGCGCTTATCATACTATGATAGACTGGTCCAAAACCTCTATAGAGAAGGTCATGGCCCTTATTGAAGTTAAGGTTACACCTACAAGAGGTATGGGATTTGATTCTATATCAGAGCGTATCTATAAGTTCCCTCAGGTTTCAAGTCTGTATCTTATGAGCGGATCTTTTGACCTTATGGTCATCGTTGAAGGCAAGAGCCTTTTGGAAGTTGCCAATTTCGTTAATACCAAGCTTGCAGTACTTGATACCGTTCAGAGCACAGCCACACACTTCATCCTTAAGAAGTACAAGGATCATGGAACGATACTTACTGCCAAGTACGAAGATACAAGAGAGAAAGTCTCTCCGTGAGGTATTTACGCATATGTAGTATCTGTATGCCTATAGCAGGCATATAAGGTGCTTCATATTACATACAATGAAGGGATGGATATAGACCATAATGAGAAATCCGTTATCAGATAAAGTTATAGATATTAAGCCATCAGGCATCAGAAAATTTTTTGACATAGTTCAGGATATGGACGATGTAATATCACTTGGTGTAGGCGAACCAGATTTTGATACGCCCTGGCACATCCGTGATGAGGGTATATACTCACTTGAAAAGGGTAGAACCTTCTATACATCTAATTCAGGCCTTAAAGATCTCAAACAGGAAGTCAGCAATTATGTAAAAAGGTCTCAAGGTATAACCTATGATCAGGCAAGCCAGGTATTCATAACAGTCGGAGGTTCTGAAGCCATAGACCTTGCAATGAGAGCTATGGTCAATCCGGGAGATGAAGTCCTGATCCCGCAGCCATCATATGTATCTTACGAGCCCTGTGCTATCCTTGCAGATGCAGTGCCTGTTATCATCAATCTTAAAGAAGAGAATGAATTCAGACTCACAGCAAAGGAACTTGAGGATAGTATCACAGACAAGACCAAGATCCTGGTGCTTCCTTTTCCTAACAATCCTACAGGAGCTATCATGGAGAAAAGCGACCTTGAAGCTATAGCCAAGGTTATATTAGAGCATGACCTGTACGTGATATCAGATGAGATCTATTCTGAACTTACCTATAAAGAGAAGCACGTATCTATCATCTCCATTCCTGGCATGGCAGAGAGAACCATCTATATCAATGGTTTCTCCAAAGCCTATGCAATGACAGGATGGAGACTTGGATATGCCTGCGGACCTACTAATATCATACGTCAGATGATCAAGATCCACCAGTTTGCAATAATGTGCGCACCTACTACGAGCCAGTATGCAGGTGTAGAAGCTCTTAGAAACGGCGACGAAGATGTAGCTGTTATGAGAAAAGAGTACGATAGAAGGCGTAAATACCTTCTTCATGAATTTGATAAAATAGGTATAGATTGCTTTGAACCATACGGAGCATTCTATGTATTTCCTAACATCAAGAAGTTCGGTCTGTCTTCGGATGATTTTGCAATGCAGCTTTTGGAAAAAGAAAGACTTGCGGTAGTCCCTGGAACGGCTTTTGGCGACTGCGGTGAGGGATTTATAAGAATATCTTATGCGTACTCACTTGAAGATCTTAAGAAAGCTCTTGAGAGGCTTAAGCACTTTATCGACGGACTTGAAAGATAATATAGTAATTCTTATCATCCATTGTTATCAGCAAAAAAAGCGGAACCTTATTTAAACAATAAGGCGCCGCTTTTTTTTTATAAATTTTAGTATTCAACTCTTGTATCAAAGAGATTGGACTCAAACAGTCTGTTGAAACCAAGCCATCCGGGCTCGGTTGCATTCTCTCGTATCTCTTTAAAGGTTTCCATCTTGGCATCTGTATCATCTGCCATGTTAAGAGCTACAGCTTCCATAAGGACAGGCTTCTTGGGTGATCCGTATTCAAGCTGACCATGGTGAGCGAGGATGCAGTGCTCAAGCTCCTGATCCAGAAGAGTTGGGAAACCATCGATCTGTCTTACAAGATCATGTATCATCTGAGCACCCATTACTATATGGCCCATGAAGTTACCGCAGTCTGTATAGTCATTTTCAGGGAATGCAGACAGCTCCTTGGTCTTGCCTATATCGTGGCAGATAGCTGCTGTTATGAGAAGGTCCCTGTTAAGTGATGCATATGATGTGCAGTAATAATCACACAGCTTTGCAACGCTAAGAGTATGCTCTAAAAGTCCGCCGATGAATCCGTGGTGTACGGACTTGGCAGCAGATGACTTACGAAATGCTGCTATGAATTCCTTATCTTCTACAAAGAGCATATCTAAGATCCTGTGAAGATACTGGTTCTTGACACTGGCGATCAGACCAAGGAGTTCTTTGAACATCTCATCATTATCTTTAGAAGAAACAGGCATATAAAGAGCTTGATCATATTCACCTTCACGGCAGATGCGGGCTCTCTTGATATTAATCTGAAGCATTCCGTTGAAGCTTGTTGCTTCGCCGCATACTTCGATGAAGTCTTTGGAATCAAAATCGTCAATTCCTGCACTGTTAGGATCCCAGATCTTGGCGTCTACACATCCAGTCTTATCCTGGAGGATGACATTGTCATAAGGTTTGCCGTTTTTGGTGGTAGCAGGAGTCTTGCTTTTACAAAAATAGATATCCTGTATTCTGTCACCTGGTTTCATGTCTTTTATAAATTTCATATCTGTAATACCTTTCCAAAGGCCGGACTATGCCAAAGCCCTAAGTAATAATAATATTCCGATAATAGCAAGTCAATTGTAAGAAATGCCGATTCTCTTTATTTGGTAGGAGCATCCTCGAGAGTAGCTGACAAGGTAAGCTCTGTATAATCATCAGGTGTTTGCCTCATTACGGTTATTGATACGCTGTCTCCTGACGACCTTGCATATAGAAGGCCGAGAAACTGGCTGTAAGATGTAACTTTTTCGCCGTCAATCTTGGTGATGATGTCTCCGCTTTGAAGACCGCAGTCCATTGCAGGAGACCCGGTTTCTATCTTGCTGACATATACGCCGCTTGGAAGAGTTCCGTCTTCTGTAAGATAAGACGGAATATCGCCTGCGTGTATTCCAAGATATGGAGGAACTATTCCGTTAGACAGGTTCTGGATCAGGTTTTTGACATCAGATATACCGATAGCGGATATAAGATTTTCAAGCCCTGTGTCGTTATAGGACATATCTATGACACCAATAACGCTTCCTTCAAGATTTATTATGAACCCGCTGGCAAGAGGACTGGCATATATATCTGTAGTCATAAGTGTGTACCTGCTGTCAGTAAGATCCAGAACTCTTCCGGTAGAAGTGATCATGCCATAGCAAAAAGACTGTGGAGTTCCGGTAGGTGATCCTATAGCGATAACAGGTGTGCCCTGAAGTCCGGCTGTAAGAGACGTACCAAGAGTAGCAGCAGCGATATTGTCCTTGGTATCTTCAGGAATATCGGTATTGGATACACTTATGATACATAGACCTGTAATATGATCGGTTGATTTGATAACCGCACTTACTGCATTGTCATCATAGAATGATACCATGATGGTCTCAGCGCCGCTTAGATTACTGCTGTCTGCAAGTATTAGAGTCTCAGAATCTGTTATAGCGACTATAAGTCCTGAGGTTGAGGCCTCTCTGACAAAAGAATCATTGATAAAATCAGTATCGGAAGTTGCGGCAGTTACAGTTACGATAGAAATCTCTGCGGATGTAGCGACTTCTTTTAATGAATTATAGATTGATGCATAGTCAGAAGATGACAGGCTAAGGGAACTAAGGGCAGCAGCAACTTCTTTTTCTGCAGCTTCTGTAACACTTTCATTGACGGAAGCCTGAGCACTTGCGGCATCGGCAGCAGCCTTCTCTTCTTCACTTGCGATAAGGTCTTCGCGCTGTATCTCATCACTTACAGTTTCTTTGGGAAAAGAAACTTCAGTTTGTGACTTGTTGGATGATCCTATCTGATTGCTAAGTAGTGGCTGTAACAAAAGGAAAGTGCAGCAGGCAACAATTCCGAATATGATAGCCATTACTATGGTTGTAATAGTACGTCTTAAAAGCTTCTTGGAATTAATAGGACGGGATTTGATCTTCTCCCTCATAAAATCGGTATTAGCAAGTGGCTGACCTTCATCGTCAGTTGCTTCGATATTATCTAAATCCTCTAAATCCTGGCTTTTAGTATCCGTTTTTTTGGAATCTTTATTTGGCATAATGCGGCCTCCTAAGCAGTAATATAGAAACATTTTATCACATTTGGAAGGTGTTGATTATTAAGGTTAAAAACTTGCCGATAGAACTGTGTTAGGCTATTATAGAATATGTTAGATAATTGGGGAATTGTGCATTTATAGGCGGTTTATGTAATGAATGAGAAAGTTTTAAAAGTACTTGAATACGACAAAATAATTGAAATGCTTGTAGCGCAGGCAGGTTCTGATCCGGGAAGAAAGTTATGCAGAGAGCTTCTTCCTATGACGGATATAGATGAGATAGGTAAGGCACAGATCAATACAGCTGATGCAATTGCCAGGATATTTCAGAAGGGCTCGACTTCTTTTGGCTCCAATACTGATGTATCAGGATATGTCAGAGCTCTTAAGATAGGCGCATCACTTGATGCTGCGGCTCTTCTAAAGATAGCTTCTATGCTTGAAAATGTTGCAAGAATCAAAAGCTACGGAAGACGTGATAAGGAGGAGACTCCTTCTGATTCACTCACAGATATGTTTGAGGGGCTTGAGCCTCTTACACCTATATCAAGGGAGATCAGAAGGTGCATTATATCAGAAGATGAGATTGCTTCTGATGCAAGTCCTGCGCTTGCTCATATAAGGCGTAGTATTGCTCTTACAGGTGACAGGATTCATGATAAGCTTAATTCCATGGTCAACGGATCCATGCACAGCTATCTACAGGACAATGTTATAACCATGCGCGATGACAGATACTGTCTGCCTGTTCGTGCTGAGTTCAAGTCTCAGGTATCAGGTATAGTGCATGATCAGTCATCATCAGGATCAACTCTTTTTATAGAGCCTCAGGCAATAGTAGAGCTCAACAACAAGCTTCGTGAGTTCATGCTCGAAGAGCATAAGGAGATTGAGAAGATCCTTGCAGAGCTCTCTGCTCAGACAGGTGATTATGTACAGGCACTTATAGACAATGCAAAGCTTATGACAGAGCTTGATTTTATTTTTGCAAAGGCATCTCTTGCCCTTTCCATGAATGCTACAACTCCTGTCATGAAGAAAGATCACAGCTTCAATATAAGAAAAGGTCGCCATCCGCTCATTGATAAGAACAAGGTAGTTCCTATCGATGTGTACTGCGGCGGTGATTTTAATATGCTGATAATTACAGGTCCTAACACTGGTGGTAAGACTGTAACTTTAAAGACAGTAGGTCTTCTGACACTTATGGGACAGTCGGGACTTGCTATACCTGCAGGTGACAGGTCAGAGCTTTCAGTATTTGATGAAGTGTATGCGGATATAGGTGATGAGCAGTCTATAGAGCAGTCTCTATCTACATTCTCATCGCATATGACCAATGAAGTTAAGATACTAAATGAAGCCAATGAAAATTCACTGTGTCTGTTCGATGAGCTTGGTGCAGGAACAGATCCTACTGAGGGCGCAGCTCTGGCTATATCTATCCTTAATGACCTTCATAAGCGCGGCATCACTATCATGGCTACAACTCACTATGCTGAGCTCAAGGTATATGCCCTGTCTACAGAGGGAGTTAAGAATGCAAGCTGCGAATTCGACGTTTCAACGCTCAGACCTACTTACAAGCTCCTTATAGGTGTTCCGGGTAAGTCCAACGCTTTTGCGATATCTTCTAAACTTGGTCTTCCGGACAGGATCATAGAAGCTGCCAAAGAGCAGATCGGAAGCGATGATAAGAGATTTGAAGATCTTCTTGCAGATCTTGAGAAGAACCGTGTACTTGCAGAAAAAGAGCGTACTCTTGCAGAAAGATACAGACTTGAGCTTTCAGAGCTTAAGAAATCTTATGAGAAAAAAGCTGACAAGCTCGATACTACACGCGAAGAGATCTTGAGGCGAGCTAACGAAGAAGCAAGGGATATCCTTGCTGATGCCAAGAAAGTTGCGGATGATACTATAAAGAGCTTCCGTAAAGCAGGTAAAGATGCAGGAATTCAGGAACTTGACAGAGAAAGATCCAAGCTCAACAAACATATCTCTGATAAGAATCAGAAGCTCTCTGTAGCTGCAAGTGATAAGGATAAAGGTCACAAGATCCTTAAGGAGAGCCAGATAAGGCTTGGTGACAGCGTCAAGATCGTATCCATGGGACTTAAGGGAACTGTATCAACAATGCCTGATAAGTCCGGCAATATGTTTGTTCAGTGCGGTATCATACGCACCAGAACCAATATCAAAGATATAGTTCTTGTAGCTGACGAAGAAGAAAAGAAGATCACTAAGAAGTTCAAGATGGATGCGTCCACTTTTGAAAATAACAGATCAAAGGGCAGAAAACTTGATCTGTCCAAGGGACGTGATATACATCATGAAGTCAACCTGATCGGAATGAATTCTGATGATGCGGTTCATGAGATGGAGCAGTATCTGGATCAGGCATATATGTCACACCTTCCAAGTGTACGAGTAGTGCATGGTAAGGGATCCGGAATATTAAGACAGGCTGTTCAGCAAAGGCTCCGTTCGATTCCGTATGTTAAGAGCTTTAAACTCGGCGAATACGGCGAAGGTGATTCCGGTGTTACTATAGTGACTTTTAAGTAAATTACAGACAGACAAAAAAGGGAGAATGAAATGGTTAATAAGCAGAAAATATTGATCGTAGATGATGACAGCAATATCGCTGAGCTCATCTCTCTTTATCTGGTAAAAGAGTGTTATGACACTCAGATAGCTGGTGATGGAGAGAGCGCTCTTGAAATGTTCAAAAGTTTTCAGCCGGATCTGATACTCCTTGATCTGATGCTTCCCGGCATAGACGGATATGCAGTATGCAGAGAGATAAGAGCAAAGTCTCAGGTTCCTATCATAATGCTGTCAGCCAAGGGAGAGGTCTTCGATAAGGTACTGGGCCTTGAAATGGGCGCAGACGATTATATGGAGAAGCCCTTTGATTCAAAGGAACTTGTAGCAAGAGTCAAGGCTGTCCTTAGAAGGACCAGAATGGCTCCTGCCCAGAAGGAAGAAACTGATGATAAGGTTGTAAGCTATCCTGACCTTGAGATCAATATGACCAACTATTCCGTGACTTATAAAGGACAGAGAGTTGAGATGCCGCCCAAGGAACTGGAGCTTCTGTACTTCCTTGCAGCATCACCTAATCATGTATTCACACGTGAACAGCTTCTGGATCAGATCTGGGGATATGAGTACATCGGTGATACACGTACCGTAGATGTGCATATAAAGAGACTTCGTGAGAAAATCAAGGATCATGAAAAGTGGAAGATAGCTACAATCTGGGGCATTGGCTACAAGTTCGAGAGTGTTTAAAAACACTCTCGAACCCCACATCTAAAGATGTGGTACATGAGCCACATCCTGCGGATGAGGCATTAGTACAAATTCGAAAGTGTATAAGAATAGATAGATGAAGCGTACAATATATCTTAAATTCTTAATTGCATATGTGTTGTTTGCTGTATTTGGGTTCATAGCTGTGGGTACTGTTATATCCAACATGACCATGGAGCACTGCAGGAGGGCAAGGGCTGAGAGTCTTTATTCAGAGGCTACTCAGATTGCCAATACCTATGCTACTGACCTTTATAACAGTGACACTACTATCTCCAGAGTTCAGACTCAGCTTATAGATCTGTCAAGATATATGCAGGCAACGATCTGGATCATCAACCCTTCAGGACGGCTTGTTATAGACTCCAGCAGGGTTCTTGATGAGAATACGGAAGTTGTTGTAGATGGTTTTGATCCGACAGTTACTGGTGGGACATACTATACAGTCGGAGACTTCTTTGGAACTTTTCCGGAAGAGGAACTGTCTGTATTTGCACCTATTACTGCCAATTACAAGGTAAGAGCATATGTTGTCATACATACTCCTATGAGTGCTATTAAGACAGAAGCCAATGAGCTTTTGAATATCTCATATCTTCTTCTTATAATCCTGTTCCTTCTGTCTGCTATCATTCTTATATTTTTTACAGAATTGGTATACATACCTCTTAGGAAGGTTACGACAGCTACGGAGCAGTATGCTGCCGGCAATATGGATTATAAGTTCACCCTGGAATCTGATGATGAGATAGGATATCTGGGCGCTGCCGTATCCTACATGGCAGGAGAGATCGCAAGATCAGAAGAGGATCAGCGCAAATTCATCGCCAACGTATCCCATGACTTCAGGTCTCCACTTACGTCTATAAGAGGATACCTTCAGGCTATGATAGACGGAACCATACCACCTGATAAGCATGAACACTATCTTCAGGTTGTACTTAATGAGACAGACAGACTTACCAAGCTTACCAACGGACTTCTGACCCTTAACAATATCGGAAGCGGCATGATGCTTGAAAAGGCTGAGTTTGATATTAATAAAGTCATAAGAGATACTGCAGCTACTTTTGAAGGAACCTGCAGATCCAAGATGATAGCTATAGAACTTGTCCTTACAGATGAGCAGATGATAGTACTTGCAGACATGGGCAAGATCCAGCAGGTCCTTTATAATCTTATGGACAATGCCATCAAGTTCAGCCATAACGATTCTGTTATCAAGATAGAAACCACTGAGAAGAAGAACAAGATCTTCGTATCAGTCAAGGACTCAGGAATAGGAATTCCCAAAGAGGATCAGAAGATGGTCTTCGAGAGATTCTATAAATCCGACCTTTCAAGAGGCAAGGACAAAAAAGGCACAGGACTTGGCCTGTCTATTGTAAAAGAGATCATCAAGGCACACGGTGAGAATATCAATGTGATCAGTACAGTTGGTGTCGGAACCGAATTTGTTTTTTCCCTGCCCAAGGCCAAGGTCATGGATGAAGATATTGTGTGAGGCAGTGCGATTGGTAGCCGAGGAATATGATAATCTTTTTGCTACCTATCACTTCGCCTGAATTGCGCGGAAGGATTATTATATTCCTTGAGCACCAATAACATTGGTGGTATAGGCGTGATTAGTGAAAGGATTTTATTTATGAACAAAAACGAAAAAGCCAGATTGTACAAGAAGGACGATCTGCTTACAGTTGAAATTACAGATATAGGAAATGACGGAGAGGGCATAGGCAAGATAGACGGCTATACCCTCTTTATTAAAGATGCGGTAATTGGCGACAAAGTAAAAGCCAAGATCATGAAGGCTAAGAAAAATTATGCCTATGCACATCTTGAAGAAGTCATAACGCCTTCCAAAGACAGGGTAAAACCAAGATGCCCCATCGCAAGGCAATGCGGCGGATGCCAGATCCAGAACATGTCTTATGAAAGCCAGTTGAAATTCAAACAAAGCAAAGTCAGAAATAATATAGTAAGACTTGGCGGCTTTGATGAGAAGGAAATAGACTCTATCATGGAGCCTATCATAGGTATGGACGATCCCTTCAAATACAGAAACAAAGCCCAGTTCCCCGTTGGAAAGGATAAAAACGGCAAGATAGTAACAGGCTTTTATGCAGGACATTCTCACAACATAATCCCTAATACGGATTGCATCATTGGCGTACCTGATAATAAGGAAATCCTCGAGATCATAATAGCTCATATGGAAAAGAACCATATAGAGCCATATGATGAAGTAACAGGTAAGGGCCTTGTAAGACATATCCTTATAAGAAAAGGCTTTGTAAGCGGCCAGCTCATGGTATGCCTCGTTATTAACTATAAGAATAAAAATAATACTGAGAGTATATACATCAAAAATCAGGATGAGCTTATATCAAAGCTTTCATCTATTGATGGAATGACCAGTATATCCGTAAGCATCAATATAGAAAAAACAAATGTAATAATGGGAACTGAGATTCACACTATCTGGGGACAGGATACCATCAAAGATACCTTATGCGGTCTTGAGTTTAATATATCACCCCTGTCTTTCTATCAGGTTAATCCCGTGCAGACAGAAAAACTCTACGGCCAGGCAATTGAATACGCTGGCCTTACAGGTAACGAAACAGTGTGGGATCTTTACTGCGGAATAGGAACCATCACTCTGTCTATGTCCAAAAAGGCTAAACAGGTATATGGCGTAGAGATAATCCCTCAGGCAATCGATGATGCTAATGACAATGCAGCAAGAAATAATATTTCTAATGCGAAGTTTTATGTAGGAAAAGCTGAGGAAGTACTCCCTGATTTTTATGAAAAGGAATCTGAGAAAGATAGCTCTTCAAACGCACTTCATCCCGATGTTATCGTTGTTGATCCTCCAAGAAAAGGATGCGATCAGATGTGCCTTGATACCATGCTCAAGATGGCTCCAAATAGGATCGTCTACGTCAGCTGTGATAGTGCAACACTTGCTAGAGACTTAAGAATACTTTGCGACGGAGGCTATAAGCTTGAGCATGTACGCCCTTGCGATATGTTCCCGATGAGTGTTCATGTAGAGACCGTATGCCTCTTGAGTAAAAAAATGTGAAGATTTGATAATGTATGTATATTGCAAGAAGATACAGATGATAGTGAACTACTCCGACTTAATGCTACGCATTTGAAGTCGGAGCTTCCTGCTTCAACCACTACTGCATTGGCTACGATGATACGCAACTCAATGTCTTACACAATGTCCACAGGCGTATAAGTTAGGGCTATTCCATCCCTACTGTATATTTAATTTTTAAGCTACCGCAAAAGATTCGTTTAGTATACGTAATCCCTCACGTAAGATATTAATAGCAGCGTTCTGGTCACGGCTTATTGTAAGACCGCAATCACATTTCATTGTGCGAATTGTGAGATTTTTCATCTCAGGATGTATCTTTCCACAACAATGGCATATTTGTGATGATGGAAACCACTTATCTACTTTTACAAGATATTTGTTTCTTTCTGATAACTTATATTCAAGCATTGACAGAAACATACCGTATCCATTATCAAGAGTAGCTTTGCCATTACCAAAACCTTTATTTGACATAGATTTCATGTTCAGAGATTCTACGCATACAACATCGTACTGATTGGCTATCTCAGTAGATATTTTATGCAGATTATCTAATCTCTGATTAGCGATATGTCTATGTATTTTGTTTTCTTTACGGAGTTGCTTTAGGTAATTATTGGATTTAATTTCATGCTTTTTAGAGCCTTGCATACGTGACAGCCTACGTTGTGATTTAGCAAGCTTATCATGGCTTTCACGATAGTATTTATGATTTGTACCAACGTTACCATTATTATCTACATACAAACCGTCAGAAGCATAATCTAGACCAATACAGTTATTCGTGTCTGCTACATAGGTATTTATACTATCTGCAATCTCAAACAATACGGAAATATAGAACTTTCCATCAGATTCCTGTGATACAGTAGCTGATTTGACTATCCAGCTATCATTAGGCTTACGATGGATAACTGTCTTCACATGACCGATTTTAGGGAGTCTAATGCTGTTATCAGTAATGGCAACAGTACCATGCTGATTGTTTGTAGTATATGACTTACGGCTGCGTTTTGCAGATTTGAATTTAGGAAATCCGTTGTTTTTCTTACGGGATTTGCTAAAGCGGTTCTTGAAAGCGCTTTGTAAGTTTAGTTGTACATTCGCTAAAGCAAGACTGTCTACTTCCTTGAGATATAGATAATCCTTTTTGTATTTGGCAGGTGTTACAGTAACAAACTTACCTGTAGACTTATAGCTCTCAATTTTATCGGAAAGCATGAGATTATAGACCTTGCGGCAACAGCCGAAGGTCTTGGCAAACATAACACTTTGTTCAGTTGTAGGATATGCTCTATACTTAATGGCTCTGTTTGTCATCTTTCTTACCTTGGGATTGTATATATTGCTTGATAATATCTATGGTAGCACCGCCTGTGGTCAGCAGACAAAAACTCTGTGACCAGAACATCTCTTTCCAAAGAGATTTACGTATCTGAGGAAACTCTTTCTTGATAAGTCTGCTGCTTGCAGATTTATACGCATTAATAAATTTACTTATCTCTGTGTTAGGGTGTCCTCGGAATAGGATATGTACATGGTCAATATCATGATTCCATTCCTCTAACGTAATGTTATACGTAGGGGCAATCTTCTCAAATATTTCTTTGAGACGGATTGAGATTTTGTCATCTATCACCTTATTGCGGTACTTTACGCACATGATAAGGTGATAATGCAACATGAACACTGAATGATTATTATTATCTAATTTCATAATATTTATAACCTTTATTATACATACGACTGATTTACAATTAGATTATAATATCATCAGATACAAAAGTCAAGAAACGCCGTGTTTATCGCAATTCATCCCACCACCTATAGAGGTGGGGGATTTCTTGCTCACGGCGTGTTAAAAAGATACCCAATAAAAAACTGAGTGCTTATCACACTCAGTTTTTTATTCTTTCTACGATATCTTCGATAGTAAAGGTTTTCATCTCATCATAAGCATAGAAATGGCCATCTTCTCTATCAAAACTGTAACCATAACTATACAATAGGCAGTCACTTCCTACAAAAAAGAGGTTTTTGTATTCATAGAAATCTACTTCTGTATCCCAAAATGCGAAACGATGATATCCAACAATTTTATATCCATTATATTCTATAACATCTTCTTTGCTTGGTAATACACCAAGCTCTCCCGCGAATTCGGCAGCGTATAATAACCCCAGTGGAACCTCTATCATAGGCATTGGGAAGAATGTAAAAATTAGGGCTATAGCGATTAGAATTGAAAGAATTCCTTTTGCTATTTTGTTTTGCGATCTATTATAAAAATCAAAAATTCCCCATATAAATATCAAAAAACTACTTCCAAGCCAAATGCAATTGATCCAGGCTCTGAACATTAATCCGAACAGTATTAAAATGATTCTGGTTACAAAAAATAATACAAATAATGATATGCCGATAAAAAGTTTGTTTTTAAATAATTTCTTCATAGTCGGAAGTATATCATATAGTATGGTTAGAGGGAAGAATTTTATTGGTATATTTAGCATTCGAAAAATTTGATGATGATTTTATGTTTGAACTTTCGGATGAAGAAGTGGAATATTTGCGGTGAAATTTTTGTACCGCAAATGTAGATAGCATATAATTGATGCAGCTAAAGGTTGGTATCGCTTTGAATCAAGATTTGCATTGCCTGTATATGGAGATAATGGTGAAGTTGAAAGATTCAATGTTTATCATATCTATCTGATTGTGAGACATGATCAAAATGGTAAGAAGTATCTTTATGACCTAATAAACATAAAAAAAGAAACGAACAACCCGCTTGGCTGTCATTAATGACACGTACGGTAAAAAACCCATTTCTTATTTTTTATATTAAAGAGATTTACTTTGGTTGTCAACAAAAAATTGCTATTGGTCAGCTAGAAATATATTTATGTTTGTGCGCTTTATCGCTTACAATTGACATTGTATCAGATAAAGACAAATCCAAATTAAAAGATGCTATACTGATATGGCTTACGAAGGCCAAACTGTTAATAAATAAAGCACAGGGAGATACACAATGAAAAAGAAGATAATTAAAACCATATCAGGGGCTATGGCTGCAGCCATTATTTTATCAGGTTGTAATAGCCCACAGCTTAAAATTGATTCAGAAGATGAAGAAGCAGTAGAAGATTCTGGTGAAGCTGATTCCGAAAATGAAAGCGATGAGGAATCTACTAACGAGAGTGAAGAAGCTTCAACTAAAGAAACTGAAGATGAAGAAACGGAAGCTAAAGAATCCGATGCCGATTCATCTGCTGATGCATCTGATGCAGATGAAGAAAGCGATTCAGCAAAGAAAGACAACGATAACGATTCTAAAAAGAAAACCGATGAAAGTGAATTTGAAGATATCACTGACTACGACTCTACTGTAATGCTGGACGGAGAAGAGCTTACAGAAGATGAACTTTCAGATATTCAGGATTTTCTGAATCAACAAGAGAATAACGGATTTGTAGCTACATCATACAGGACTCCGGACAAGGCGAACTGGAACGAGGTATTCTATGGCGGAGCTGGTATTGAAAACTGTGATTATCCTGACGAAGCGCTAGATGCATATCTTGATGCCATAGGCGAAGATTTTGTTGAGTATGACTTGATAGCTCTTTCAGGAGATGATGTCAGATCATATGTAGAAAGCAAAACAGGCATAACTGATTTTGATATTTCGTTATTAGGCGGCTTCACTTATATAGAAGAATACGACATTTTGTTTGATCAGGTCAGTGATACTAATTATGTGAATGTTGTATGCGAAGAAGGTATTAGAAGAGATGACCTGATACAGGTTCTTGTATATGGTGAAATGCAAATGGTTGGCGAGCTGGGCACTTACAGACGTATTTCATTAATAGAAACCGGCGATTCCGATAATCCATATATGTTCTATTCAAACAGGGAACTATGGGAAGACTATGCAGATTCTGTTATTGAAGCAAGTGTTTACGGAACAGATGAAACAATTACCTGCGCTATTTCAGGTACTGCATATGGTCCTGATATTGCCATAATAGAAGATAATGCAGTTGAAGATATTATATATCCAAGGCTTAGCGATATAGATCTGTCAGACTTTAATGATGTTAAAGAAATTGCATTCTGCGATGTAAATGATGATGACCTTACAGACATGGTACTTATCTTATCAGATGGAGATGATACAGTTGCTGTAGTATGTGATGCACATGAATACTATGAGGGATATATAGAATATTCTCAGGGAAGCAGCGCGGTAACAATCTGGCTAAGTGATAATGTCAAAAAACTTACAGCAGACAATGTTATCGAATATATTCTGAATCATCAGGATGAATATAACGAATTATAATAGTTATAAAATATAGATGGCAGAGTAGACTTATCTGTCTATGGTATATCTTTGTGATAGATTGTATGATTTTAGTTTTCTAATTACATATATACTATTTGAATATTTAATTATCGATTATAAAAAGAACTATGCGCGCTAAAATGCATAGTTCTTTTTTGTTGCTTTTGGGCAATGTGCCGAAACTGATCAAAATTTTTAATGAAAATAATAAGCGTTACTTGGGCATAACTAACAAAAATATATTAATTAAATCAAAATATATTGACCAATATGATGAAAAGATTTAATGTGTTAACAGTGTTAAGTGATTAACACTTGAAAGTAATTGTGAGGGTTGATTTGACTATGAAAAGGATTGAAGAAGTTGCCGGTAACAATACAAGCGATCTTACAGAAATGAACAGATCTGCTATAGTTCGAATCTTACAGCAAAAGGAAGTATGTACAAGAGCAGAGATTGCCAAGCTCATGGGACTTACACAGGCATCTATCACCAAGCTTGTCGGATACTTGATAGAAATGGGGGTCGTATCCGAAGTTGGAATAGTTAAGGGCAATGGAAACAGGAGATCTATCGGTCTTAGATTAAACGCTGAGAAGAATCTTGTGATCGGAGTCAAGTTCTCACGTCATGTATTTGCAATTGGGGTATTTGATATATCAGGTAAGCTTTATACACAGAAAGAGACAGAGTTTGGTCTTGATGAGAATACCGGTATAGTACTTGCACAGATGAAGAAGCAGATAAGAGACCTTCTTGATGAGTACAAGAATATAGTTGCTATAGGCCTTGCACTACCCGGCCCATATCTTAGAAAAGAAGGCCGGATAGCTATGGTAACGAGAATGCCAAGCTGGCACAATATCAATTTCATTGAAGAATTTGAAAATGAATTTGATAAGCCTGTGTTTATAGAACAGGATGCTAATGCAGGAGCCCTGGCAGAGTGGTGGTTTGGAGACCATGGAAGGCCTCTTAGCTCACTGACATATTTTCTGGTAGGAGAAGGTGTTGGATCAGGAGTGGTTGACAATGACAGGTTGCTTCTTGGTTATCAGGGGATAGCAAGTGAAGTCGGTCATATAAGCATCGATTATAACGGACCTGTCTGTGAATGCGGAAACAGAGGATGTCTGGAACTTTACAGTTCAACAACAGCTTTTTTGAAAGAAGCCAAGTTAAAGCTTCCGGAGCTTTTTAGAGATAAATGTGAGAATAGAACAATGGCTTGTGAGAGAGTATTTGATGCAGCTCGAAGCGGCAATACTAAAGCCAAAGCTCTTGTGGAAAAGATAGCAGAATATATCGGATATGGGTGCGTGACACTGATAAATGCGTATGATCCGGAGATAATCGTGATAGGTGACAGTATATCAAAAGCAGATGAACTTATCCTTCCGACTATCAAAAGAATAGTAGAAGAAAGAACTATTCCGGAAGTAAGCAGCAGGGTGAGGATCAAAATATCTAAACTCAGCATAGATCCCACACTGTATGGGGCAGCAGCAATTGCTACAGACAGAGTTTTAAGGAAGCCAAGTGAGTATCTTTTTACTAATTAGAACTCTGGTTATATATAAGGGAGGGGCAATATAAAATGGAGAATAATTCTTTTATCCTTCAAATGCAGGGGATAACAAAAGAATTTCCGGGTGTTAAAGCTCTTGATGATGTAAACCTCTCGGTGAGAAAAGGCACGATCCATGCTATATGCGGGGAGAATGGTGCCGGCAAATCTACGCTGATGAAGGTATTGTCAGGTGTTTATCCTTATGGCACATATGATGGCAAGATCATCTATATGGGACAGGAGATGAAATTCAGGAATATCAAAGAATCTGAAGCAGCCGGAATAGCGATCATTCATCAGGAACTTACGATGATACCTGAGTTGTCCATAACAGAGAATATCTTTATGGGCAATGAGATCGTCAGAAGAGGCCTGATAGATTGGAATGAGGAGAAGAAAAGAACCTATGAGATTCTAAAGAAGGTTGGACTTTCGATAAATCCCGACATTCTTATAAAGCACTTGGGGGTAGGTCAACAGCAACTTGTAGAAATTGCAAAGGCGCTTTCTAAAAACGTCAAGCTTCTGATTCTGGACGAGCCGACGTCAGCACTTAATGAAGCGGATTCTGAAAATCTTCTCAATCTTATGACAGAGCTTAAGAATAAAGGGATTACATGTATCATGATCTCTCATAAGCTCAACGAAATTGCTGCTGTATCTGATGCGGTTACCGTTATAAGAGACGGACACACTGTTGAAAGCTACGACGTTGAAGCCGGCAAAGTTGATGAAGATAAGATCATCAAAGCTATGGTAGGACGTGCTATAGAGAACAGATATCCGGAACATAAACCCAAGATAGGGCAGGTCATATTTGAAGTATCTGACTGGTGCGTAGAAGATCCTGATGTGGAAGGAAGGATGGTCTGTAAGAATGCAAGTTTTAATGTAAGAGCAGGTGAGATCGTGGGATTTGCAGGTCTCATGGGAGCTGGTCGTACAGAGCTTATGCGTTCTATTTTTGGCAAGAATTATGGAATCTACAGAGGCGGTAAGATCAAGATCAAAGGACATGAAGTCAAGATCAATTCGGTTGAGTCAGCTATAAAGCATGGTCTTGCATACGTGCCGGAAGACCGCAAGGTTCTGGGACTTAATCTTCTGGATTCCATAAGAAAAACAGTTGTAGCTGCAAATCTTGATAAGATCAAAAAGAAGGGGCTTCTTGATCTAAATTTAGAGAAAAAGGCAGCAGAAGAATACCGCAAGTCATTAAAGATCAAAACATCTAATGTTGAAGCAGGTGTAACTACTCTTTCAGGTGGCAACCAGCAGAAAGTAGTTCTGTCTAAGTGGATGTTCACTGAGCCGGATATATTAATTCTTGATGAGCCGACGCGAGGTATCGATGTGGGTGCTAAATATGAGATCTACAAGCTGATACATCAACTGGCTGATGAGGGGAAAGCTGTCATCCTGGTATCATCTGAACTGCCTGAACTTCTGGGTATGGCAGACAGAATCTACACTATCTTCGAAGGAACCATTACAGGTGAACTTCTAAGTAGTGAAGCTGATCAGGAAGGATTGATGAAGAAGATGACGATTACATCAAACTAATATATGGGATAGGAAAGGGTGGATACAATAATGAAATACATCAAACAGATATTGGGTGGGGAACTTCGCCAATATACGATGGTTCTTGCTTTGGGACTTCTTGTTATCATATTCGATATCATCTCAGGAGGAAGGATGCTGACTTCTTCCAACGTTCAGAATCTTATATCAGGTAATGCTTACGTACTTGTACTGGCTCTGGGTATGCTGATGGTTATCGTTATAGGTCAGATCGACCTGTCGGTTGGCTCTGTTGCAGGTTTTGCCGGAATGGTCATGGCGCTTGTTGCACGAGACTACAATATTCCATGGTGGTGTGCAGTTCTTGTTGCTATTGCGATTGGTATACTTGCAGGTGCATGGCATGGATTCTTTTTATCACAGCTGGGTATTCCGGGATTTATCACAACACTTGGCGGAATGATGATATTCAGAGGAGGGGTTATCTGGATCTCACATTCTATCTCAGTACCTGCACCCGAGGAACTTAAGTGGTTTGGAGCAGGTTATCTTCCCGAATGGGGACCGGCATTCACAGGAATGAACAATTCTACACTTCTTCTTGGAATCATCGGAATAGTATGCTACATGATCGCTCAGATAAGAAAGTACAAACATTCAGGTGACGGAACAGGTGAGAAGGATGCGTTATGGGCAGTAGTTATAAGAATAATCCTTATGTCAGTTCTCATAGGTTATTTTACCTGGTTGTTTGGATCAGGTCGTGTGGGAACATCTTTCCCGGTACCGGGACTTATCCTTCTGCTTCTTACAATTATCTATCACATTATCACTCAGCGTACTGAGTATGGCCGTCATGTATATGCGGTAGGTGGTAATAAGTCTGCAGCAGCTCTTTCTGGTGTTAATGTAAAGAAGACCTATTTCCTTACAATGGTCAATATGTCATTTCTTGCAGCAGTTGCAGGTATCCTGTTCGTAGGACGTTCTACAGCAGCAGGACCGGCAGATGGTACATCCTGGGAGATGGATGCGATTGCATCAGTATTCATCGGCGGCGCAGCTGTATCAGGTGGTGTTGGTACTATCCTTGCAACAATCGTCGGTGGTCTTGTAATGGCTGTTCTTAACAACGGACTGATGCTTATGGGAGTTGGCGCAGACAAGACACAGGTTATCAAGGGATTTGTACTTCTTGCAGCAGTTGCTTTTGATGTATACAACAAAAAGAGCGGCAAGGCTTCTATAATCGGAAGATTGTTCCCAAGTAAAGAGTCAAAGTGATGTCTGGAAGGCAAGCCTGCTATATTATGCCGGGCCTTAAATAAATAGCGAAAAACAATTTAGGAGGGTGAAAAATGAGAAAAAGAGCATTTATGTCAATGGTTATGGTTGCCAGTCTGATGATAGCATCATTAACCGGATGTGGCGGAAGCAGAGGGGGAGATGTTGAAACGCCGGCGTCTGGCGGAGCTTCAGATAATAGCGCAGTTACGTCAGGTGAAATGCCAGGATTTGAAGAGGGCGCAACAATCGGTGTATCTCTTCCATGGCTTGGAACTCAGAACTGGAAAGAAGCTGAGGAAATGTTCACACAGCAGCTTACAGATGCAGGATATAATCCAATCGTACAGGCAGCGGATCAGAAAGTAACACAGCAGCAACAGCAGATCGAGTCTATGATAGAGAACGGCGCTAAGGTCATAGTAGTAGGACCTGTAGACGGATCACAGCTTGGATCAGTTCTGGAACAGGCCAAGGAAGCAGGAGTATATGTAATAGGTTATGACAGACTTCTTGAGAACACATCAGGCGTTGACGGAGTAGTTCAGTTCGGTTCTGTCAAGACAGGTGAACTTCAGGCACAGGCACTTCTTGATGGCCTTGCAAAAGAAAAAGGTGAGGGACCTTATAACATCGAGCTCTTTGGCGGCGGACCTGCTGACCCTAATGCTCCTAACTTCTTCACAGGTGCAATGTCAGTTCTTCAGCCCAAGATCGATGACGGAACACTCGTAGTTGTATCCGGCCAGACAGACTTCACACAGTGTGCAACAGTTGACTGGGATAATGCAAAGGCTCAGTCAAGAATGGATTCACTTCTTTCAGGCTTCTATTCTGACAAGAACATAGACGGTGTTCTGTGCCCTAACGATGGTATAGCAAGAGCATGTATCACAGCTTGTGAGAACGCTGGTCAGGACATTCCTGTTGTATCAGGCCTTGATGCAGAGAACGAGTCAGTTGAATGGGTATGGCAGGGACGTCAGTACTCAACAGTAGCTAAGCCAACTGAGGATCTTGTTGCCAAGACAATCGAGATCATCGATTCACTTCAGGCAGGTAAGGGAATGCCATCTACAGATGTTAAGGTAGATAATGGTGTCATCGAAGTTCCGATCTATGAGCTTCCTCCTGTAGTAGTTACTAAGGACAATGCAAAAGAAGTATTTGCAAACGATCCTTCAAGACTTGAACTGTTAAAATAACATAAAAGTGAATTTGGATCAGATAGGGCGGTGAGATAATTCACCGCTCTGTTTTTTATGAGGGTAAAAGAAAATGTTCCTAATAATATCTACCTATTTAAAAAGTATTGCCTGTGATATGATTAAACTTGAGGTCACAATACTGATATCATCTATATGATGCTATTAGTAATAAAAAACAAAGAGGGGAATTATTATGGGACGTATTTTTATGAATCAGGTGGGCTTTACACCTGATAGCAGCAAGAAGGCGGTACTTGACTTTGGGGGATCTGAATTCAATATCAAAGACTTAAATGATAAGACCGTCTACGAAGGCAAGTTGAGTCATTTCGGAACAGATGAGATCTCCGGAGAAGATGTAAGCGTAGCAGATTTTAGTGATTTTAAGGACAAAGGAAAATACTATGTCACGTCCGGTGACGTCCGCTCTACATCTTTTGAAATAGGAGAAGATGTGTATGATGGTCTTATGAAGGATATCTGTAAGTGTTTCTACTTCCTTAGATGCGGAGATGCTCTTTCTAAGGAGTATGCAGGGCAGTATTACCACGAGCCTTGCCATATGAGTAAGGCAACAGTCTACGGAGAAGACACAGAACCTGTGGATGTGACTGGTGGCTGGCATGATGCAGGTGACTATGGCAGGTATTCTACAGCTGGCGCTGTAGCAGTCGCACATATTCTGTATGGTGTAAGATTTTTTGAAGATATATTAAAAGTAGAATTTAATATTCCAAAAGTAAAATGCGATAAAGGTAATCTTCCGGATATCCTTGCAGAAGTAAAGGTGGAGCTAGATTTTCTTAAGAAAATGCAAAGAGAAAACGGCTCTGTATGGCATAAAGTAACTACATTTTGCCACGCTCCTTTTGTTATGCCAGAAGAAGACAAGGAAGAGCTCTTACTTTTCCCTGTATCATCACTTGCTACAGCAGACATAGCAGCTGTATTTGCTCTTGCATACAGCATCTATAAGGATTATGACAAGGCTTATGCTGACAGTCTCTTAGAAGTTTCAAAGAAAGCATACAAGTGGCTTAAGGAAAATCCTGACGAGCTCCTGTTCTTTAATGCAGAAGGATCAAACACAGGTCAGTATGATGAAGCTGAAGATATCTCAAATAGATTCTGGGCAGCAGCTTCTCTTTATGAAGTTACAGGTGATAAAGAATACTATGAAGATATAAAATATCAAAAAGATAGATTATTATCTTTTGATAAGAATGCTACTAAAAAAGGCTATCAGGGCAATGTACTTACATGCCTTGGATGGGCAGAAGTAGCAGGTCTTGGATCAATGTCAATCCTTCTTAAGAATGACGGCGATGACCTTAATAAAGAGATAAAGAAGGCTTTCACAGGTGAAGCAGACAGGCTTTTTTCAAATGCAAAGAAAAACGGATTTGGTCTTTGCATAGAAGCCAAAGACTTCATCTGGGGCAGTAACATGGAGCTTTTAAAATACCTTATGATCCTTACTGTTACAGATAAGAAGATAGAAGGAAAGCCTGAATATAAAGATGCGATCACATCAGGACTTGATTACCTCCTTGGTTGCAACAGCATGGACGTAAGCTACGTAACAGGTAATGGCGAAAAGGCATTCAAGAATCCGCACCTTCGTCCTACAGCAGTAGATGATATAGAAGAACCATGGCCGGGTCTTGTATCAGGCGGTCCAAATGTCGGCCTTCAGGATGAGAGAGCCAAAGAAGTACCGGCAGGATCAGCACCCATGAAGTGTTACCTTGACCACATCGATTGCTACTCACTTAATGAGATCACTATTTATTGGAATTCACCTCTGGTATTTGTAATGGCAGGAATGCTGAGCTGATTATTATTTTATTTTATGGAAATAGGGTATCAGTAATTTGATACCCTATTTTTATCTTTGAAAGTAGCTATGACTATAAGAATGTTAGCGATAAATAGACTATAACTAATAGAGATACTTATAGAATTGCTGACGAAATGTGATGCAATAATAGAAAGTGAAATTATTGCGGCTGAAATTATTTTCTCTCGCTTTCTTTCTAATGGAGAAAGATACTTTTTTGATTGTATCGGTGCAAACAAAATACATATAATAAGAGATATTATGTATATTGGCATAATTAGCGGAATAATATAGTCAGCGAATCTGAGAATAGCATAATTAGATATTCCCAAAAGTGAACTAAGTATAATACATCTGATACTGGTACTTGCATGAGCACCTCCAGCATGATGTCTATAAATGCAAAAGGTTATAAGCCAGCAAATTGTTTCCAAAAGACTATGTGTGATTAGTCCCCAGAATAGAAGAATCAAATCTGTAGTGATGGAATTGAGAAAACACTGAAAACCATAATCATAGATTTCGATATCCTCGTTAGAGTATTCTTTATTTGTCCAGGAAATAAAAAGATATGTTAGCTTTGTTGCTAATGCTTCCATTATTGGAATTCCTCATTTCTGTTAAAACGTGTAGTATATTGTAAGTATTGTGTTTTGAAGTTTTTAAGATAGGTTCTTCCTACTTCAACAGTACTCCCGTTTGATAAGTGTATTTTATTCTGGCTAAACTTAAATACGTGAGATAGATTTATTATATATGAGCGATGCACTTGAACGAATTGTCGCGGTAAAGAATTAATAATTGTATTTAGGTTATTGTATTGCGCGTACACAGTTTTTGTGGTTGTTATATCAACATAATGTCTGTTAACTGAAAATGATATTATTTCATGATAAGGAATAGATACTGTGATTTGCTGCTTGTTACGGTAGATATAACAATTGGAATGACGCTTCTTTTCAATCTCTGATAAACATCTAAAAAAGATATCATTATTTAATGGCTTTAAGAGGTAATTAAATGCATGGACATTATACCCTTCAAAGACAAAATCCTTGAAAGCTGTGAGAAAAATAATATCTCCCTTATAATCTAGAAGCCTAAGTCTTTTGGCGGCTTCTATTCCATTCATATTTCCCATTTCTATATCAAGTAAAAACAGGTCTATATTTGGACTGTAGTTTTGGGGGTCGTTAAAAAAAGATTCGGCGTTTTCAAAGTGCAATAACGAAAGCTCTATATCATAATTTTCGACCCAATCTTCAAGAGATTGTTTTATTCTTTCATATTCGATTCTATTATCTTCAAGGATTACTATTTTCATTTGTTGTTTTTTCCTTTAATGGGAACATAATATGTACACAGAAACGATTGTCATGTTCAGTTATTTCAATTATTCCATCGTTTTGATCTACAATTTCATTTATACGCTTAAGCCCGGTTCCATTTAGTTTTCCAGTTTTTGTCGAAAGAAAATTGCCAGCAGAATCCTTTTTACAAATACCATCGTAAGTGTTTTCTATACTAATTAAAAGCATGTTTTCAATTGGTTTTATATAAAAATCAATCGATGGAATGATTGAACTATCAGTTCTTATGAGATTCTCACAAGCGGTGAGTGCATTAGTCCATAGGTTTCCTAATAAGGATGACGTTAGAATCGGATTAAGAGAAAAAGTATCTGGAACAGTTAATACATAGGATACTTTTATACCTTTCTGTTCAGCTTTAGGAATACATGTGGATAATATGCAGTCAATTGCAGAATTTCCGGTAGATATGAATTTATTCATTTCATCAAAAGAACCTACATAGTTCTCAATATATTCATTAAGCTCGTCGTAGCTTTTATTGTTTGCTAAAAATTGAATGGCAGATAGGTGATGCTGCATATCGTGTTTAAGTTTTCGTAAAGATTCTGTTGTTTCAATGAGATTTTTATAATCAGCTTCTTCAAGCAGCAATTGCTGCTTTTCCGCTAATAGGTTCCTATTTTGTTCTTTTGTGTAGTTCAGTATATAAATGTATGTTAGTAAGAGTAAAAAAAGAAAGCAATATAGCGAAGATACAATTGCGAGTTCATTACTAAAACTCATGTTTTTGAATAAGGTGAAAGATTTTATGGTTTCTGCAACAATATATTGTCCGAAGAAGAATCCGATTAGACATAAGACGCTATATGATATTGTTTCGAGTGGAGATAATGATATATACTTCCATTTAATAAAATGTGATAAAAAAACAAAAACAGCTATACATGATATATATATCAACGTTGCAGGAGCTCTTAAATATCCCCCTGCAAGAATTGTTTTGGGTTCTACGTGAAAGACACATTGAAAAAGGGTTGGGACTATAATGTCTGATGCGAATAAGATTGCAAGATATGCACCTGAAAATAACAGCTTTAAGGATAGCTTCTGATTATAAAAAATAAGTGAAAATATCAAGAAGAAAAAAAATCCACAAATATAGCTAATACCAGAATCAATTCGATAATAGTTTAAAAGACTTGTTTCAGATGAGTTTAATAAAATATATATAATCATATATATGATAGATGTTATTTTAGTGAAGCGATGAGTTTTTTTCATTTTATCTTCCATAAAAACAAGAAATAAAAAGCTTTCTAGATTATTGATAAGTATTTCCCACACGTATTCCCAAGTATGCATTGTATTTGTTAACTCCCATTAGTTATTCTTCAATAGTGTAACACTAAAAAAGTTTTGAAAAAACATGAAAGTGTTGTTGGGGACGGAAAAAGTGTTGTTGGGGACGGCGGTTCAAAAAAAGAACAAATAGTATGTTATGCTATGTCTATCGTTATAACGAGTACTAAAAGGGAGATGTACATCATGAAAAAAGAAACAGTAAGGGAATATGTGGGCAAATGTATATTATCTATTGCAGAGAAGTATGCTGTTGAGAAGGCAGATTCTCTATGCATGGGTAGAATGTATGAGCCAATTGTTCCTGAAAAATTAAAAAAGAGAAGGGGGTTATCATGAGAAAAACAAGTAGGATTATCATTATTGCAATGTTGATGCTGACATTCTTTGCAATTCCAGTTAGAGCTGCTACAACGAGTTTTACTTTGACAGTAACAAAAGACGGACAGAATCAGGACCCCAAATCAAAGCGTACTGAAAAGGCAGGTGGTGCAAATTGGGAGAATAAATTCTATGTTACAAACGATACGTTTACAGGAATTGGAACGATGATAGTTACATCAATTAATCTTAAAGATAGCAGGATTGCTTCGAATTCAAAGGTACTTAATCTGTCAACAAAAGGTGTACGAGATAGCAAGGGAACAGAATATAAAACTACAGCGCCTTCTAATCAGTATTATTATCTGAAGGCTGTATATGGTTCCGGCCTTAGTAAGAGCTTAAACGCAACAGGAAGATATACTCCATAACTAATCATTATACGGGGAAATGTAGTTTGACTGCATTTCCCTATTTACTAATAGGAGAGCTGCTATGAAGAATAAGATAGTAATAATGCTTTTATTGTGTTCAATGACTTTAATCGGATGTGCAAACAATAAATCTAAAAACAATAATTCTGAATCAAATATAGATAACAGTCAAAATACCATTCAATCATCTGATAATATGGCTAGTACAGCGAGTGTCCCGACTGAGTATAAGAATATAGACGGAAAAGTAACATTCGATGGAGAGATATCCTATGGTTCATTGGATAATCTTTGTAGTTACAGTGCTTCATTACAAAAAATAGATACTTCTAAAGTAGAAGGTGATCTATTGCAGGAAGCTAAAGACTACGATAGCTATTCAAATACATCGGAGGATGAATGCGGAAATAAGAAAGACTATACTTCATACATAAATGTGTATAATGGTTTTTATTTAGCATCAGGACCAAATAGTAGTAATTTTTCTTATTTACGTGGTAACTGTAATTTCAGTAATTATGCAGCTGCATTTAGGATAGAAAAGAAATTTGACGATTATAATGCAGATAAATTTTCGACGCAGGAGGATCTCCCATTTGAATCTCGTCAGGAAGCGTATTCACAGATAGGAGATTTCCTAAAAGCACTTGGGTTTGACTCTGATTTTGAGTATGTTAGCTATTCTCTTGATCATAGCACTCTTCAAAACGAAGAAGTTCATTATGATATGAACGGTAATATAGATCCAAGTGAAAATAAAGATCAATGGACTCAGGAAGATGACTGTTATTATGTTGCTCTAAGACAGATTTTTAATGGAGTTCCGATTTATTATCCTTACGTTAGTACATTCGTTAATGAAGATGTTGAGAACTATCCAATAAATGCAATGGTAAATGAAAATGGTATTTTTAGTCTGAATATAGATCAGGTGTTTGAATTTGCCGATGAAGAAAAGATAGATTCTGTCGTAGAATTTGATACTGTGTTTGACGCGGTTTCAGATAAATTCAATGACATCCTGGGCGACAGTACATATGTATTTGATTGTGCAGAATTGGTTTACTACGTTGATCTATCCAGTGATGACGGCACTTATGAAGCGTATCCTATATGGATAATAAAAGGAAAAGAAATATCAGGTGATAATGAATCAGAAATACAGGTGTTTATTGATGCTCAGACAGGTGACGAAATAATCCCATGGACTCAGGAGTTGTAACAGATGGTCAGGATGCTTAAATCAGACATACTAAGGATAATATTATCGTACAGACTGCCTATTGGAATAATAGCGACAAGTTTCATATTGATATTGTCATTATTAGAAGAAAGGAATATTAATATCGATGTTTTATATGCTTTTGAGATAATAATGTATGGAATACCTGCAATGCTGATTCTGATAGCAGGAGCATATGGGTATGCAGATTCGATTTATCTGGATATAAAGAACAATTATTATAGAAGCCAGTTGATGCATGTTGGTTTGCACAGGTATATTTTTTCAAAAGTTATTTCTGTTTTTGTTTCAAGTACGATGATTATAACCCTTGGAATAACCTTGTTTGCGGTGATCATGCATTTATTTGTTCCATGGTGCGATGATGAAAGCATGACATATTACGTTGCTTCTAATTATTCATGTTTTAAATTCTTTTTAAATAATCACCACTATATATTGTTCTTTCTTCTATCTGGTTTTAGATACGGATTGTTATCAGGAATACTATCTGTATTATCGGCATACGTGTCGCTGTTTGCAAAGAATAGAATGATAGTATTTGCATTTCCATTTATTGGAAGATATTTATGTGATCTTATCACCATGTTTCTGACATCTAAATATACTCTGTATGATATATTCTGGGAACAGCATGTAGGCTGGAAGTCTCCGGCTTTCACGATCTTTATTTTGATTGGGTTAGCTGTTTCAATAGTATTTTTGATTGGAGGTCTCATGATGAGAAAAATAGAAAGGGATTATATTGGATGACTAGATTTTCTCATTTTATATCTGAAGTAAATAGATTCTTCTTTTGTCCAAAAGTATACATTGCACTTTTGTTTCAATTTGCTCTGATGCATTTTTTTACATCAGGAATAAGGGCTTTATCAATAGAATCCGGCTGTAAGAGCAGTATCTGGCTTTTCCCATTTCTGTTTGGCTATGTATATTCGCAGCTTACGCATGGATTGATAACGACATACATTTTTTCTTCAGTACCATTTATGGAGAGAAAAGAGATTTATACGATCATAAGAAAAGGAAGAAAAAGATGGCTTGCAGATGCATATGCGAAAATCGTAGGAGTAAGTATTTTAATTGCTGTTGCCAATGAACTCATGAGCATATTGGTGATGCTACCGTATATATCATTAGAAAGCGGCTGGGGGAAGATATACAAAACAATTGCGCTCACTGATGCTGCTACTGTTTTTGATATTCAGATTTCTGTTCCATATTTACTGATAAATCAGTTCTCCCCATTTGAAGCTACATTAAATGTGATGCTTCGAATGATCATATTGTCGATAATACTAGGAATTATCATGTTTACAGTTGGACTGATGAGTTCAGGACTAGTAGCTGTAATTACGGGTACGTGTTTTTCCGGTCTGGTGATAATCAAAGAGAATCTGGCGTATTGTTTCCCATGGATCAGATATATATCACCGTTTTCATGGATGAATTTAGTTGATAATAACTCTAATCATATAGATAGCTTTGATAGGTGGAATATGTATTTGCTAATTCTATCGTGTGTTGTGATCATATGTGTAGCGATAGATGTGCATCTGATAAGAAGAATCGACTTTAATTTTATAGACGAGGAAGAGTGAATCTATGGAGATAGATCTTATAAACATTGAAAAAGCATATGGAAAGCACAAGGTTCTTAAAAGTGTTAGTCTAAAATGCTGCCCGGGCACTATCACAGGAATCGTAGGTCGAAATGGAGCCGGGAAGACCGTTCTTTTTAAAGCAATCTGCGGCTTGGTTTCTATCGATAGTGGAGAGATCAAAATAGATGGACAGCTTAGGAAAACTGACAGCATTTTAAAGCAAACGGGTGTAATAATCGAAGGTCCGGCATTTCTTTCAAATGCTTCAGGTATTAAAAACTTAATTTACTTATATACTATAAATAATAAGCTTAATAAAAAATATCTTGAAGATGTTATGAGGAAAGTAGGCCTTGATCCCAAAGAAAAGAAATCTGTATCCAAGTATTCTATGGGAATGAAGCAACGACTTGCCATAGCTCAGGCTATAATGGAAGATCCGGAGTGTCTTATTTTGGATGAACCCTTCAACGGCCTTGATAATAAGGGAGTGGATGAAATAAGATCACTACTTCTTGATCTTAAGAAGTCAGGAAAAACAATACTTGTAGCAAGTCATAATCCGGAAGATATAAGGATACTGTGTGATGAAGTGTACGAAATGGATGATGGTATTATGACAAAGAGAAGTTTGAAAGTGTCCCACTTTCAAACCTAAATTGATGTCGCTAGCTCCATCAATTTGAACCATTAGCCGCTCGCTTTGCTCGCGACATTAGATTAAAAATGGCATCGTAAAAGCTACATGATGTTGACATTATATGCGACTTATTTTAGTATAATTCCTAGCAATGTGGTAGGGAATGGAAAGGTTATATAATGTTAAACGAATTTTCAAGAACTCAGTTATTATACGGCAAGGATGCCATGGACAAGTTATCAAGGTGCAAAGTTGCAGTTTTTGGGATAGGCGGAGTAGGTGGATACACAGTCGAAGCCCTTGCAAGATCCGGAATAGGTGCACTTGATCTTATAGATGATGACAAGGTATGCCTTACTAATATCAACAGACAGATACTTGCTACAAGGAAGACAGTAGGCAAGTACAAAGTAGACGTTGCCAAGGACAGAATAGAAGAAATATCTCCCAACTGCAAAGTCAGAACTTTTAAGACTTTCTATCTGCCGGAGACTGCTGATCAGTTTGACTTCACCGAGTATGACTATGTAGTAGATGCAATAGATACAGTAACCGGTAAACTTACGATAATCGAAAATGCCAAGAAGCTGAAAGTGCCAGTGATATCATCAATGGGAGCAGGCAATAAAGTTAATCCATCAGGTTTTGAAGTTGCAGATATCTATGATACCTCCATCTGCCCTCTTGCCAAGGTCATGAGAAGAGAGTGCAGGAAAAGAGGAATTGATTCTCTTAAAGTAGTATATTCCAAAGAAAAGCCGGTGAGGCCTCTTGAAGATATGTCAATAAGCTGCAGGCAGCACTGCATCTGCCCTCCGGGAACTGTAAGAAAATGTACCCAAAGGCGTGATATTCCAGGATCAACAGCTTTTGTACCATCAGTTGTAGGGCTTATCATAGCAGGCGAGATCATTAATGATCTTACGGCAAGTAGGAAAAAGATAGTAAATAGTTAATAATAATAATTAAAATCCCGATAATATTATAAGCAGATAGTGTAAATATATTGCGTTCTATCACCTTTTATTTGTATAGCTACTTATTATACGATGTAAGAGTCAAAAGGAACTTTTGCCAACTACTTTATTACATTTAAGCTAAGGATGCTACAGGTATTTTTGTAAAAATGTAAAACAGTGCCTTTTATGACATTAAAACGGCAAGGAATGAGAAGATTCATTCCTTGCTTTTTTTTATCATGAATTAGTAGTAAAAAGATCTTCTTAAGCCTTTTACTATGATGATGTCCTTAGGTGATCACAATATAGGCAATAATCATACGGCATAAGATTAGATATCTAAATGAGGGGAGCTTATAGGGGAATGAAAAAATTATATAAGGTGTTGGCAGTACTACTATCATGTCTGCTATGTGCATGTGCTTCAAATAAGGCGGGAGCTGATATAAATAAGGTAGCCGGTGATAATAGCAGTAGTCAAGCTTCTGATGGAGATAGCACAGAAGTAAGTGCACAAGCCGAAAGCCTTGAAAACACATATGAAGAGGATGAAAACAATATGACAGTAACAGACGTATCAAAAGCAGAAGAATTATTTGAAAACCTTGAACTCACAAAAGGATACAAGGATATAACAGATCACAATCCTTGTATGACTCAGCGCTTTAGTGCAGATCCCGGAGTTATGGTATACAATGACAGAGTCTATGTATATGCTACCAATGATGGTATGGCTATGGATAATAAGCCTTCCAAGAATGAATATGGCAATATCAGAACCATTAATATGATGTCATCAAAAGACCTTGTAAACTGGGAAGATCATGGTGCTATCATGGTCGCAGGCGGCAGCGGCGTAGCATCATGGGCGGGGAACTCATGGGCACCTTGTGCTTGTCATAAAGTGATCGATGGTAAGGAGAAATTCTTCCTTTATTTTGCTAATAGTGGTAATGGAATAGGTGTTCTTACAGCAGATTCACCCACAGGTCCTTGGGAAGATCCGCTTGGACAGGCTCTTGTACCACGCGATACTCCTGGTATTGAAGGAGTTATATGGCTTTTCGACCCTGCTGTACTTGTAGATGATGATGGAACAGGTTATCTTTACTTTGGAGGAGGAGTTCCTGAAGGCAAGGCAGAAGCTCCTGAGAGCTTTAGAGCAGTAAAACTTGCAGATGACATGATCCACCTGGACGGAGAGGTTGTTAAGATCGATGTTCCGTGGGGATTTGAAGATTCAGGCATCAATAAAATAGGTGATACATATTACTATTCATATTGTACTAACTGGTCAGGCGGCCCTTATGGTAATGCAAGGATAGGATATATGACTTCTAAATCGCCTCTTGGACCATTCACCTATCAGGGAACATGTTTTAATAATCCCGGAGATTTCTTCGGAACAACAGGCAATAACCATCATACTATCATCACTTTCAATGATCAGCAGTATATCTTCTATCACGCAGAATATCTTAACAAGAAGATGTACGGCGAGATGCTGGGTTACAGAACCACACATGTAGACAAGCTCCCTATGGAGGATGGCCTCTTTGGTGATGCCAAGGGTACACTTGAAGGTGTTGAGCAGCTTTGCAGCGTAGATGCCTATAGCATAAGTCGTGCAAGCGCGTTAGCATGGCAGGGCGGAGCTTCATTTGAAGGAAGCGGTGATACTCTTCTTAAGTTATCAAAAGGCGACTGGGCGGGAGTATCAGGCGTAGACTTTGGATCAGGAGCTGCTACTATAAAGCTTACGGTTAAGGCCCCTGAAGATACATGGATCCGTGTAACAACTGAGTCTGCAGATGGAGAAGCAGTTGCATATGTATTTGTACCTTCTTCTAGTGATCTTATTGAAGTAACAGCAGAAGCCTCAGGTCTTGAAGGTGTTCAAAATCTCTTCTTTACAGCTGCAGGAGATGTAAGCATAGATTCATGGGTATGTGAATAAATAATATGACGTAAGGGTCACAAGTCATAATATAAAAGTTAATATCTCTAAAATGTTAATACAAAATCCCTCGGCTTATAACAAAGCCGAGGGATTTTTGGCTTATTTATAAACTAAAACCTCCCATTTGTACTATATGTCTTTGTAAATTCCTTGATGATACTGAGACGTCTAAGTAGTAGGTTTGAGTTTATAACCGCTCAAAATTACGCCTATACCACTTAAATATATTTATAGCAACTATCAGCAATCGGTTATGGACGCATATTCATTACGATGGCAATATAAGTTCTAACAATTAACAAATCACCCAAACAACTAACGAACCACCCAGGCAACTAAGTACATACAAATGCGGCAAGACATTAAAGTTTAGCTTGCAGATGTATTAGTAGTAACAAGCACACAAGAGTTAGAAAGGAAGTAATGATTATGGCAGACAGAGAATACGGTTTTGATACTTTGAAGATTTTGGCAGGTTATGATTCAGCAGATAACAAGTATTCAGTTTCACCTCCGATCTATCACACAGCAGCGTTTGACTTTAGAGACACAGAGCATGCTGAGAATCTTTTTACTTATAAAGAAGCAGGATATCTTTATACAAGAGTTGGAAATCCTACTGTAACTTATTTTTCTGAAAGAGTTAAGGCGCTTGAAGGAGCTAAGAACGCTGTAGCTGTTGGATCAGGAATGGCTGCTATCACATTCACACTTCTAAATCTTGCAGCTAAGGGCGGAACAATCCTTGCTTCACCTTATCTGTATGGAGGAACAATAGACAGTTTCGACAGACTCTTCCCTGAAGTTGGAGTGAAGATAAAGCTTACAAGAAATGTCCTTGATCCTGTGGCACTTGATAAGGAGTTATCTGAAGGAGATGACATAAAGGGAATATTCCTTGAGTCAATATCCAATCCCAATGCATATCTTCCTGATATAGATGCTATATCCAAGGTAGCTCATAAGTACGGCGTACCTGTTGTTGTTGATAATACAGTAGCAACTCCTTACATATACAGACCACTTGAACACGGAGCTGACATCGTAGTATATTCTGCAACCAAGGGTCTTACAGGACACGGCAATATCATTGCAGGTCTCATCCTTGATAATGATAAGCTCGACTACTATACAGAAGATAAATATCCTCAGTTCTACGAACCTATCGTAATGCTTAAGGGCAAGAGTCCTAAGGATGTGTTCCCGGATAACTTCTTCATATTCCGTGCAACACTTGTATACCTTAACCTTCTTGGAGCAGCGCTTTCACCCAATGATGCATATCTTGGAATCCTTGGTCTTGAGACCCTTTCAGAAAGAGTAGCTAAGCAGAGTTCAAACGCTCTTAAGATCGCTGAGTATCTTGAAAGTTCACCTGCAGTTGAGTGGGTTCGCTATCCTAAGCTCAGCTCATATAAGTATAAAGAAGTTGCGGACAAGCATCTTACAAGAGGCGGCGGAGGACTTCTTTCTTTCGGGATAAAGGGAAGTAAGGAACAGGAAGCTCTTTTCCTTAATAATCTTAAGCTCTTCCATTATCTTGTAAATCTTGGAGATGTGCGTTCACTTATAGTAAACTCACCGGATACTACTCACAGTGAACTTACAGATGAGGAAAAAGAACTTGCAGATATCCCTGCAAATCTTATCAGGATCTCAGTAGGTCTTGAGGATGTTAACGATCTTATTAAAGATCTGGATCAGGCCTTTAAGGCGGCAGGGCTTTTAGATGCAGACAGCTCTGCAGCATAAGGCTTTATGGGAGCTTGATTATTGGGATCGTCAGGCGCTTATATAAATGCATAGAAGCGCTCTGACAAGTTTATTTCAAAAGAGGATGAATATGAAAAGTATAAATTTGTTTAAAAAGGTAGTCTGTGTCGGACTATCACTTTCACTTCTGACAGCCTGCTCAGTGACTTCTAATGAAAGCGTTATAGAAGATGAAAAGGTAGCTACAGCTGATTCTAATACTGCAGGATCTGCAGATGCTGTATCTGATGGAGACTACAAGTATGGCAAGATCGATATCCCGGGCAAGGACGGAGCCCTTTGCGGAGCGCCTATTTATATTGCCTATGAAAATGGATATTTTGCCGAAGAGGGATTCGACGTAACACTGATATCAGCAGACTTTGAGACCAGGAAGATCGGGCTTAACAACGGCAGTATACCGATTGTAAACGGGGATTTCCAGTTCTTCCCATCTATCGAGAATGGAATAGATGTTAAGGTCGTAGACGGACTTCATGAGGGATGCATCAAGTTCGCAGTAAAGCCTGATTCTGATATAGAGACCGTGGAGGATTTGAAGGGCAAGAAGATTGGTGTGGATGAGATAGGCGGAACACCTCACCAGGTTGCAAGCTTATGGCTTGAAAATGCAGGTATATCTGCAGATCCTGCTAATGGTGAGGTGACATTCCTTCCGTATTCTGACGGTAACCTTGAGTTTGAGGCACTTTCAAGCGGAGAGATAGACGTTGCAGCTCTTTGGGATCCACTTGGATCAATCCATGAGAAGGCAGGAGATGTGAAGATCATCTTCGACCTTGGAACGGATGAATATTTTAAGGACAGATTCTGCTGCTTCCTATATGCCTCTACCAAGGTGCTTGAAGAAAATCCCGAAGAAGTTGCGGCACTCCTTCGAGCTTATAGGAAAGCTCAGGAATGGATATATGAGAATCCCGAAGAAGCAGTCAATATCATCGTAGAGAAGAACTATGCTGCTATTGAAGATAAGGACCTTGCAGTAGAGCTTATAAAGAGCTACGGCTATCCGTCAGCAACGCAGCATGCAGATAACTGGGATGAGACTGTAGAAGATAATGTGAGATATTTTGCAGGTGGCCTGTATGACATCGGCTATCTAAAAACGGATCCCGAAGAGTTTACTGATACCGTATATCAGAAAGTTGATGTGGGTAACTGATTGAAATAAAAAATATTAATATGACGTAAGGGTCAAAAGTCATTTCGATTCGAGCTTGCTCGAAATCGAATATGAATTTATGACCCGCCAAACATGAGCAAAGTAGCACGTAGTGCGGATTTGCGAATGTTTGAGGATTGTGAGAGTTTCGAAGAAACGGAACAATCCGGTAGTCATATGGTGTCAAAAGGAACTTTTGACACCTACCTCTTAATATGCAAATGAAGTAGTTGTTGTGTTCTCACGGACTATCATTATAAAGATTGTCTGTGAGAACAAATCTTTATCAGAGGATTGATATGGACGTAGAAGTTGCGATCAAAACAGCCAGGCAAAAGCGTAGTGATATAAAAAACATTGATAACAGTATTTATAATTATAAGAATACGAAATATATGCTTCTAAAGATTTTATTTACAATATCAGGATTTGTAGCAGCTATCCTGGTCAATATCCTATTCCCTCAAAAGGCTGATGTAGAGTTTAAGACATATACGCTAAATCTTTTGAATCTGAAGATTGGTTTCAATATGAACAGTGCTTATATAGTAGTACTTATAGCACTTATTCTCATATATGGAATATCAGGAATCATATCACTTTTTCAAAAAGATAGAAGAAAGCTATATGCCAAGAATGCCGCATTCAGGTTCTTTCTGGGAATAGCTCTTGCTATATGGGATATAGGAGGGACTAAGATACAGATCTTTGCACAGCCTTTTTTCCCGGGACCGGCCCAGATCATAGAAGCCTATATCGCTGATGGAAGCTACATAGTCCAGAATACGCTGTATTCGATAAGACTTTATGCTGCAGGTTTTAGCTGCGGCGTACTTCTGGGAGTCGGAACCGGTATACTGATCGGATGGTTTCCGAAGGTATATTACTGGGTATTCCCTGTTCTTAAGATAACAGGAGTAGTACCTGCGGTTGCCTGGATGCCTTTTGCTCTTACACTTCTACCTACTTCTTTTAGCGCAGCTGTATTTCTGATCGTAATATGCGCATGGTTTCAGATTGCATTCCTTACAGCTCAGGGTATACAAAGTACTCCAAAGCAAAGCTATGAAGCTGCAAGAGTTCTCGGCGGAGGTCAGATCAATCAGATACTTCATGTTGCTATACCTCATGCAATGCCTGATATCTTCACCGGCATAGGTTCTGCCAATGCTATGGCGTTTACAACCCTTGTAATGAGCGAGATGCTGGGTCAGCCAGGCGGTCTTGGCTATTATATTAACCAGTCCAAGGTATGGAGTGCATATTATAAGGTTCTTGCTGCGATTGTTATCATGGCTGTTCTTTTTTCTTTTATCAATTTCTTAATAGGTCTTATAAGGAAAAGAGTTCTTAGATGGCAGCAGGGAGTTGTTAAGGTGTAAAAGTTTGAAAGTGTCCCACTTTCAAACCCAAATTGATGTCGCTAGCTCCATCAATTTGAACCATTAGTCACTCGCTTTGCTCGCGACATGAGGTTAAAGAATGAGGTTATTTATGAAAAGTTCTATCAACATAAGGAATGTTAATCGTATATACAAAGATTCTGATGGAAACAAGGTTGAAGCTCTAAAGGATGTAAATCTGGAGATAAAGCCAGGTGAGTTTATATCTATAATAGGCCCTTCCGGATGCGGCAAGACGACACTTCTTCGTCTTATAGCAGGACTTGATAAGCCTCAAAACGGAGAGCTGTTTATAGACGGCGTACCGATCACAGGCGCAGATCCGTCAAGAGGATATGTGTTCCAGCAAGGGAGCCTTTTTCCATGGCTTAGTGTCAGGAACAATATAGCCTACGGATTAAGGGCCAGAAAGGTCTATAGGAAGAAAAAGGATACTATCGCAAACTATATAGATCTTGTAGGCCTTAAGGGCTTTGAAAAGTCCTATCCTCACCAGATATCAGGTGGTATGGCGCAGAGAGTGGCTATAGCAAGAGCGCTTATCAATGAACCTAAAGCGCTTCTTCTGGATGAGCCTATGGGAGCTCTTGACTCTTTTACTAGAGCTGATCTTCAGGACAAACTACTGGAGCTGTGGAAGAGGGATGGGACTACCATGATACTGGTAACTCATGATATTGATGAGGCTATATATCTAAGCGACAGGATAGTTATCATGACTCCAAGACCCGGTAAGATCAGTAAGATAATAGATGTTGATCTGTCAAGGCCAAGGCAGAGAGGAAGCGCATCATTCCTTGAGATGAGACGACAGATCCTCGAATTCTTCGAACTGGCTCAGGCAAGTCCCCAGCCGGAATACAATATTTAAAGAATGAAATAAAATGATGGAAAAGGAAGATTATAAACATGGATTATATTAAAAAGAATTATATAAAGCTAATTGAACTTGTTCTTGCTCTTGTAATTGCAATCGGGTCATTTACTGCATTTGCAGCATGCCCCGTGTCAGAAGAGCATGTGATGGCCTGCCATTATGCCCAGCTTGCCGTAACACTTTTTGGAACAGTTCTTAGTATACAGGCACTTGCGTCTCTTATCATAAGGAATGATAAAGTAAGGCTTGGTATAACCATCTCACAGATACCGCTCGTAATAGGCTTATTCTTCGTTCCCGGAACAGTTTTTTCACTTTGCATGATGAGCAGTATGAGATGTATCAGTATCTTTAAGCCTGCAGTAAGAGTTTTTAGCGGACTTACATTTATCGTATCAGTGGCAGATGTTGTCATTAGTATTATCAAGAAAGAAAACGGGGAGCTTCAAAGTGAACATAAGGAAACTGCCGCTTAAAAACATAATAATGCATAAAAAAAGAACTGCGGGACTTCTTATAATACTCGTGGTTTTGACAATAGCATTGTTTGGAGGGAGTCTTTTTATAAAGAGTCTAAATAACGGACTTGATAGCCTTAACGAAAGACTGGGATCAGATATTATCGTACTTCCCAAGGATGCAGAATCTGAAGTTGACCTTAAAAACCTCCTTCTTCAGGGGACACCAGGATACTTCTATATGGACAAGAGTATACTAAGTGAACTTGAAAATATAGAAGGAGTAGACAAGATATCAGCGCAGTACTTTCTTGTTTCTGCCAATGCAGACTGCTGCAGTGTCAAGGTTCAGATAATAGGATTTGATGAAAAGACGGATTTTACTATTAAGCCATGGCTTCATGAAAGTTACAAGGGAGTACTTAAAGACAATGAGATAATAGTTGGATCCATGCTCTCTACAAGAGTAGGACATACGCTAAAACTATATGGCAAGGAGTTTCTTGTAGTTGGCAAGCTTGAAAAGACCGGAACAGGACTTGATACGGCAGTATATACAACAGGTGATACGGTTAAGACTTTGATAGGTGCAGCACAGGATAAGGGGATAAGCATATTATCAAAGCAAAGCCCGGATGATGTTATATCTTCTGTATATATTGATATCAAAGACGGATATGACATTGATTCTATAGTATCTGATATTAATCTTGGCCATAACGAAGTCAAAGCGGTCAGATCCAAGACCATGATGACTTCTACCTCGGACAGGCTGGGAATAATATCTGCCGCGATCTCGTTGTTGATCAAAACAATATGGGTATTTGCGGCAGTAATACTTATAGCAGCTTTCTATATCATAACAGGTGAGAGGAAGAGAGAATTTGCAGCTCTTAGAGTTATAGGAGTATCTAGAAAAAGGCTTGGAATCCTTGTTATGTCAGAAGCTCTTATACTTGGTGTGATTGGAAGTCTTATAGGCATTATAATGACAGGAGCTGTCATGTATTCATTTAGTGTACTTATAGGTACAAAACTTGACCTTCCGTATCTGTTGCCCGGCGCTTTCACCGCAGCATACTATATCTTAATAACCTTTGCCGGCGTTGTCTTTATAGGAGCAGTATCAGGGCTTATATCAGCATACAAGGCTGTATCTGTAGATACTGCAAAGATACTAAGAGAATAAAGGGGGGCAAACTTCCCACTTGGACGGTGTAGCAACACCAAAGGCCTTGCAGAAATGGACAGTATATATATCATTCATGACCAAAGGGGATGATCTTTATTATGATAATAAAAGCACAAGATATATCGGTATCATATACTCAGAATGCCAAAAAAGGCAGAAAAGATAATGTTATAAATATCATAGATCCAGTAGATATAACTATAGTTCCAGGCAAGGTAACAGTTATCTTTGGTAGATCCGGAAGCGGGAAGACTACACTTTTAAGCGTGCTTGCAGGACTGTTGAAGCCGTCAGAGGGAACTGTTTTGTACGATGATATTGATATTTATAAGCAAAAGGATGATATTTTTTCAGAATTTAGAAATCAAAATATCGGATTCATCCCCCAAGGACAGAGCCTTATAAGCGGCCTTACAGTAAGAGAGAATATACTTCTTCCTGCAAGAGAGAGTAAGCGAAGTGCAAATACCAGTGGTGTTAAAGCGGTGAATGCGAATGCTACATCAAATGAGAATAATGCAGGAAGTTGTACCAAAAGAGCAGACGATCTTATCAGTACTTTAGGTCTTCTTGACCGCGCGGATTATCTTCCTAGTCAGTTATCAGGCGGAGAGATCAGAAGATGTGCAATTGCAAGAGCTCTTATCAATGATCCTTCTGTAATATTTGCAGATGAACCAACAGGAGATCTTGATGACCATAATACCAAAATCGTCTTTGAACTTCTAAGACAAAAGGCCAGAGACGACGCAGCAGTTGTAATCGTAACTCATGAAGAAACGGCATATAATTACGCAGATATAGTATATAGGATGGATGCGGGAGCACTGGCGCTATCTGCCTGATGTAAGGCTGGGATTACAGCTTATAGCCCTAGTCTATTACCGGATATATCTTTTTGGACTAAGACAATTTTATTTATAGATGTTAGCATATTATCCAAAATAAAAGTTATCAACTTAAACTTCTCACTTAGACAGACCAGCATTCCCAAAACCTTTACAGTGGGAGGCAGTATATAAATCATTGTCACACTTTTTAATCATTTTATAGAATTCATGAGCGTGATAGATGGAGATTTTTATTCTGCCCGGGGTCCACATGTCTGAGCGCAGCGAGTTTGGACCCCAGAATAAAAATTTGCAGATATCATGCCATGAATTCATAAAATGATTAACAGTGTGACAATGATTTATATACTGCCTCCCACTGTAAAGGCTTTGGGAATGCTGGTCCACTCAAAGCGGGAACTTTGAGTTATTAAGGGGATTTTGGATGACACTACAGCAGCTACGATATGCAATGGTTGTGGCACAGACAGGCTCTATGAACAAGGCAGCAGAGAGCCTTTTTATATCACAGCCCACACTTACCAATACTATAAGAGGACTTGAAGAAGAGTCAGGGATCACTATCTTTAACAGAACCAATAAGGGCGTTAACCTTACAGGTGAAGGCTCCGACTTTCTTTTTTATGCCAAAAAAGTCTGTGATCAGTATGATCAGCTCATATGGCGATATGATGGCAAAGGTAATACCAAAAAGATATTCAGCGTCTCAACACAGCACTATTCATTTGTATGCGAAGCATTTTCAGATACAGTCAAAAACTATGATGCTTCAACATATCATTTTTCAATTCTTGAAACTACAACTTCCAAGATAATAGAAGATGTAAGCTCATCAGTAAGCGAGATAGGAGTTTTGTTCCTTAGTGATTTTAACAAAGAAGCTTTAAAGAAGCTTTTTGTAGACAATACCCTGACCTATAAGAAGATCGTAAGCTGCAGATTCTATGTATATCTTGGCAAAAATCATCCACTTGCAGACAGGGACATAATAGACTATGAAAATATAACCAAATATCCTCTTCTGACCTATGAACAGGGCAAGGACAGTCCTTTATATATGGCTGAAGAGATATTTGGTGAGCAGGATTATCCGTATACTATCAAGGTTTCTGACAGGGCATCCATGCTTCAGATAATGAACAAACTAGATGGATTTACTTTCTGCTCAGGCGCTGTCAGAGGAGCTGTAGGATGGAGCGATTACAAGGTTATACCTCTTAGAGAAAGCGCTCACCTTCCATACAGCTCTATGGAGATAGGCTATATCCATAAAGACGGCCTTAGCGAGATAGGCAAAAGATTCGTTGAGGAGCTCTATAAAGCTGCTCCATCAGAAGAATAATCCGATAACGAGTTTAAATATAAATGCGACTATCCATGCAACTGTGCACTGCCAGATTATAACGGCGCCTGCCCATTTGACGCCCAGTTCTCTTTTGATAGAAGCAACTGCAGCAACGCAGGGTGTGTACAAAAGGCTGAATATAAGGAGTGCACCTGCACTGATAGGTGTAAGTACAGCTGATACACCGCCCTGAGAGCCAAAGAGTATCTCCATAACAGATACTACGCTTTCCTTGGCCATAAATCCGCTGATAAGAGCAGTTACTATCCTCCAGTCGCCAAGCCCAAGGGGACGCAGTACAGGAGCGATAATACCTGCAATAAAGGCAATGATACTATCGGCAGAATCTTCTACCAGGTCAAAGTAGAAATTAAAACTCTGCAGGAACCACACTATGATCGTTGCAAAGAAGATGACAGTGAAAGCTCTCTGGAGGAAGTCTTTGGCCTTCTCCCACATAAGCTGGAAGGTACTCTGAAGTCCCGGAAGTCTGTAATTTGGAAGCTCCATAACAAAAGGAACAGCTTCACCCTTGAAGATGAAGGTCCTGTATATGAGAGCCATAAGGATTCCGACTGCTATGCCAAGAACGTACAGACCTGTCATTATAAATCCGCCTCTGCCCGGGAAGAATGCATTTACAAAAAAGGCATAGATCGGAAGCTTAGCTGTACAGCTCATAAAAGGAGTGAGGATTATAGTCATCTTGCGGTCTCGTTCACTTGGAAGAGTACGCGTGGACATGACAGCCGGAACTGTACAACCAAAACCTATAAGGAGCGGAACAATACTTCTTCCTGAAAGACCTATTTTTCTAAGGAGTTTGTCCATAAAAAAGGCAACTCTCGCGATATAGCCGCTGTCTTCAAGTAGTGATAGAAAGAAGAACATGACGACGACTATAGGAAGGAAGCTGAGTACGCTTCCTACTCCCGCGAATATACCATCAATAACAAGGCTTTGTATTACCTTGTTGACATGAAGGGATATAAGGAGCTTTTCGGTAACTTGTGATAAGGAATCAATGCCAAGTTCAAGCCATTCCTGAAGGATTGCTCCTATAACATTAAAGGTAAGATAGAAGACAAGACCCATTATCAGTATGAAAACAGGGATTGCGGTATATTTGCCGGTCAGGATTTTATCTATTTTCTCACTACGGATTCTTTCTTTACTCTCATGAGGTTTCTTGACGCATTCCTTACTGACTCTTCCTATGTATGCAAAGCGCATATCAGCAATAGCAGCGCTCCTGTCAAGGTTGCGCTCTTTTTCCATCTGGATAGTTATATGCTCAAGGGTTTCAAGCTCGTTCTGGTCAAGGCCCAGCTGTCGTATTATCTGTTTGTCACCTTCGATTATCTTGCTGGCTACAAATCTAACAGGAAGATCTCTGCTTGTAGCATGGTCTTCTATGAAGTGGGCTACGCCGTGAAGGCATCTGTGAACTGCGCCTCCATTCTCATCTTCAAGGCAGAAGTCCTGCTTTGCGGGAAGCGTTTTGTTCTTGGCAACAGTCAGAGCCTGATGTATCAGTTCATCAACACCCGAATTCTTGGCAGCAGATATAGGCACAACAGGGACTCCCAGCATCTGTGTCATCTTCTTGATGTTGATGGAACCTCCATTGCCGGTGAGTTCGTCCATCATATTAAGGGCTACTACCATAGGACGATCCATCTCCAGAAGCTGCATTGTCAGATACAGATTCCTTTCAATATTGGTAGCATCGACTATGTTGATGATCGCATCAGGCTTATCAAGAAGTACGAAATTCCTGGATACAAGCTCTTCGCTTGAATATGGAGACATGGAATATATTCCGGGAAGATCAGTGATGACAGTGTTGGGATAGCCTATGATAGAACCGTCTTTTCTGTCTACAGTTACACCCGGGAAGTTACCTACATGCTGATTGGATCCTGTAAGTCTGTTAAAAAGGGTAGTCTTACCACAATTCTGATTACCTACAAGAGCGAATTTGAGAATTCTGTCTTTAGGAAGGACTATTTTATCTTCCTTTGGAGCTTTTGCCTTTTGACCAGAGCCTTCTTCCTCTATAGTATCAACTTTGGTTATTTCAATCTGCTTTGCATCATCAAGACGCAGAGTAAGTTCATAGCCGTGGATTCTGATCTCTACAGGATCTCCCATAGGTGCATATTTTACTATTTCAAGCTTAGCACCCGGGATTACGCCCATATCGAGGAAATGCTGCCTTGTGGCACCCCTGCCTCCTACTACATCTATTCTGGCTTTCTCGCCAATCTTTAACTCGTTAAGTCTCATAATAACCTACCATAAAAAGTCTGTATTTTTATATGCCATTATAAAATACTAATGCCCTGAGCTTTTTATTCTGACATAGTGACCCATTCTTCAATAATATCGGCTGTTTGATCGATCTGCTCAATATTGGTGATAGAAGGTTCACCATCCCCTGCCTGGATACCATAGCATCCAAAATACGAATGTATACCGCCGTCAATCACATATTCAGCAGCATCTGACGGCCAGTTGGATTTACCATTTTCATAGTTTTCCATTTTAATAACGCTATCATTGGAACCATAGATTGACAATAATCTTAGATCAGTTTCAGATAGGTCCTTGGTAATATATGAAGCAAGAAGGATTATGCCATCATAGGGCATATCATTGCCACTTTGAACCTGCTCGCTTATATATATGCCGGCTGCAACGCCGCCTAGAGAGTGGCCTGCCATATACCATGTGGAAACCTCTGATATCACATCCCCATAGCCGGAGGCTGCTCCGATATCAAGAAATGCCAGATTTTCAGGCATCCTGGTAAGAATGCATACAAATCCTCTTCCTGCAAGTTCGTACATAAGCCCTGAGTAGGCGGTATATTCAACCTTACCTCCAGGATAAAAAACAATTCCGGCCTTCACTAAGTCTTTGTCTTGTGGGATGAACAAAAGAGTGTCATCATCATAGTCTAAAACAGCGGCTTTTCCTTGTGCTTCTATCTCAGAAATAGTGGTAGTATCAGCCTTGTAATAGTTTAGAGAATATATCTTAAATGCTATTGCTGATCCTATTATTATCAGTAATAGCGCAAGTGAGATGTATTTTATTATTTTTGTTTTAGATACTTTATTGGATGTTTTCATAGCTTATACTTGTTGGCTTTTGACCATGCTTTCTTACTAGAATAGAAACCCTTGAAAATCAAGAAAGTTTCCGATTGTTAGTATAACACAAATTGTGCTCATTGACAGTTGCTATATGTGCTATAATGGCGCATTATAGCACATATATAGATATATATAGATATATATAGGCGGTAAGGCCCTTACTTGGAGGTGGCAGGATGACCAAAGACAATAAGGCACAGATCAATATGTATAATAGGGAAGCTGATAGAGATTATTATATGGATAAAGATATGAATAAAGAAAAAAAATTATATGATAAGAAAAAGATAATATATAAAGATAAAGACATCGTCATAAGAGAAGTAAGCCTTATGGATGCACCTGAACTTGTAGAAGTCTACAGACCTTATGTTGAAAAGACGGCGATAACATTCGAGTACGAGGTCCCTTCTGTAGAGGAATTTACAGACAGAATCAAAAATATCAGTGCCAAATATCCATATCTTGTTGTAGAGCAGGATGGCCGTATCATAGGCTATGCATATACAAGTGCCTTCCATGTAAGGAAAGCCTACGAGTGGTCAGCTGAGATGTCCATATATCTTTCTGATAGATGCAAAGGACTTGGCCTTGGAAGAAAACTCTATGAGATACTTGAAGATATATCTTATAAGCAGGGTATCACCAACCTATATGCCTGCATAGGAGCTCCTGAAAAAGAAGACGAATACCTGACCAATAACAGCATTAATTTCCATGACCACATGGGTTACAAACTCATAGGCCGATTTACCAGATGCGGTTACAAATTCTCCCGCTGGTATGACATGGTCTGGATGGAGAAAATAATAGCTCAGCACCAGACAGATGCAAAGGACATCATCCCATACCCAATGCTGAATTAATGAAAAAGTACGCCACCTATTTCAGTGATGGGTGGCGTACTTTTTAAGTACAAGTTTGTTTTTAATCAACAAGTACAGGGTTTTCTTCAACTACCCATGGAAGGCCCCACTTGTTCAGTGCTTCCATGTATGGATCGGGATCGAATTGGTCAGTTGTGAATACACCCGGCTTATTCCAAAGGCCTGATACGACCATCATAGAACCGATCATTGCAGGAACACCTGTTGTATAGCTGATTGCCTGTGAACCAACTTCCTTATAGCATTCTTCATGGTCACATACGTTATAGATGTAGATCTTTTTCTCTTTACCATCTTTTTTACCTGTGAAGATACAACCTATATTGGTCTTGCCCTTAGTTCTTGGTCCGAGAGTAGCAGGATCAGGAAGAAGAGCTTTGAGGAACTGGATCGGAACGATCTCCTGTCCCTGGAACTTGATAGGAGTTGTTGAGAGCATTCCTACGTCTTCTAGACATCTCATGTGATCGAGGTAGCTCTGTCCGAATGTCATAAAGAAGCGGATACGCTTAACTTCAGGCATATTCTTGGCAAGTGCTTCGATCTCTTCGTGATGGAGCAGGTACATATCCTTCATACCAACCTGATCGAAGTTATATTCTCTCTTTATGCTCATGGCAGGGATCTCTACCCAGTGACCATCTTCCCAGTAGGATCCTGGAGCTGATACTTCACGAAGATTGATCTCAGGATTGAAGTTAGTTGCAAATGCATATCCATGATCACCGCCGTTGCAATCGAGGATATCGATTGTATCAATTGTATCGAAATAGTGTTTCTTGGCATATGCAGCAAATACAGATGTTACACCTGGGTCGAATCCTGTTCCGAGAAGTGCTGTAAGTCCTGCGTTCTTGAACTTATCTTCATAAGCCCACTGCCAGCTGTAATCAAAATAAGCAGAGAAGCCGGCTTCCTTGCATCTTGCTTCGTAGATCTTCCTCCACGCTGGATCATCTGTATCTTCAGGCTCGTAGTTAGCTGTATCTATATAGTGAACGCCGGCTTCAAGGCAGGCATCCATGATAGTAAGATCCTGATAAGGAAGAGCCACATTAAGGACTGCATCAGGTTTATATTCCTTGATAAGAGCTGTAAGAGCAGGTACGTCTTCAGCGTCAATCTGTGCTGTGGTTATTTTTGTTTTGGTAGTATCTTTGAGCTTTGCTGCAACATCGTCGCACTTGGACTTGGTTCTTGAAGCGATGCATATCTCTGTAAATACATCACTGTTCTGACAACATTTTGCAATTGCTACCTGTGCGACACCGCCGCATCCGATTATAAGTAATCTGGACATAGTAGTTCCTTTCTGCCATCAAAGGCATAGATATAATTTGATCTAAACTTATAAATGGATAATTGGATCGATGATCCAATATTTCGTGCTTATAAATATATATTAAAATCAGTGTTCCTCTTCATGCAGTATATCAACTACATATCGTGGGAGCATGAATGCTGCTCTGTGAAGAGAGGTCGTATAATACTCAGTTTTGATATTTCTCTCATTCCATCTTTGTTCGTCAAAATCTGTAATGGGATGATATTTCTTACTTGCAAAACCGAAGGTCCAGTAACCTGATGAACAGGTGGGTACGTGGGCCTGATATACCCTGCTTATGGGGAAAGTCTTAAACACTTTCCTGTGCATTGAGCGAAATACGGATTCCTCTTCGTCAAAGAATGGACTTCCGTGCTGATATACCATTATGCCGTCGCTTTTAAGTGCTCTAAAACAGCTTCCATAGAACTCTTTGGTGAAGAGACCTTCTGAATGGCCGAATGGATCTGTTGCATCATTGATGATGATATCGTATTCATTTTCCCTGCCTCTTACAAAGCGAAGCCCGTCCTGATAGGAGATCTGCACGCGTTCATCATCAAATCCCCTTGTACTCTCAGGGAAAAACTCTCTGCAGACTTCTACCATCTGTTCGTCAGGCTCTACGACATCGATCTGTTCGATCTCCGGATAAGCTGTAAACTCTGTAGCAACACCTCCGTCGCCTCCACCTATTATAAGAACTTTCTTGACATGTGGATGAACTGCCATAGGTACATGAGCTACCATTTCATTATAAATGAATTCATCAGATTCAGAAAAAAGGACTTCGCCGTCAAGAACCAGAAACTTACCAAATGATTCTGACTGGAAGACGTCTATCTCCTGAAATTCACTGATACCATGATATAACTGGTTGGTTACTCTTATATTAAGAGATACACTGTCTGTCTGCTGGTCTGAAAACCAGATCTCAGAATTGTTTTTCATAACAGCCTCCTTTTGAAACGCATTTTTATCGAATTTATGCGCCCTCGAAATGCCCTGGCATTTTTATCGAATTTATGCGCCCTCGAAATGCCTTGGCATTTTTGGCGCATTTATGCGCCCTTTACCCCCTCCAGTACCTGAAGGTTATCTGCGGAAGGGTCAGCCATTCCTTGCAAAGAACATCCCTTGTCTCTTGCATACAGGATCATACCGATAAGATCTTCGGTTATAAGTTCGCCTGGCGATAATATCGGGATTCCCGGCGGATAGCACATAACTGATTCGCCGCATACTCGCCCGGCTGTTTCATGTATCGGAAGAGATACCTTCTTTGCATAGAAGGATTCCTGAGGTGAACATACAACCTTAGGAGTTACAGCATCAACATATGCCAGATCTTCTTTGTCTTTTTTGTAAAGACGCCTTATATCAGACAGGGCGCTTGCAAGTCTCTCAATATCCTGCATACGATCTCCTATTGAGATGTATGCCATGATGGTTCCCAGATCACCAAATTCCATCTGTATATCGTACTCATCTCTGAGAAGATCATATACTTCTATGCCGGTAAGACCGATGGGCTTGGTGAATACGCATAGCTTGGTAACGTCGAAGTCATATATACTGGAGCCGTCGATGAGCTCTTTGCCGTAGGCGTAGTAGTCACCTATTGCATTGATCTCATTTCTTGCATATTCACTCATCTCTTTGACTTTGGCAAAAGATTCTCTGCCCCTAAGTGCAAGATTGCGTCTACTGATATCGAGACTTGATAAGAGCAGGTAACTTGCTGAGGTTGTCTGTGTTAGATTTATGATCTGACGAACGTGGGCTCTGTCCATATTTTCACCAAGTAAAAGGACAGAACTCTGGGTAAGCGATCCGCCTGACTTGTGCATGGATATTGCAGCCATATCAGCGCCGGCCTTCATTCCTGCTATAGGAAGGTCGTCTGCAAAGTACAGTTGTGTTCCGTGAGCTTCATCGCACAGAACCTTAAGACCATGCTCATGTGCGATCTTGGTAAGACCTACGAGATCAGAACATATGCCATAATAAGTTGGATTATTTATAAGTACAGCCTTGGCATCGGGATTTGCATTGATGGCTTCAAGAAGGGATTCCTTCTCCATACCAAGAGCAACTCCAATGACAGGATGAATCTTCGGTTTTACATATACCGGAATAGCTCCGCACAGAATGAGTGCGTTGATAACGCTTTTATGAACATTTCGGGGGAGTATGATCTTGTCACCTTTGGCACACACAGATAAGACCATTGCCTGAACAGCACTGGTCGTACCTCCTACCATGAGAAAAGCATAAGCTGCACCAAAAGCATCAGCCATGAGTTCCTCTGCTTCTGCAATAACAGAAACCGGATTGCACAGATTATCAAGTGGTTTCATACTGTTGACGTCAATGCCTACGCACTGCTGTCCTAAAAGCTTTGTAAGCTCCGGATTGCCACGTCCTCTCTTGTGGCCCGGAACATCGAAAGGAACCACCCTTTTTTTACGGAATTTCTCAAGCGCATCGCAGATAGGTGCGCGTTGTTGTCTGCTTAAATCCATACCCCTGCAACTCCCTATAAAAATATTTTAATAATGAAGCCCCAAAAAAGGTGTCACTTGCGATAACTTATCATAGCAAAAGCCCTATGTCAAGCGGAGTTTGCAGGCTTTTTCACCTCAAAATCTTTGCCAAAAAATCTGGCAAAATTTTGGTTAAAAATATAGATGATTTTGTTGCTCGTAATCACTTGGTCATGGCAGTATCCGACCAGGTATTACCGCGGCGGGCAGTATATAAATCTATTCCGCACTATATCGCGGGTTATGAATTCTGGGCTTTGTATCTGAACCTTTATATTCTGGGGGACGAAACTCGCTTCGCTCAGACAGTCGTCCCCCAAGAAGAATATAAAGATTCATCTACAAAGCTCCAGAATTCTATAACCCGGGATAAAGCGCGAAATAGATTTATATACTGCCCGCCGCGGTAATACCTGGCCGGATACTGCCATGACCAAGTGAAAAGCCGGAAGTAAAGCTTGAAAATGTTCCATATTAAAATCAAATTGATGTCGCGAGTTCCATTAATTTGAACCATTTGTCACTCGCTTTGCTCACGACATGAGGTAAAAAAATAGATGATTTTGATAAAAATATGTAGTATTTTGATATTATATTAAAATACTATAGTGTTATCTAAAAATGTAAGCGTGGTTAACTATAAAAACGAAATAAATGGGCTAAGGCCATTTCTAACTAAAACTTATCTTTTAGGCAGTCAGGTATACTCAAAGGCTTTGCAGAGAGACGAAGATCTCGGGCGGACGGAATACGGATCATTTACACGCTTTTAATTGTTTTATAAAATTCATGAGCGTGATAGATGGAGATTTTCATTCTGCCTGGGGTCCACCTGTCTGAGCGAAGCGAGTTTGGACCCCGGAATGAAAAGCGCCAGATATCATGCCATGAATTTATAAAACAATTATAGCGTGTAAATGATCCATATTCCGTCCGCCCGAGATCTTCGTCTCTCTGCAAAGTCTTTGAGTATACCAATCACCCAAGTAGCAAGTTTTGGCTTGACCCGGAAAAGAGGCTAGATGTATCAAAATCCGATTTTATATGCTGATTATTCAGATCCTGATGTTATACGTGTAGGCCAGGATTTTTATATGGTGGCATCATCTTTTACATATCTGCCCGGAGTTCCACTTCTTCATTCTAAAGATCTGGTTCACTGGGAGATAATCAATTACTGCGTTTCAAAACTTCCTTTTGACAAGTACAACAGACCTTCTCACGGCTCCGGAACCTGGGCTCCGTCTATTAGATATCATGATGACACATTTATTGTGTTTATCCCTCTTCCGGATGAGGGCATCATGGTAGCCAGAAGTAAAGATCCATACGGCCAGTTCCAGCTTAACATGCTATGTACATCCAAAGGCTGGATAGATCCGTGCCCTATCTGGGATGATGATGGAAGAGCATATATGGTATATGCACTTGCAAGGAGTAGATGTGGTATCAAGCACAGGCTCATGCTAGTGGAGATTGATCCTGAGTGTACAAGGCTTATTGGTGAGCCTATGCTTATCTTTGATGGAGAGCAGGTGGCGCCTACAACAGAAGGCCCCAAGATTTATAAGAAGGATGACTATTACTATATTCTTATGCCATCCGGAGGCGTTGCGACAGGTTGGCAGTCATGCCTTAGATCCAGGGATATACATGGACCTTATGAGTACAAGGTTGTAATGCATCAGGGCTGTACGGATATCAATGGCCCTCACCAGGGAGGCTGGGTTGATACACCGGATGGTCGTAACTGGTTCGTTCATTTTCAGGATGTTCATGAACTTGGAAGGATCACACATCTTCAGCCTATGTGTTTTATTAACGGATGGCCCTTTATAGGAAGTGATCTTGACGGTGACGGGATAGGAGAGCCTGTCAAGGAATGGTCTGATCCTGTTGAAGGTGCTCCTGAATATAAGATAAGTACATCTGATGACTTTAGATCTGATAAGCTTGGGCTTCAGTGGCAGTGGCAGGCCAATCCCAACGAAGACTGGTATCAGCTTGATGATGGGCATCTTATTCTTTACTGTATGGCTCCTGGAGGAAGAGAGAATCTTTTGTGGTATGCGGGCAATGTCCTGACTCAGATACCTCAGAGTAAAGCTTTTACTGTGACTACATCGATCCATCTGTATCCCGGAGAAGATGGGGATATAGCTGCTTGCGGTATTGTGGGGCAGAAGTATTCCTATGCCGGGATCAAGCGTATGCAGGGCAAGAACTTCGTTGTTATGTTCAAAGGAGATGTTACTAACAAGGAATTTGAAGGAGAAGCTACCGAGACTTCATGCGATGCACAGTTAATAGATTCGGGCCATATATTTATGAAGATAGTGGTTCGTGAAGATAAATCTTATAACTATTACTATTCGCTTGACGGAGTGTCTTATAAAGAGCTTGGCAAAACACAGATGCTGGAAAGAGCAACATGGACAGGCGCCAAGATATGCCTTTGGTCAGCCAATATGAATAATAAAGGAAGTGGCAATGGCTATGGTAGATATGACTGGGTATATATCACAGATGATATGGCGAAATAGCAATAAGATCACAGCTTAAAGTGGTTAACTCAAACTACTACTGTTTATTTTAGGTGCGATACGAGGTGGTTATGAATATTTATTCTTCGAAATCAGAAAAAGGCTTTAAAGAAGGAATTGAGGCAGCTCTTAGCGGTGATCTTGAACTTGTAAAACAAAAGACACGTCATGGTTTGAATCTTGAAGATACTGATGAGCATGGAAGGAGCGTGCTTCACTATGCGGTTCTTGGAGGCAATCTTGAAATAGTAAGATATCTGGTGCTTAGCTGCCAGATGGATCCTACCTATGCAGATGAATGGCTTATAACTCCATATGATCTCGCAGGAGAAGAACTGTATCTTGAAGCGTTAGGTATGCTGCCATCCGGTGGGAAAGCAGTATATGGCGGACTATCTGTCAAAGCCTCACAGGATTATATCTATCAAAAATATTATTTTAAATCAAAAGATAATAATAAAAATAGTAATTCGGATAGTAATGAAGACAATAATGAAGATGGTAATAATGATAACAGAAAAGATATATATACTTTTTTGAAAAAACATCTGGGTTATGATCTGAGTGATACCTACAGGAATCCGGTCATGAGATCATTTCATGCAGATCCTTCCATAGTAAGGGTTGGAGATGACTATTATATGGTCAACTCCAGCTTTATCTATTTTCCCGGAATACCGATTTCTCATTCCAAAGATCTTGTCAACTGGCAGCTCATTGGATATGCAGTTACAGATCCTGACTGGGCATCGGAGCATCTTGGCAGGCTTGAAGGTGGCAGGGGATTCTGGGCGCCGGATATAAGTTATCATGATGGTAGATTCTATATCTGCGCAACCCTTCGTAACAACGATGATATGGAATATCCGCAGACTCAGATTGTCACAAGCTCGGATAGACCGGAAGGTCCTTATGATACTCCTGTGATCCATAATATTAGTGGAATAGATCCGTCTCTTTTTACAGATGATGATGGAAGAAGATATATGCTTCTTAATAGAGGGGCATGTCTTATGGAAGTGTCATCTGATGGAAAGCGGATACTATCTGATCCTGAAATGATAGCTTACGGCTGGTCAGGCCATGCTCCGGAGGGACCGCATCTTATTAAAAAGGACGGTTATTATTACTGTTTCCTTGCTGAGGGTGGTACCGGCAGAGGGCACATGATCACTGTCCTTAGATCTAGGAATCTCAAAGGTCCTTATGAGAACTGCCCTTACAATCCTATCATGACGCAAAAAGATCCTATTGCTCCTATCCAGTGCTGTGGTCATGGCAAGCCTGTTATGACGCAGGATGGCAGCTGGTACATGGTATATCTGTGTGAGAGGATGATAGATGGCAAATGGGGGATGCTTGGAAGAGAGACTGCTCTTGATAAGATCACATGGACAGCGGACGGCTGGCCTATTGTAAATATGCGCAAGGGCCCTTCTTATATAGCCAAGCTCCCATATGATCGCAAGGATTCTACCTATGTTGCCAACGACTCCAAAATTCCGAATGACGGAAAACATAATATGACTATTCCCGCCGTTACAGGACGTAAAAGGGAATGTCCAGAAGTACATGGATGTACTTCTATTCCCGTCATTACAGGACGTAAGAGGGAATGTCCAGAAGTACACGGATGTACTTCTATTCCCGGCTTTGTATGGCTCTTTGCAAGAACTGCGGATAAAAAGTTTGTAGATGTTAGGCAGGACAGTTCTGTCATGATCAAAGGAGATGGGAGAGATCTGTGTGACATTGGTTGCAGGAGTTTTGCTGTATATAATCAAAAAGACCTTGTCTGCAGGGATGAGATACAGATGATAAGTCCAAATGGCCTTTTGGATCATGAAGAAGCCGGGATGACTTTATATTATGATGAGAATTCCTATATCAAATTTGGACTTAGAAAGCAAGATGGATGTACCAAAGCTGTGATCACAGAGTATAGAGATGACAGGTATATTTATGAGCATATATTTAATATAGAAGATATATCAGAAAATACGTTCACGCTTATAACAGATTATACCCAAAGGACGTTCCTTCTTAATGGAAGATGTCTGTATACTGCCAAAGATGTGACTGGCATATGCTCCGAAGGGTTGTCCAAGGGCAAGAGATTTACATCTGCTATGATCGGTGCCTATGTATTTGGCAATAATACACATATATTTATAAGAAGAAGTGAAGAATAAAAAATAAGCATTGCGATTGTAAGATACTATTTATTTAAGGTAATAAATACAGTAATGAACAGGCTTTTAAATTTTTTTGAAAATCTGTGAAAGAGATTACAAAAATTACTGATCAAAACGAGCTGATTTTGGGGTAAACGTAACTGCTTACAATCATCTTTTTTACGATTTTTTATTGTTAAAATTGACGAATAAAATATGTGAAAGTGCATAATTAATAGGGGCTGTTTTTCGCAATAATTGATAAAAAACACAAAAATTTTCGCGGTTGTTTCGGCTTTTAAAGAGTGATAAAAGGTGGTTTAGGATGTGATTAGGGCCGCAAACGCTGAAAATACGGGATTTTTTGAACTACTTTGCATTTTTGGCAATTATTTATGAAAATATAGCTTGAAATACTATTTTCTACATGCTAAATTAAACACATAAGGTATTGAAAACGCTTACATTTTTATACATTATTAAGGAGGGTAATTTTATGAAAAAGAAAGCGATATCATTGCTCCTATCCGCAGCAATGGTAGGAGTGCTTGCAGGATGTGCAGGTACAGGAACAGAAACAGGAACAGGAACAGAGTCTGCCAATGGGGGTAGCTCACAGGCTGAACAGACAGAAGGTGGTAGCGACTATCAGCTTACACAGATCAATCTGGTATTCGACGGAACTCTTACAGCTACAGTCGATGCAGGACAGGCTGAGTTCGTAGATCAGTGGGAGAAGGCAATCGAAGAGAAGTTCGGCTATCATGTAGATCTTAATATCACACAGCTTGATCACTCTGATTATTCAGGAACAGTTTCACGTCTTCTTACAACAGGAGAAGCAGGCGACGGAGAATATCCTGATGCTCTTATCATGAGCGCTACGATGCTCAGACAGTATCAAACAACAGGTCTTCTTTGGGATATGGCCAATGCTTATGACAATGCCGAGTTCCAGTCACGTCTGACACTTGATAAGATCAATGAGAATCTTAAGACTTCATCAGGAGCTCTTTACGGATTCGCTCCTACATATGGTAACGGATGTGTTACTTATGTTAAGAAAGCATGGCTTGATGCTGTAGGAATTGATGCAGCTTCTGTTACAGATTTCGATTCATATTACAACATGCTTCAGGCTTTCACTAATGATGATCCTGATGGTAACGGATCTGCAGGAACATACGGTGTAATCGCAGCAGGCTACGGTAAGCTTGATGAGGCTCCATACATCAACTACATGCCTGAGTTCTGGCAGGATGCATATCCTTCATTCTATCAGAACAGCGAAGGCGTTTGGGTAGACGGTTTCACAGAGCAGGCTACAATCGATGCTCTTGCAAGACTTAACAAGGGTTATACAGACGGCGTTATCGATCCTGATACAGAGGAAGCTGGTACTAAGCAGGCTCGTGAGAAGTGGTTCTCCAATGATCAGTCAACATCTTCAGGTGTATTCACATACTGGGCTGGTACATGGTATCAGACACTTACAGATAAGCTCATTGGTAATGAAGTTGATTCTGAACTTGTAGAGCTTGCTCCTATCAAGGAGATCAAGGACAGCTGGGGCGGATACCTTAACAGAGAAGCTCCTGTTCTTACAATCACAGATGATGGTGACGGAGACAGCGCTCGTGAGCAGGCTATCTTCGATGTCCTCTTCGACACAATGCTTGATGGTGACAAGGTACAGACTCTCTGGACATACGGCGCAGAAGGTGTTCACTGGTCAACAGAAGCAGAAACATTCACAACAAATGCCGGAACAGATGATGCTAAGGAATACAGCTATGAAGCTGGTCAGTTCCACCTTAAGCAGTCACCTAACGACGAGAACACAGTTTGGAAGAAGAACTTCCTTGATGCTAATCTCGTAATCGCTCCTCTTACAAACGGCTATGCAGATAATACAGATCTTGTTGTAGAAGGTAACCAGTTCTTCACAGAGAACTGCGTAGATGCTCCTGCAGCAGCTTCAAGTGAGACACTTACAAACTATGAAGCAGACATGGTTACAGATAAGACAACTTGGATGAATCAGGCAGTAGTAGGTGATATCACACCTGAGCAGGCTGTACAGAACTACATTGACAAGTACGGCGATGCATCTGCAGCTATTCTTGAAGAACTTAACGCTCAGTAATAGCATACGACCCGGTTTGAGGTAAAAAGGCTGTAAGATTCAGAATTTCTGATCCTGCCTCTGCGTATTAACGGAGGCAGGATTTTTGCTGAGGATATTACAGTGGGATTTACGGTACTATGAAAGGAAACACAAAACTATGAGTAAAAAGTATAAGCAGGCTGATCTTGCTCTTGGTGCAGTTAGAAACAAGAAGCCTCTGGGGCAGCGAATATGGAATTCAAGAGGTTATTACCTCATGTTCCTTCCGGTATTCATTTTCGTTATCATCATGTATTACTGGCCAATGCTTGGAGTAAGATATTCTTTCTACAGCTACAAGCTCAAGAATATCCATTGGGTTGGTCTTGAAAACTTCCAGATAATGTTTGCAAAAGCAGAGTTCTGGGCAGCACTTAAAAACACACTTATTATTTCTATAGCTAAGCTACTTATTAACACATTCGCAGCTGTTATCATTTCTGTTTTCCTTAATGAAATGGGTAATATAATTGCCAAGAAAGCATTCCAGACAGTTATTTACCTTCCGCACTTTATGTCATATGCGGTTGTAGCAGCTATCTTCACTCTTTTCTTATCCAATTCATCAACAGGTTTCATCAATGAGACTTTAAAAGAATGGGGAGTTATCTCAACTAGCATTGACTTCCTCCATTCAACTAAGATGTGGAGACCTATTTTCTATTTGATCAATATGTGGAAAGAAACAGGTTGGGGAACAGTTATCTTCCTTGCAACTCTTGCAGGTATCAATCCTGAGATCTACGAGGCAGCAGATATTGACGGTGCCACAAGACTTCAGAAGATCTGGTATGTAACAGTTCCTGAACTTGCTAATACTATTATCATCGTACTCATCCTGAACATAGCTAAGGTTCTTAATATCTTCGAGCCTGTATTCGTTCTCTATAACTCACGAGTATACGATGTAGCAGATGTTATCTCCACTTATATATATCGTCAGACATTCCTGCAGTTCATTCCTGATTATGGTTATACTACTGCTGTTGGTCTATTCAAATCAGTTGTTGGTGGTATTCTCATGCTGCTTAGTAACTTTGCAAGTAAAAAAGTCCGCGGACGCGGTATTATTTAAGGAGGTCGCGGAATTATGGCAAAAGCACAATTACGAAAGAAGTCGGGCATACATGCATTTGATGTTGTCAACTATCTTGTATTTATAATCATTTCACTTATTATTATCATTCCGCTTTGGAAGGTTGTAGTAGATTCCTTCAATGCTGTCGGAATCTACCAGTTCAAGCTCTGGCCTACACAGCCTACAATCCTTGGATATAAGACTATATTCGAAACATCCAAGCTTTATCTTCCATTCTGGAACTCAGTATGGACAACAATAGTAGGAACACTTGTAGGTCTTATAATGTCAACACTTGGTGGTTATGTACTTAACCAGTATGACATGCCCGGAAGAACATTTTTCTCATATTTCCTTCTTGTGACAATGATCTTCTCCGGTGGTATGATCCCTGAATACCTTGTCATGAAGCAGCTTGGTCTTGTTGATAACACATGGATCCTTGTTTTCAAGCATGGTATGAATGTATATAACCTTGTACTTATGAAGAACTTCTTCGAAGGAATCCCAGGATCACTTTATGAAGCTGCCAAGATTGACGGCTGCAGCCCTATGGGAATCTTCTTCAAGATAGTACTTCCTCTTTCCAAGGCAGCACTTGCATCAATCGGTCTTATGTTTGCAGTTACTGTATGGAATGACTACAGCACAGTTCAGATTTATATTACTAATACTAAACTCGTTAACTTCCAGTATCAGCTTCGTGTCATGATCATGGATGGTGATACACCGACAACACAGTACAATGTAGCCCAGGAGACACTTTACTATGCAGCTATCGTGTGCGCTATTCTTCCTTTCATGGCAGCATATCCATTCCTTCAGAAATACTTTGTTAAGGGCGTAAATGTCGGTGCTGTAAAAGAATGATACAGGTTCTGACTCATAAGTTAATAGTCATATATGTTTGCAAACAGAGCATTTTCAAACAGTACAATCATATAGCCAGGCAGTATCAGTCTTAAAACTGTTACTCATAGTCGGAAAGGTGGAAGAGCAGTTTTTGCTTTTTCACCTTTTTGAATTTGTGTTAAGCTCGCGCTATTGTTCATAAAATATATCAATAGTAAAATTTTGTGATTTTGCTCAAAAATAAGTTTATATTTTTGTATCGTCAAACATGATAAAAACGTGTATAATGCTATATATGTAAGAGCTTACATTATTGATTTTTCAGTAGTGGGAGATTATTTGATGAAAAATGGTGAAACTGTGGAAAATCTTCTTTTTTTGACAGAAAAACTAAAAAAAGATCTTGAATCCGGCGCTAAGATTCCTGTATCTGATTATAGTATAGGCCAGGCATGCATATATCTATATGATGAGACGGGCAATGATGATTATAGAAAACTTGCAGATAGTCTGCATGAAAGGCTTATAGGATTTTTGGGTACAGACGAAAGCAGTATCAGCTTATCAGGAATTAAAGATATGTGCTTTTATATGCCTTTTTATACTGATTATGAGACAAGATGGAACAAGAAGAACGGATACAATGATATCTGTGATAGGTTTAGATCTGCATTTGAGCTTATAAGAGATGATGACTTAAATGGTGCTTATTGTAGCGAGATTATTACTAATAAGATTTTTTTCCTAAAAACAGTAGTGGAGTCTCTTTGCTATATGAGTATCCAGATATACGAAGATTATAGGCTTTTAGAGGATATATTAAGACAGGGTATAAGAGAGCTCTTCTTTGATTTGAGGAGCATTGATAAGATCTGCGGCCTTGAAGATGATGTGAAGATGTGTGCCTGTTATGTACTTCTTATGGGAATAAAAGAAGGACATATCGATGCTGAGAAGTATGAAGGTCTTGCAAAAAGACTTCTTAACATAGATGCAGATGAAGACTTGGATACAACTTTCCAGGATCACATGGATAAAGATTTAAAAACAAATATAGAAACAAATATAGAAACGGATGCAGATTTAAAAGAAGATATTGATTCTGATTCTGAACTTAAAAAAATCAGTTTAATGAAGATGAGATCATTTCTGATCAAAGAATTTATAAATGATGATTCTATTGGTATCAAGCCTTCGGAGTCACCATGTAGTCCCAATGTCAGAAAACTTATGATTGATGCATATATTATGATGTAGCAAGCTTCACTAATTTGAACCATTAGTCACTCGCTTTGCTCGTGACATGAGGTCAAGTTTGAAAGTGTTCCACTTTCAAACCCAAATTAGTGTCGCAAGCTCCACTAATTTGAACCATTAGTCACTCGTTTCACTCGCGACATGAGGTCAAGCTTGAAAGTGTTCCACTTTCAAACCCAAATTAGTGTCGCAAGCTCCACCAATTTGAACCATTAGTCACTCGTTTCACTCGCGACATGAGGTTAAAAAATGGCATTTGAAATACTAAAAACAGGAGCCCGTTTTATCATTCTTAAGATAAACGATGGCGGTAAATATAATACAACCTATAAATATGAATATGAGATCATACCAAAAGAAAGTATGATCGTTCCTGATCCAAAGCCTGTACGTGGGGTGACAGATCGTTGCATAAATCTTATAACAGGTCTTCTTCCTGATATGGATTATGAGATCAGGATCACTAACACATGCGGCGATGAAGATGGCGTATCTGAGCTTTCAATACATACTTTACATGAAACAGTTACTCTTAATGCTTTAGAGTTTGGAGCTATCTGTGATGGAGAGCATGACGATACTATGGCTATTCAGACAGCTATAAATGTCTGCCCTGAAAGCGGAAGAGTCCTTATTCCTTCTGGAAGATATGCTGTTACAGCTCTTTTTCTTAAGTCTCATATTAGTATTGAGATTGAAGATGGGGCAGTTCTTATAGGAACCAAAGATAAGTCAAAGCTTCCTATCCTCCCGGGGATTGTCAGAAGCTATGATGAGGATTCTGAATACAACTTTGCAAGCTGGGAAGGCAATCCTTTAAGACAGTATGCGTCTATGATCACAGGATTTGACGTAGAGGACTGCACCATATACGGACATGGAACTTTGGATGGTAATGCAGGCTTTGATGACTGGTGGAAGATTGACAAGGAGCATTTTACTGTCGCAAGGCCCAATATGTTCTTTGTTAATAATTGTAGTGATATCATGCTGGCAGGTCTTCTTATAAGACAGTCACCCTGCTGGACGCTTCATCCATATTTTTCAAAGAATATCGATGTAATAGATGTGAAGATTGAAAATCCCTGGAATTCTCCAAATACTGACGGATTCGATCCTGAGTCCTGTAGCGGTATGAGGGTTCTTGGCGTTCATTTTAGTCTTGGAGATGACTGTATAGCAATTAAGTCCGGCAAGATATACATGGGAAGGAAACATAAGCGTCCCTCATGCGATATGCTTGTGGCACACTGCCTCATGGAATCCGGACACGGTGCTGTTACAGTTGGGTCTGAGATTGCCGGCGGTGTTAATAATGTCAAGGTTACAGACTGCCTGTTCCATGATACAGACAGAGGACTTAGGATCAAGACAAGGCGAGGAAGAGGCAAGGATTCTGTTCTTGACAATATAATATTTGAAAATATTGAGATGGATCATGTGCTTACGCCTTTTGTAGTCAACAGTTTCTATTTCTGTGATCCTGACGGTAAGACGGATTATGTACAGTCAAGAGAAAGCTTTCCTGTAGATGACAGAACTCCCTCTATAGGCCGTCTTGTATTTAGAAATATAAGTGCACAAGATACAGAATATGCTGCCGCATATTATCTTGGACTTCCTGAATCTCCTATCGAAGAGATCCTTATGGAGAATGTCACAGTAAGATACAAGGATGATGCGAAGGCCGGACAGCCTGCCATGTCAAACGGAGTTCCTGATACCAGTAAGATGGGTATATATGCTGAAAATGTAAAAAATCTTATTTTAAGTAATGTTGATATACAGGGCCAGGATGGTGAAGTTGTGATAAGGAAAGGAATATCATAATAGTAAGATTTAATGACATAAAGCTTTATTATCACGACTATGAATAATGCCGGATTATGATGGTTGTTTTTGCATTGTATTTGTTTCATAAAGCGAAACGAAGTTTCATGATATATGCTAAAGTGATAGTGGGGGTTTATTTACATCCTTTAAAATGGACATATTTTTTGACATCTTGTAAAGGATATAAATCGAAAGGAGAAGGTTATGATCAGTCTTGGACTACGCTTCCATGATTCTATGGAAGTACCCTTTGAAGAACGACTCAAAAATATTCGTGGGCAGGGTTTTACCTGTGTTCATATTGCACTTTCTAAAGTAAAAGATATCCCATCATCTGTAGAAGCACTTACTCCGGGCTATGCTATGTGGCTTAAAAGGGAGTTTCAAAAAGCAGATCTTGATGTTGCGGTAATAGGCTGTTACAAGAATCTTGCCAATCCTTCAAAGGACAAATTAAAGCAGATTCAGGAAGAATATATGGTCAACCTTCGCTTTGCATCAATACTTGGAGCAGGTGTAGTTGGAACAGAAACAGGTATGCCCAATGAAGATTATCATTATGAGCCTGAGGCAGCCAAATCTGATGAAGCATTGAAGATATTCATAGACGGACTAAGGCCTGTAGTCAGATATGCAGAAAGCGTTGGACAGATAATAGCAATAGAACCTGTGTGGAGACATATTGTATCTACTCCCGAAAGAGCAAGGATCGTTCTGGATCAGATCGAATCACCCAATCTTCAGATTATCTTTGATCCGGTTAATCTCATATCTCCTTATGAATATGAGAAGAGAGATGAGACTATTGCAAGAACTATTGATATCCTTGGTAAGGATATTGCTATGATACATCTTAAAGACTGCAGACTTGATGCCAATGAAGTAAAGTCCATGGGATGCGGCCTTGGAGATATGGACTATACACAGATAGTAAAATTTGCTCTGGAGAGAAAAGATCACATCCATGCAACTTTGGAGGATACAAAGCCTGACAGTGCAGAAGTATCCAGAAGATGTATTGAAGGATATGAGAACAAGATCCTGGGAAAATGATAAATACAGATTCGGATTATTAAACATTTTTTCATAGGATTATAAAGCAGATTATAAAAAACTAAACATTTTTTCCATAGGATAAAAGCAATTAAATCACTATAAGATATAGAGTTTTTGAATTAAAACAATATATATAGTAAAGTACCATCGTTTAAGGAGGTTTAGTAAATGGAACTTAGAACAGCGGCATCTCCCAAGGATGTCAGATATTATGACACAAAAAGACTCAGAGAAGAATTCCTTGTTGAGAAGGTTTTCTTTGAAGATGATATAAAGCTTGTATACAGCCATATCGATCGTATTATATTTGGCGGCGCTATGCCTGTTAATAAAGAGCTTAAGCTTGAAGCAGGAGATGAACTTCGTGCTCAGTACTTCCTTGAAAGAAGAGAGCTTGGAATCATCAATATCGGCGGTGATGGAACAGTTACAGCTGATGGAGAGGTTTATGAGATTGCAGCACGTGACGGAATGTATATAGGTAAAGGAACAAAGGATATCGTATTTGCATCCAAAGATCCAAAGAATCCTGCAAAGTTCTACATGTGCTCAGGCCCTGCTCACATGACATATCCAACCAAGAGAATCCTTAAAGATAGTAAGGCTACAAAGGAATATGACGTAGAGATCAAGCCTGAGAACAAAAAAGAGCTTGGTTCTATGGAAGATGCAAATCACCGTACTATTAATAAATACATCCTTCCAGGTCAGGTAGAATCCTGTCAGCTTGAGATGGGAATGACTCATCTTGAACCGGGAAGTGTTTGGAATACAATGCCATGTCATACACATGATCGTCGTATGGAAGTATATCTTTACTTCGATATGCCGGAGGATGCATTTGTAACTCATTATATGGGCGAGCCTCAGGAGACAAGACATATCATTATGAGAAATGAGCAGGCTGTAATATCTCCAAGCTGGTCTATCCACGCAGGTTCAGGCTCTAGGAACTATACTTTCATCTGGGGTATGGTCGGAGAGAATCAGGACTTTGATGATATGGACGAAGTAAGGATGCAGGATCTTCTGTAATAATTGATGATCATATGAGGAAGCAGTGCAGATATAGAGTCATATCAATTCTTTGTGCACTGACAAGCTCAACTTCTTATGAACAAAATAATAAATAGGTATTAAACCTATTGAAATATAACAATACAAATAGTACATATAAACGGAGGAAAAAATTATGGGTAACATTCTCGACAAGTTCTCTCTTAAGGGAAAGGTTGCATGGATCACAGGCGCATCATATGGTCTTGGTCTTGCTTATGCTAAAGCGTATGCAGAAGCCGGAGCTAAGATCGTATTCAATGATATCAAGCAGGAGCTTGTAGACAGAGGATATGAAGAGTACAAGAAGCTTGGAATTGATGTATACGGCGCTGTATGTGACGTTACTAACGAGGAACAGGTTCAGAAGTTCGTAGCTGATGTAAAAGAAAAGATTGGTACTATCGATATCCTTGTTAACAACGCAGGTATCATTAAGAGAATCCCTATGCATGAGATGAGCGTTGGCGAGTGGAATGCAGTTATCAATGTAGACCTTACAGGTCCTTTCATCTGCTCTAAGGCTGTTCTTCCGGATATGATAGAGAAGAAGTCCGGTAAGATCATCAATGCTTGTTCCATGATGTCAGAATTTGGTCGTGAGACAGTTTCAGCCTATGCTGCAGCTAAGGGCGGACTTAAGATGCTCACCAGAAATATCTGTTCTGAGTATGGTCAGTACAATATCCAGTGCAATGCTATTGGACCTGGCTATATCGCAACTCCTCAGACAGCACCTCTTCGTGAGAAGCAGCCTGATGGATCAATGGCTCCATTTGATCGTTTCATCCGTAGTAAGACACCTGCACAGAGATGGGGACACACAGAAGATCTTATGGGCCTTGCAGTATTCCTTGCTTCTCCAGCTTCTGACTTTATCAACGGTCAGGTTGTATATATTGATGGCGGTATCTCAGCATACATCGGACAGGATCCTGCAAATCTTGACGAATCCAAGTTCGCTGATGAAATTGAAGAGCAGCCTGATGTAAAGGTTAATGACTGATAAATAATATTGTTGCAGGCGAGCCCCATTAAGGTTCGCCTGTTGTTGTAAGGAAATATAAAAATATCGAAATATAAAATAACGAAAGGAAGTATCCGGTAAGTTATCTATTATCGGATCAAAAATAGTATGAAGATAGCACTCATTAATGAAAACTCACAGGCAGCTAAAAATGCCGTTATCTATAATGCACTTAAGAAAGTTGCTGATACCAAGGGATTTGAAGTAGTTAACTACGGTATGTACTCATCTGATGATAAGGCTCAGCTTACATATGTTCAGAACGGCATCCTTGCAGCAACACTTCTAAACAGCGGCGCAGCAGATTTTGTAGTAACAGGATGCGGAACAGGTGAAGGCGCTATGCTTGCGCTTAACTCATTTCCCGGCGTTATCTGCGGACATGTAGAGACTCCTCTTGATGCATACACATTTGCCCAGATCAATGATGGCAATGCTATATCACTTCCATTTGCTCTCGGATTTGGATGGGGCGGAGACCTTAATCTTGAATATATCTTTGAAAAGCTCTGGTCTGAGCCATTTGGCGGCGGATATCCTAAGGAAAGAGTTGTGCCTGAGCAGAGGAATAAGAAGATCCTTGATGAAGTTAAGAAGGTAACTTACGTTCAGGATATGTCAGTTATCCTTAAGGGCCTTGACAAGGAGCTTGTAAAGGGCGCATTTGCCGGTGAACATTTTGCAGAGAACTTCTTCAAGGACTGCAAGGATGAGAAGATCGCAGCTACTGTAAAAGAGATCATCGGATAATTATCTGACTTGCTGAATGTATGTTTATAAAGGAGCGGATTTTGGATCAGAATTACAGATCAACCTTGTGGGTAGTTGGAGATAGTACTGTATCAGGTTTTAACGACAAATATTATATGCCAAGGGTAGGATGGGGTGAAGGCCTGAAGCTGTTTTTTAAAGACGATCTTCGCATCATTAATCTTGCCATTTCAGGTACAAGTTCCAAGAGTTTTAGAAAGACTGATAACTACAGGTCTTTTCTTGAAGGAATAGCTGAGGACGATTTTCTTATCATTGGCTTTGGACATAATGATGAGAAAAGAGGCGATTCCACCTTCACATCAGCTATTGGAGATAAAGATAGCGAAGGATCTTTTGCACATAGTCTATACAGATACTATATAAAACCTGCAAATGATAAAGGTGCTTCCTGCATCCTTGTAACACCGATAGCAAGAAGAGATAAAGATCTTATATATAAAAATGACTTCGTTCATATAACACCTGATGGAGATTATCCCAGGGCTATAAGGCAGCTTGGCCAGGAATTGTCTATACCTGTTTGCGATCTTACGAAGCAGACTGTAGATATTGCATTTAAAGTTGACACAGGTGATGATCCTGATAATAACACGCTTATGATGCATGCAAGGACAGGATCAAGACCGATATGCGTTGATGATACTCATACAAGTATGTTTGGGGCTGCAGTCAATGCTTATCTTATTGCGCAGGATATAAGAAAGTCAGCTCCTTCTTTGGCTCTATATCTAAAGGATGAGTATGATGATCCTTTGGAACAAGCAAGCTACTGGGTCAGCAAGTCTATAAATAAAGACTACAAAGATCCTGTTTATATAAGGCCTGATAAAGGAAGCGATTATTGGAATGCAGCATTTGATGAAAATAAAAATGTATGGTACCCGACAGTTTTTGGTGATATAAGCGGACATGGCCCAAGGAGTGACGACTTTTCTTTTGACCAAAAGGATGGATCGCTTTATATATCTGCCGGCAATCATGGCAATAACGGCAAGATTGCAAGTAAGTCAGATGGCATAGCTATGTATTATATCCGTATACCTGTATCAAAGAGCTTTAAATTAAGTGCAGATATTATGATCGAAAGCTTTAACGAATCAGGCGGCCCCAGCGACTTTGCAGCATACGGACTTATGGTAAGAGATGATATCTATGTTGACAGTGCTATAGGTGAGCTTCTGGGAGACTATGTCTGCGCTGGTGTTATGTTTAATCCTTCTTATCCTAAGGGAACTAACACCTTTGCAAGAAAGAGCGGTGAACTTGACTTTGAAGGCGGAGAACTCATAGCAGAACCCAAGCTTCATGACGTAAGGCATATGACAATAGAGTCTACAAGAGATGGATATAAAGCAAGTATAGAAGGCTACGATGCAGTATCTGCAGGTTATGATTATACGCTCACAGCAGTTGATCCTGAATATGTCTACGTTGGTATATTTGCATCAAGAGCAGTAGCTATAAGCGCAGGCAATATAAGCCTTGAGATTGACGGGCAGATAAGCAGTAGTTATGATTGTTATGAATCATCAGTAAGATAGGCAGCGTATATGATTGCTATGAATCAATTGGAAGATAGGCAACGTATATGATCGTTATGAATTTCTTAGAAGATTGGTAGCTTATATGATTGTTATAAATCTCTCCAAAGACAAATTATTGCTGGTTGGATTTATATCATATAGATAAAAATGTAAAAGAGGTAGTAAAATGTCAGAAATTAAAAAAGACGCAAATTGTGGTTATTGTATGAGAGATGAGCATCTTGATGCTTTCGGAATCTATATATGTGATCTGTCAGTAAGTTCACTCATCCTTTTCAAGGAGCAGAGCCACCCGGGCCGCTGCATCGTAGCATACAAGGATCATGTAAGTGAGATAGTTGATATATCAGATGAAGACAGAGATGCATTCTTTGCAGATGTAAACAGAGCATCCAAAGCTATTCATAAAGCTTTTAATCCTGATAAGGTCAACTACGGAGCATATGCAGATTCAGGATGTCACCTTCATATGCACCTTGTTCCTAAGTACAAGGATGAGTTTGAATGGAATACAACTTTTGAGATGAATCCTCAGAAGAAATTCCTTACAGATGATGAGTACAAAGAGATGATCGAGAAGATCAAAGCAGCTCTGTGATATATATTTGCATATTTCCCACTTGGACGGACCAGCACCCCTATAAAGTCTTTGCGGATGCTGGTCTGTTCAAGTGGGAATAATGATTACATCTCTCTATCTTTTTATATCATAGTTCATATTCATCAGATTCCTGATGGTTTCGGCATTGTCTGTTATATTGGCATCGCCTCTTATAGTATGCTTGATTACTGATGATGCTACAGCGAAATTGATCATCTCATCTGCATCGTATCCGTTCATCATTGCATAGATAAGACCGCTTGCAAAGGCATCTCCTCCGCCAACCCTGTCCAGTATATTAAAAGTAAACAGCTTTGATTCTGTAGTTTCGCCCTGGTACCACATGAAGGCTTTTAAGCTGTTCTCGGAACCGGAATGGGCATAGCGTACATGTCTTGCTATACATTTGATATTAGGATATCTGGATACGAAATGTCTGAATATCTGATCCTGCTGCTTGAAGGAAGGCTGGAATGGAACACCGTCCTTTACATCTCCTTTTTCATGGTCATTATCATCTTTATATAAGTGATAAGGCTCAATTCCGAAGAGTACATCAACATATGGAAGGCACAATGTGCAGAAATCCCTGGCTTCTTCCCAGGTCCAGAGAGTAGATCTAAAGTTCCCGTCAAAGCTTACGGTGATATTTTTGTCTTTGGCTACTTCAAGGCAATTTAGTATAAAATCTGCGCAGCTTTTAGAAAGAGCAGGAGTGATACCTGACAGATGAAGCCAGTCATAATCACATAGAAGCGCATCTATATCGACTTTACTAAAATCATACTCGCTAAAAGCTGAGTGTTTACGATCATATATTACCTGGCTGGGTCTTATACCGTAGCCGGTCTCAAGATAATAGGTTCCAAGCCTGTGGGTAGGAGTTTCATCAGGTGTTGTCAGGATTATGGGAGTGCAGTGTACATCATTACTTCGAAGCATCCTTACAGCGGATTTTCCAAGACTGTTATCAGGTACTACGGTAAAAAAAGTTGAGTCTATCCCAAGGTTTGCAAGAGCAAGAGCTATATTGGCTTCACTTCCGCCATAGCTTGCATCAAAGCTTGTTGCAACCCTTATCTTGTCATAATTAGGAGGGGTTAGGCGAAGCATGACTTCGCCTATTGTAATGAATTTTGGAGAATTATTATTTCTTAAAAGCGGATTACTGTGTTCCATGATTGGCCTCATTATTTTTAGTAAAAAAGTTTGAAAACTCATCATTTTCAAACTTTTTACTATTAGATTCTATATTTATTTTTAGTTAAGGCAGGATTTCATTACTTCATAAGCGCCTTTTTCTTCTATCATCTTAGCATAACCTGTAACAGCTTCTTCGAATCCTTCAATCTTGGTAAGGTCTTCGCCCCAGAAATCTGTATTTGAAAGAACTGCATGAGTAAGAGCAGAAACGTCGTCATCCTTGTGAGCATAGTAGAACTCAAGGATAGGCCTGTCATCGCTTATTACATATTCGGATGGTCCTGAAACTACAGGGGTAACAGCGGCGCTAGGACGAACAGCTTCAAGTCCCTTATCTGTAAGCTCTTTGCCCTGATGATAGAACATCTCATAGAAAGCAAAAGATGCAGTGATACATACAGGAAGCTTTCCGTATTTCTCTACATAACCCTTGAAGGAAGGCATAACTCTTGCTTTCCACTTGGAAGTAGAGTTAAGAGAGATGGACAGGAGCTGGTGGTCTACATAAGGGTTAGCAAAACGATCTGTTACATCGCTTGCAAACTGTTTGCAGTCGTCAGGATCAAGTGTAAGTGTAGGAATTACCTCTTCATAGAGGAGCTTGTCCATAAATCCGTGGATAGTCTCATCATGCATACAGTCACGTACGATATTCTCACCTGCAAGGTAAGCGCCAAGTACAAAGGAAGTATGTGCTCCGTTAAGGATACGAACCTTTCTCTGTTTGTAAGGCTTGTGGTCATCACAGATGAGGATTGGAAGGTCAGCCTCTTTACAAGGGAACTCTTTCTTTATGGACTGAGGTCCTTCTATAACCCAGAAACCGAATACTTCACCCACATCTACAAGATCATCATGATATCCGTTTTCTTCTTCGATCTTTTTAACTTCCTCAGCATCTCTGATACGACCTGGAACGATACGGTCTACAAGTGTAGAACAGATGATGTTCTCTTCATCGATCCACTTCTTGAAGTCATCTCCAAGATTCCACAGGTCAGCATACTGAAGGAGACATTTTTTGAGCTCCTTACCATTGTTGTCGATAAGCTCACATGAGAGGATGATGAAACCCTTGCCCTTCTGATCGCCAAATTTCTGGAAACGTCTGTACATGAACTGGCAGAGTTTACCTGGATATGAAGCAGCTGGCTTATCTTCAAACTTGCAGTTTGGATCATAAGCGATTCCTGCTTCTGTTGTATTACATGTAATGAATCTAAGATCCGGGTTATCTGCGCAGGCCATAAGAGCATCGAACTCGGCATATGGATCTATGCAGCGTGATACGCAGGAGATGACTCTTTTCTTGTTGACTGCCTGACCATTCTCCTGTCCGCGAAGATAGAGAGTATAAAGGCCGTCCTGATTATTGATCATGTCATGGATCATTGGAGCTGCAATAGGCTGTACCAGTACAACCTTAGAATTAAATCCAGCCTTCTCATTCATAAGATCAATGAAATAGTCTACAAATGCGCGAAGGAAATTGCCTTCACCAAACTGAAGTACTCTTTCGGGAGCATCCTTTAACAGGTATCCGTCGTATCCGTTTTCCTCAAGTGTTTTGTAACTTAAAGTTTTCATTTTTAACCCTCTCTTTATTAAATATATGAATTATTTTCTATAAATAAACATTATTAAATCCATTTGTAAGATCGTTGAATTGAAATGTTAGTATTTGGATCTTGGTTTATACACAATATTTAAAGCGTAAAAAGAAGTAACAATTAGTCTTGATCAAAGTGTTACACCCTGTTTGAATATTGCAAGGTCATGATATCCTGCATCTTCAGACTTTACAGTTTTGCCGGAAGCAACTTCGAGAACGTACTCGAATAGTTTTTCTGACAGACCGCTTACAGTATCTGTCTCTACGATAGTGCCGCAGTTAAAGTCGATCCAGTTCTTTTTCTTGTTATAAAGAGCATTGTTGGTAGAAATCTTAACTGTAGGTACAGGGCTGGCAAAAGGCGTTCCTCTTCCTGTTGTAAAGAGGATGATCTGTGCTCCGGAAGCGGCAAGCGCCGTTGATGCAACAAGATCATTGCCTGGGGCAGAGAGAAGATTAAGACCCTTTTCATGTACAGGTTCTGCATACTTAAGTACGCCTTTGACAGGAGCACTTCCTGACTTCTGAGTACATCCGTTGGACTTATCTTCGAGAGTTGAGATGCCTCCTGCTTTGTTGCCCGGTGATGGGTTCTCATATATTGTCTGGTTGTGAGCTTTGAAGTAGTTCTTAAAATCATTGATAAGGCAGACTGTCTTATCAAAGAGCTCTTCGTTTTCACATCTGTTCATGAGCTGCTGCTCTGCGCCGAACATCTCAGGTACTTCAGTAAGGATTGTCGTACCTCCTTTGCTTATGAGAATATCCGAAAAGCCTCCTACAGTTGGATTGGCAGTGATTCCGGAAAGTCCGTCGGAACCTCCGCATTTCATGCCGATTATAAGTTCTGACGCACTGCATTTTTCTCTTTTGAAAGTCTTAACATATTCTGCAAGATCGGTAAGGATGGCAAGTGCATCTTCAACTTCATCTTCAGAATTCTGACCTACAAGGAATTTGATCCTCTTGTCATCATAGTCGCCAAGGTACGGCTTTAAAACATCGATATTGGAATTCTCGCAGCCAAGGCCAAGAACCAAAACGCCGCCTGCATTTGGATGTCTTATAAGATCAGCAAGAATCTCTCTTGTATTCTCCTGATCATCGCCCATCTGAGAGCAACCATAAGGATGATTGAATGCAAAGATGGATTCAAGGGATCCGCCTACAAGATGCTGAGCGCTACGCTCTATCTCTTTGGCAACTGAGTTCATGCATCCGACAGTAGGAACGATCCATATTTCATTACGAACGCCGACTTTGCCGTCAGATCTTCTGAATCCGTCAAAAAATCTTTCTTCTGAGCCGGTGATGCTTGCATGCACGGGATTATAGTTATATTCAAGAAGTTCACCAAGAGCGGTTCCTATATTGTGTGTGTGAACCCAACTTCCCATAGGAATGTCTTCTTTGGCGATCCCGATCTGATTGCCGTATTTGATTACCGCATCGCCTGATTTTATTTTGGCAAGCGCAAACTTGTGTCCCTGGGGTATATCCTGAAGCAAAGTGACTTTGATGTCACCAAGATCGATAGTCTTATCTTTTGAAAGAGGCATCAGAGCAACTGCAACGTTGTCTGAGTCATTGATTCTAATAAATTCTTTCATAAAGCTCCTTATGTGTATATTTTGAAAAAAGATTTTATGTAATTACGTTCCAAAATTATTCAAAACAAAGACTAAAAAGTCGCATTAATATAGTTTTTTTATAAAAAATGTAAGTGCTTACATAAAATATAAGACCCTTGCCTTAAAATGTCAAGAAGATTATCAGATTGCTTGCTGTGGAAGAAAGTGAAAGGAGCTTTTAAATGATAGGCTTTTTAAGATGATTTCATCTTCTTTTGTAAGAGTTTACAAAAATGGACTTCAAAAACTGTGCAGTTTTGAAGTATAATATATGTGGTATGGCTTTTGAACCTTTTTCAGATTTAAAAACAGTCCTAATGCCATGCAACTTATTTTGTTGTTGTAAAAACGAGATATTGCATTAGCACATGCTATGCAATAAGATTTATGACAAATCATGTTAGGAGGATTATTATGAGTACACCACACAATCGCGCGGAGAAAGGTGATTTTGCAAAGACAGTTCTGATGCCGGGAGATCCCCTCAGAGCCAAATATATCGCAGAGACATTCCTTGAAAATCCCAAGCTTGTGAACGATGTTAGAAATATGTTTGGATATACTGGCACATATAAGGGAGTTCCTGTTTCTGTCATGGCATCAGGTATGGGTATGCCAAGTATTGGTATCTATTCTTATGAGCTTTACAAATTCTACGATGTAGAGAACATCATAAGGGTTGGATCTGCAGGAAGTTACAGAGCAGATGTAGATCTTCTTAATGTTGTACTTGCAAGCAAGGCTTACAGTAAGTCAAGTTATGCTATGGTACAAGGCGGCGGTCAGGGAGAGTTCATGTACCCTGATGATAAGCTCAATGAAGTTATAAAAGGCTGTGCTGATGAATCCGGAATCAAGGTTCTTGAAGCACCTATCCATTCAGGAGATGTGTTCTATTACCAGGATGGTTTCAACAAGTTCAAAGAGCTTAGTGAGCAGCAGGGCTGCGTATGCGTAGAGATGGAGAGTTTTGCTCTTTTCCATAATGCTAATGTCCTTAATAAGCATGCTGCATGCCTTCTTACTATCTCAGACAGCCTTGTAACAAGCAAGGAGACAACTGCCAAGGAACGTGAGACAAGCTTTAACGATATGATCAAAGTAGCTCTTGAAGCTGCAGCAAAGCTTGATGCATAAATAATAGTAGCGCATGAAGTGCCGCGTTGTGTATATCATACAGCGCGGCTATTTTTGTAATAACATTAAGGAGCTGGAGCATTACATGCTTGAAGTAAGAGATATTCAAAGATCATATGGCAAGAATAAGGTTTTGAAAGGGATATCGTTTGACGCTCGTCCCGGTGATCAGATCGCAATAATAGGAAGAAACGGAAGCGGCAAATCAACCTTCCTTCGTATACTTGCAGGAATAGATAAGCCTGCGTCCGGTACGATTTCTTTCTGGGGGAGCAGGGCAGATAAACATAAGTCTGTTTTCAGGCAGTTTACAGGATACCTTCCTCAGGACAACCCTCTTTTGGATGAGCTGAGCGTTCAGGACAATATAAGCCTTTGGAGCGGAAGAGGAGGGAGACCTTCTCAGGAGCTTATAACAGAGTTTAGCCTTGATGATATTCTGAAGATGAAGGTATCACAGCTCTCTGGCGGTATGAAAAGACGTGTTGCAATAGCCTGCGCCTGCGTTAGTAATCCGCCTGTGCTTATTATGGATGAGCCTACGGCGTCTCTTGATATTTATTTCAAAAAGGAGATAAGGACCTGGATGAAAACATTCAGACAGGGCAACGGTATCATCATTGTTGCAACTCATGATGAACTTGAGATGAATGACAGCACCAAAGTTTATAGCATGGAAAATGGTGTGCTTAGGCATACATAAATATAATAGATAAATGAAAAAAAATTACCTTTTACAATATATACGAATTGAATACAAAAGAATGCTTGCAAGCTTTGCACATATGCTTTTATCTATCATGATCATGGCTATTATAATAGGAATAGGCATGACTGGAGCTTTCTACGTGATGTCGCATCTTACTGATTATGAGAAAGTAACTGTCGCCATGGTACTGCCAAGCAGCGAAGAAGCCGGCACACTCAAGGCTCTTTCGTCACTTATCCAGATGCAGGAGAGCGTAAGTGATATAGCTGATTTTACTTACCTTTCTATGGATGAAGCAAGTAAAGGCATAAGAGATGGTTCTGTGCAGGCTGCGATCATTCTTGGAGATACATTTATAAATGATATCATGACGGGTATCAATACCCCTGCAATCGTCCTTCTTCCTGAAGATACCAAGCTTAATACCCAGGTTTTTCATGAAGAGGTAAGGGATGGAATATCTCTTATAAGAACAGGTGAATCAGGAATTTATGCAGTTACTGATGCCTGGATACATGGGTATTCTATGGTTATTTCAAGAAGCGACATGGAGAATCTTCTTACAGATCTTTTTACAAGGAATGCTCTTGATAGAAACAGTGTTATAGCAGATACCAGTGTATCAGCTTTTGGAGAAGATACTATAATGCAGTATTACATAGCGTCAGGCTTTGCTGTGATACTTCTTTTTGCAGGTCTTTTATTTGGAAATCTGTACTCAGGTAATGACCTTGTTGTAAGAAAAAAAATCCGTGTCAACGGTATAGGTGTTGTGTTATCAGGATTAGTAAGAATTCTTGTTATGGCGACATTTTTGCTCTTTATATCAATTATTATGATATGTATGATAATGATATATTCAGGTGTTACAGGAGCGGTTACGGATTTTTATTTTGAGATAGCACTGATTCCGGGACTTTTAATTTTATCTTTTTCCCTTGCAGGATTCTTTCATTTTATATATTCGCTGTCTGATATAGAAGCACAGAATGCAATGATACTGATATTAATGGCGATATTTATGGCTTTTTCGTCAGGCTGCATTTTTCCAATGGCTTTTTTGCCTGATGTATTTCAGAAAATCGGTGGGATCATGCCCATGAGATTGTGGAGAACAGGGGTTTCTTTGATCCTTTTTTCATATCCTGATATAAAAGTTATCTTGTCGCTTCTTGGCACGGGATTACTGTTTGCTGCAGGAGGAGTAGTATGTCAGAACAGAAAAATGCACAGCTGAGAAGAGGAAGCAGATGGTTTGTGCTTCTTTTAAAACGTCAGCTCAAAAGACCTTTTCTTTGGGTGATCGCTCTTTTTATGGTCATATCCGTATTGGCTATATTCTATGTAACAGCGCCTGATGTTAATAACAAAAGGATTCTTTTGTATAGTGCAGATGAGAACGCTCTTGAAGATAGCTATAGTCAAAAGCTGATAGATAATCTTTTAACTGCCTCTCAAAAAAATGATACGATCTTTGAATTTGAACGTATAGAAACCTATGACGCGCTTATAGACGAAGTTACGAGAGGAAGTGCAGAATGCGGATTTGTATTATCAGAGGATTTTGATGAAAGGATAGCTTTGTGTGATACAAGTGATCTTATAGAATATGTCTCATCCAATTATACGACCAAAGGAGAAGTTGCCAGGGAGACAGTATTTGCAGAATTCTTTGAAATATATGGTAAGATCCTCATAGACAGTGAAAGCTATGAGATATTTGGACGAGATGACTTTGAAATAACTGCCTGGCTTACAGATGAATATGACAGACTCTTATCAGGAGATGATGTCTTTAACGCAGATTATCAGACTGTAGAAGGAATAAAGGCATCAGAAAGCGATAAGAAGATGCAGCCTGTAAGAGGACTTGTAATGATCCTTATTACGATGGCTCTTTTGCTAAATGGAAGTGAGAAGTTCTACGGAAGCGCAAGCTGTGTTTCTAAAGCGCTTCCTTTTGGAGAAAAGACACGTTTTGAGATCCTTTTGTATATTACAGGTATTATTGTTCCCGGTATCACAGGCTTTGTGCTTATAAGGATACTTGATCCTTCTGTGGATGTTTTTTTAGATATCCTTTTGTATATCATCTTTGTGATGGCAGCAGTTATATGGACTTTTCTTCTTAGTAAGCTTTTAAACAATGCAGTAAGTTATATGGCCTGGATCATGACTTTTCTTATAGCGCAGGTTATCATATGCCCTGTGTGGCAGGATGTATCGGAATATGTGCCATCATTAAAGCCGGTGTCATATCTTTTTCCTGCAGGCGCATACTTAAGGATCATAGAGTATCTTACTCACTGATTTTATAATTTTTAAAGTATACATTTTTGAATCTTAGATTCAAAAATGTATGGATACTTTGCCGGGCTCTAGTAAGTACGGTCTTTCGCCGCTTTCTTGTATTACAAGTCGGCACAGATCATCAATTGCTATTACCTTGCCGGTGTGCTCTTCTTTATCTATATCAAATTTGACATTTTTGCCGATGATAAGTGAATGTTGTCTGTAATCATTAAGGAAGCCTTCGTGGTTTCCTTTTTTGAAATCTTCATAGTATCCGAAGAAATAATTCAGAAATCCCGCAGTTATCCTGCTTCCGCCATCATCTACATTATCTTCGAACAAGGATCCTGCAATATCAGATAATTCCGGAGGAAATCCGCCTTTAGGAGGATATAGATTGACACCGCATCCTGTAATACTAAAGCCAAGAAGTCCGCTTTCAAGATCCAGAGCTCCTTCTGTCAAGATGCCGCATACTTTTCGGCCATCTAAAAATAAGTCGTTGACCCATTTGATCCTTACATCCTTGCCGGATACATCTCTTAAGGCTCTGCACATGGCAGATGCTCCCATGCAGGTTATAAGACCTGTTCTAGAGCTTGAGAGATTGGAGGGTCTTAGAAGGATACTTAGATATATTCCGGAACCTGCCGGTGAATAGAATGTATGCCCTTTGTGTCCGCGACCAAGACTCTGCTGTCTAGAAAGAACCACAAGACCTTCAGGTTCTCCGGATAGAGCCATCTGATAAGCAACCGAGTTAGTGGACTGGGTTTCTTTTAAGATCTTGAAATTGACAATATTCTGTGGTATGTCAAGATGCTTTCTGATGCTTTTTTCATCAAAAACATCACTACTTGGCTTTAGCATGTAGCCTTTATTGGTTACTGCATCTATAAGATGACCTTCATTTTGAAGTTTTTTGATGTTTTTCCATATTCCGGCACGGGATATCCCTATGGTTGATGCCAGCTCCTCGCCGGATATATATGAACCTTTATTTTCGATTAAAAGATCAAGGATCTTCTCTTTGGCGGACATTAGTGGTATTCCTTCTTTCTGGCTTGTTTGTAAATTGCTGCGGCGTATTTTCGTGACGTTAGCCTTTGATGCGCCGTTCAACGAGTATGTTTTCTTGAACGTAAATATGATTCAATGAATCTGTTGGCAATAGAGCCTTCACCGAAGGTGAACTCAACCTGCTCTATTGCTGCATTTTTGAATCTTTGATTCAAAAATGTATACTTACCCTTACGTCATGATAACAGACACTGAGCCAAAAAGCCATTTTTACCTTATTTCCAAAAACATGTCGTTCGTCGCATCAAAATTACGTTTGGTCTATAATGTTTGCATACTTTCTTAAAGTAGTATAGAATGAGCCATGTGATGTTTCGTGTGAACGAAGAAACAATAATAAAATGTTTTTTCTTCAAAAATTAAAAATTTTGATGGATTAATTATCAAAGAATATGGAGGGATGGATAATATGAAATTTGATCCAATGACAGGGCAGCCAATTCCTGAAGAAAATGCTCAGCCCAAATTTGATCCGGCTACAGGGCAGCCGATTCAGCAGCAAAATGGACCGGCATTTGATCCAATGACAGGTCAGCCAATTAACCAGACACCTTATCAGGGACAGAATTTTGGTAGCACTCCTGATCAGCCAAAGAAGAAAACTGGCTTGTATTTAGGAGTTGGAGCAGCTGTACTTATAGTTGCAGCTCTTATCTTCCTTGTTGTTAAGGTTGCGGGAATGTTCGGTTCACCGGCAACTAAGATTGAGAAAGCGCTTGTTAATACATTTAGTCAGGCTCAGATGTTTGATACTTCTGTACTTCAGGATTCTGCTGATGACCTTCAGGTAGAGATGGAACTCAGCGGTAAGGTTGAAGGTACGAAGGTTGATGCTAATGTAAGCTATGCCAAGAAGGGCAAAGAGATGTCTGTTACTGGTGATGCTGGTGCAAGCATCGTTTCTTTAAATTTTAGTTTTTATATGAATCAGTCAAAGGTATGCTTTGACATGAAAGGACTTGACAGTCCTGTATTCTATGATTACACAGCTAAGAAGGATGGAGATCTTGAAGATCTTCTTGGCGGAGAAGTAACATTTGATCAGATCGATACAATCCTTAAGACTATCTCTGATTCCGACAGCCTTGTAAAGGATCTTGCAAATGCAAATTCAAAGGCTCTTGCAACTCTTGAATTTGAAAAAGCTGATGCAGAAAAGTTTGAAGTTAACGGCAAAGATGTAAAGTGTTCAGGATATACAACAGTACTTGATAAGGATTCTCTTGAGGGAGTACTTAATGAGTATAAGGCTGCATTAGAGAACCACGAAGAACTGCTTGATCTTATTGAAGAGCTTACAGATCAGGATCTCGAAGATATGTATGATTCACTTCTCGATGAGATTGATGGAAGCGATGAGGCAGAGATCACATTCTATCTTTACAAGAATCAGGTTGCAGCTATCATTATTGATGCCGAAGGTGAAGACAAGGTTGAGGTTCTCTTCGAAGGTGGAAGCTACCCTACTCAGAACATAAAAGTTAAGTCCGGCAAAGAGACTATCTACGAGGTTAAGGGTGAAGAAGAAGACGGTGTTATAACTCAGGAAGTTTATAGCAATGGTGTTAAGACCAGCAAGATGGAATATGATAAGGAATCCGGAGAGATCAAGATGACATATACTGATGAATATTCAGGATCTGAATTCACTCTCAAGGGTACTTATGAAAAGGTAAAGGGCGGATTTAAGCTTGAGTTTGATGATATAGAATATGATTCATACTATTCAGCATCAATCGAAGATTTCAATCTGTCAATCACAGCTACTAAAGGTGCTAAGGTTGAGAAGATCGATACTAAAGACGCTGTAGATCTTGGTAATGCTGATGAAGATGAGCTTGAAGATCTTGCAGAAGAATTTGCTGGACTCTTTGGTGGATTCTGATCTGCGTGATATGTTAAAATAAATCAACCAATCCCTTTCTGGTAGGTTACGGATTTATCCTAAATCTATCAGGGAGGGATTTTCTTTTGCAAATATGTTAATATAAGTCTGTTGTGTATAGGGCAAAGTCAGATGGCTTTTATATACAGATGAAATGATTCATCCAATCCTTTGGGTTAGAGATGAAAAGTAAGCACATATAAGATTTATGTAACAGTGTAAGGGAGGAGTTTGTAATGATCAATCAAGATTATAAAGCGATGCTTGGGGCCAAAAATATAATTCGAAATCTTTCGGAATATGCAACTGCAAGAGGCAAGGAAATTGGATATGAGAACGTATTTGATTTTTCTCTTGGAAATCCATCAGTTCCTGCTCCTGAAATATTTACTGATACGATGATCAAGATGCTTAGGGATGAGAACCCGATGAAGCTTCATGGATATAGTCCTACACTTGGCGATCCTTCATACAAAGAAGCTATTGCTGCTTCTCTTAATAGAAGATTTGGCATGGACTATACTGCTGAACATATTTTCCCTACAACCGGTGCAGCGGGAGCTATCTCACATGCTGTCAGAGCAGTGACAAAGCCCGGCGACACAGTGCTTACAATCGCACCTTTTTTCCCTGAATATAAGCCTTATGTTGAAGGCGCAGGATGCAAACTCAAAATTGTTCCTGCCAATACTGATACATTCCAGATCAATACAGAAGAATTTGAAAGAATGCTTACGCAGGATGTTATGGCAGTTCTTATCAATACTCCAAACAATCCTTCGGGTATAGCATATTCTACAAGTACGCTCAGATATCTTGCTGATACTATGACAAGGAAGGCAGAAGAGTTCGGACATCCGATTTATCTGATATCTGATGAGCCCTACAGGGAGATTGTATTTAAGGATGCAGATGCTCCATATGTATCTGCTTTTTATAAGAATACTCTTTCATGCTATTCTTTTTCCAAAGCGCTGTCGCTTCCGGGAGAGAGGATCGGTTATGTGGCTGTTAATCCAAAGGCTGATGATGCTGAGTTTATAGTTCCTATGTGTGGTCAGATATCAAGAGGCACAGGTCATAACTGCCCTCCGTCTATAATACAGCAGGCAGTTGGTAAAGTATGCGACATTACATCAGATCTGTCTGTATATGAGACCAATATGAATATAATATATGACACACTCGTAGATATAGGATTTAGCGTTGTTAAGCCGGGAGGAACTTTCTATATCCTGCCAAAAGCTCTTGAAGAAGACTCAGTTGCCTTCTGTAACAAGGCTAAAGAATATGACCTTATACTGGTGCCGGCAGATAATTTCGGAGCTCCGGGATTTTTTAGAATGGCATACTGTATTGACACTGAGAAGGTAGAACGCGCAATGCCAAGACTAAGACAGTTTGCAAAAGAGGTATATGGTCTTGGATGATCAAATACAGAATATGATTTATAACATCTGTATTAAAATATAGCTATTGAATGATAGTTAAATAGTGAGAGGTTTGAGATGCTTGATATTATTAAAGCTTTTTTGTACGGCATAGTAGAAGGAATCACAGAATGGCTTCCTGTTAGTTCGACAGGTCATATGATCCTATTGGAAGAGTTTGTCAAAATGGATGTCTCCCAGGATTTCTGGAATATGTTTTTAGTTGTAATACAGCTTGGTGCAATACTTGCAGTTGTACTCTTGTACTGGAACCAGATATTCCCTTGGGATTTTAGTAAAAAAGCAAGACAAGAGAAAAGAGTTAATAAAAAAGACGTATGGATGCTTTGGGCCAAGATACTTGTAGCCTGTATACCGGCAGCCATAGTCGGCGTTCTCTTTGACGACTGGCTTGATGAGCACCTGTATAATGGATACGTAGTAGCTACAATGCTAATCATCTTCGGTATCCTCTTTATAATTATAGAGAATAAGAATAAAGGAAAAGAAGTTGTGATAAAGACTATAGAAGAGATAGACTTTAAAACAGCGCTTATAATAGGTGTATTCCAGCTTATAGCAGCTATATTCCCTGGGACTTCCAGAAGTGGAGCTACTATAGTGGGATCACTTATGATAGGAGTATCCAGAACGGCAGCAGCCAATTTTACTTTCCTTTTGGCTATACCTGTAATGTTTGGAGCGAGCCTTTTGAAGCTGGTAAAGTTCGGACTTGCATTCAGTGGATCTGAAGTGGCCATACTTGCAACAGGAATGATAGTTGCTTTTGTTATATCTGTTATTGTGATCAAGTTCTTGATGAGTTATATCAGGAAACATGACTTTAAAGTGTTTGGCTGGTATAGGATAATACTTGGAGTAGTAGTACTTGCATATTTTTTCTTAAAATAAATGTTTGAAAAGTGCGAAGTTTAAGTAAATGAACCATGTTGCCTACCGCCGTAAAGGCGATGGGGATGCTGGTTCGTTCAGGCAGGAAGTTAAAATGATTAAGATCCGGTGATCCGCGATGCGGGGCACCGGATCTTTTAATATCGATGAATGATGATCTTTTAATGTTGTTGAATCATGATCTTGATATGGAAGATGGTCATCGTTAAAGGCGATTTCAAGGCAAGCATAAGGTGGAAAATAAAAATTTGAAAATTTTTCAAAAAAGTTATTGCAATCATGTGGGGTGGATGATATACTAAAAAACGCCCGCTTGAGAGAAGCTTTGTTCTTCCAAGAAGCGAGAAAATAAATTAAAAAAAGTTCTTGACAAAGCCAAGACAACGAGTTAAGATATAACACGTTGCGGCGGACAAGCCAAGACATGAGAGCTTCAAAAGCAATGATGAAGCGATCAAAAGCACTTTGACAACTTAACAGTAATGCAACCCTGAAAATTCCAGTTCTTCTTTTTAAAGAAGGACAGAATGTTCAGAAGAACAAAAACCAAAAGTAAATTTTTGATGGTTTAGCCACCATCAAGCTGTTATGAAAATAACAGTGGAGCAGAATTATTCTGATTAAGTCAGCATAAGTCTGAACCGGAAAGAACAATTATTTTAAAGTGAGAGTTCGATCCTGGCTCAGGATGAACGCTGGCGGCGTGCCTAACACATGCAAGTCGAACGGAGTTTAACGCTGATGAA
>NZ_FOER01000020.1:0-101918 GCF_900110805.1 Butyrivibrio sp. TB | reverse complement strand
TGTTTCTAGAAAAAAACTTGTCAGGATTAATAGAAAACTTTCCTGCATCTTTTGACATGTTAGAAATAATATTAAGTAGCGAATCTTTGACTTGTAGAGCAAATGACATTTTTGAACCTCCTTGAAATTGAAACAATGATTACATTGCTAATTTCAAGGGCCGCTCTAACTACCTCTTAAAAATCAATCAGTAGTTAGAGCGGCCGCATATTTGATTCACTATGTCAACTGTTTTATATAAAAAATGAGTTAGACCCTAAATAAAGAATCTAACTCGTGATGTTAACTAAATGACATTGGTTCAGAGCAGCATGGTGAATAATGAGAATAATATAGCAAGGACAGGTGACGTAGAAAAAGGAAATGCTATGCCTATTGATAAAGAAAATGGCGTGCCTATTGATGATGGTGAGAATGCCAGAGGATATAAAAAGCCTGTTTTTAAGACAAGTAAGACACAGCCTGAAGATCCAGTGAAGGTCAAAGCGCGTACTATAAAGCAGAAGCTTATTGATATAGTACTTATATTTCTTATAATTGCCATTGCCAGCAGTATGATCGCATTTAAAGTGATAACATACAGGAATGCTCAGAAACTATGCCCCATGGCGGTTTATGTCAAGGATGGAATCCTGTATCTTGATACAGATATCAAATCTGAAGATGACGAGCCGATACCTGTATCCAAAACCAGTGATAAGCTGTTGGAGTATGGGCTTGAAGATGAGATAGCAGCTTTTTCCAAAGATTGTAAGACTCTTTACTATATGGACAAAGATACAGGAGATGGTTCAGGCAGGCTCAAGAAAGTTAAGATTGCTAAGCTGTCTGAAGATATTGATGAGAATTCCGATAAGGCAGAGAAGGTAGCGGATTTCGTAACCTCCTATCAGCTTCTTGATGATGGAGATGTATTATATCTGACCAATGAAATGGAAGCCTGCTACTATGATGGCAAAAAAAGTAGTGTAATTGCTGAAGATGTAGTGCAGTATTATATTTCATCCAGTGGCAACTATGTATATCTTCTTGAGGGAGATAAGGATGCTGAAACTTTTGAACTTTGTAAAGCGGGCCTTAATTCCAAAGCACAAGAGGTGAGCCTTGCAGAAAATGTGCTTAAAATAAGACTCCATGAAGATAATGATGCAGTTCTTTATGAGGTTGCAACTGATAATTCACAGGCAGGTGAATCTTCAGTTGAGTCTGAAGCTGAGTCCAAAGACAAGTCTAAAGATGAGACTAACGAAGGTGATACAGGTTCAGAAGATTTTGATGAGGCTGAGTCTGATGTGAGTGATTCTGATGAAGAAACATCTGACGAAAAAAAGTCTGATGAAGAAAAATCAGGTAGTGAAACTTCCGAAGCTGGTTCAAGTTTAGAATATAAGGATTACAACGAATTATATCTTGCTTTTGATAATAAAGATCCGGTTAAGATAGGTGAAAATGTCAGTTCTATATCGGATTATAGTCAAAGTGCCGGTGGCGTGTTCTTTACCTCGGAAACTGTGGATAAGATCAGCACTTTGTATTACTATGATGCCAAGAACGAAACTACCAGACAGGTAGATAACTTATCAACAGTGTATTTGGGAGATGGTATCAGCATCTATCACAAAGAAGATGAAAGAGGCTGGTATTATATGCTCTCCGGCGGTGATGAGAAGGCACTGGACCTTGATCATGAATATGATCAGGGACTTATGTGGGGATCAAGAGATGGAAGATATGTGATGGTAGAATTCATGGCTGAAGGAGACGCTGGCAATACCATTATCTCTTTCAGATCTACAGATGGATCTCTTTCTTCGCAAAAAGTAATTACAGAAGAAGGGGAACTTGGCCATTCTTATGGAACTACAGCATATTATTACGCCTTTGATGAAGAGGAGGAAGAGCTGGATCTGTATTCATTTCGTAATGACAGAACGAAAATGATTGCAAGAGATGTTACAGAGGAAGTTGTAATCTTTTATTCTGATGAAATTGTGGTCCTGTATGATAACAACGGGAACCTGAGTGTATATACAGATGCTGACGATAAGGAACTTGATGCTCATATTCAGAGGATCCTGTATGCAGGCAAGAATGCTGTTATATATAAAGATTCGGATGGTAGTTATTACATTTCTTATCTGTCTGGCAGAGAATTAGAAACATCTCTGATTACAGATGAAGCGGATGTTGTAATACTTCCGGAAGTAACTGATGAGATGGGTATGGGTATTATCAGTGAAAACTGATAGGAAATTATAAATTGATTTTTGGAAACTGTTTCTTGGAAACTATTTTACAGATATGAAGTAAAATGTAAATATTCACTAATTGTCTAAGGAAACTTTCGTAAAAAATGCATACGGTAAAACGATTGCAAAATAGCGTCATCGTGTAATATAATACTCATGGGGACATTGCAAGGGTGCAATGTCTTTTTTGACCCATTAAGGAAACGAGGTTTACATTGTTAATTTTTCATTAAGCTTTTTGCTGGCGGATTTGTCCCTTCTAGGAAGTGATGACCGGAAGCACGAAGGGAGGACGACAATATGACAATGGATGTACAAGATAGACAGCTGGTGGATTACGTTTCAGAGATTCGTAAAAAACAGGAAGACGGAAGAGAACTTGACGAACTTGAAATTCTGACTATAAGAAATCTTAATGGTCAGGGACAGAAGATGACATGGAGAACTGTGTGCTATTGGAATCTTCTTCTTTAAAAACTAAATAACAATTACTTAAGATACCTCCGCATGAAAGTGCGGAGGTTTTTGTTATAAGTAGTAAACAAAATATTGTATGCAAATAATCAGATAAATGATAAAATATATGTATCCGTTCTAGAAAAAAAGGAGGAAGCCTAAATGGGAATTTTCTTTAAAGATGCTGAGAATCCGACAGGGGATGACTATGATGCACTTGATGATTTTTTCTTGGAAACAGAGCTTGATCCTGATATGAAGAAGCCGGATTCTTTCAAAAAAGCATGGCAGAATGAAATGGGGTTTTATAAGCAAAAAAGACAGGAGGCATAAATGGCAGACCGTGAAGATTTGATTATGCAACTTTACAAAGAGTCTTTTGGCAAGACATTTAATAAGTATGACATTTCAGTTCGCTATGACAATAGGGATGGAAGTCTGCATATGAATGAGCATCGTGATGGTGAAGAACACTTCACAAAAGCTCAGATAGAAGCAGCAATGAAGTATTTTAAAGAAAATATTGAGAAGTTTAAAAAATCAGGAGTGGAGGCTTCGAGGAAGAAGGTTTACGAAATATCCGTAGCTGCGATTTCTCTTATGACGCATCCACAGGATGATAAAAAATAAAAAATATTGGTATATAATATTTGTATTTTGTGATTCGTATATAAGAACTTTTTTGAATTGTTAATATGTCAATAATATAAAAGCCTCCAGTCGCTGGATTATCTAGTGACTGGAGGCTTTTTATCAGAATATTCTGCGATTCATAAGAGTTATGAAATCTTTGTTGGATCTTGTACGAGAGAAGTTATTAAGTATCTGATCTGCTGCCTCATCAGCCTTTAAGCCGTTGAGGCTCTTACGCATGCGATTGACTGCATTGAGTTCATCGCTTGTAAGAAGGAGATCCTCTCTTCGTGTAGAAGACTTTGCAATATTGATAGCTGGGAAGATTCTCTTCTCCTGAAGCTTACGATCGAGGATCATCTCCATGTTACCTGTTCCCTTGAACTCTTCGTATACAACATCGTCCATCTTGGAACCTGTCTCGATAAGAGCTGTAGCAAGGATTGTAAGGCTTCCGCCTTCACGCATGTTACGAGCTGCACCGAAGAATCTCTTGGGCATATGAAGTGCTGCCGGATCAAGACCACCGGAGAGTGTACGTCCTGACGGAGGAACTACCTGGTTGTATGCGCGTGTAAGTCTTGTAATAGAGTCGATGAGAATTGTAACATCTTTTCTATGCTCTACAAGACGTCTTGCATGCTCGATAGTCATCTCGGCTACACGGGTATGATGCTCCGGAAGTTCATCAAAAGTTGAGTAGATAACTTCGACATTAGGTCCTTCGATAGACTCTTTGATATCAGTTACTTCTTCAGGTCTTTCGTCGATAAGAAGGATAATGATATGCATGTCAGGGAAGTTTCTCTTAATGGATTTTGCAACATCCTTAAGGAGAGTGGTCTTACCTGCCTTTGGAGGAGATACGATCATTCCACGCTGGCCTTTACCGATAGGATCGATAAGGTCCATGATCCTCATTGAAACAGGAGCACCGGGATATTCAAGACCGAGTTTCTGATCCGGGAAAATAGGAGTCATCTTCTGGAAAGAATATCTCTTGATTGATTCTTCAGGTGTATATCCATTAATGGTATCAAGCTGAATAAGTGCTGCGAACTTATCACTTGTGCTTTTCTTTGCAGCTGCTCCTGCAAGAATATCACCTGTTCTAAGGCCGTATTTACGTATCATGGCAGGTGCGATATATATATCATTCTCGCCTGGAAGATAATTCTCACTTCTGATAAAGCCAAAGCCATCAGACATGATCTCTATGATTCCACCTACAGGCATAACTTCAGAAATAAATTCGGCTTCTTTTGCTGCGGCCTCTGTTTCAGGTGCGGCAACTTCCTTCTTAGGAGCCTGCTTGTGATAATCCTGAGCAGGTTTTGCTTTTCTCATATCCTGCTGACCTGCGCCTGTACGCTGCTCTGGCGCAGAAGGTGTTCTTCTCTGGTCGATAGCAGAAGGAGCTTTGTGCTGCATCTTTGATGAAGACTTGGCTTTAGCATCTCCTGAAACCTGTATTATGTGGCGCTTTTTAGGATGCTCTTTAGAAGCCTCTGTGGAGACGGAATCCTTTTTTGGAGCCTTCTCGTCACTGTTTTTCTCGCTGTTTTTGTTTGAAGCTATGGAGTCTTTGGCGGTTTTACTTTTTTTAGCGGTATCGGCGTTACTTTTTGAATCTGCGCTTTTTTTGGCTACGGCATTATCCTTAGCTTCGGCGCTTTTCTTTTCATTAGCAGCTTTTTTATTATCTGCTGATGCATTTTCCTGCTCGTCAAGTGCACATAGGCTGTCGATAAGTTCTGCTTTCTTTACGCCTGTTACTCTCTTGATGCCTCGAGCTTTCGCAATGTCTCTTAACGAAGTAAGACTTAGCGTTTCATATTTTTCTCTCATATAAATATCCTTTTATATATAAAAATGTGTGGGTAAGTTTACGAATAAACATCTGAATCTTGTATTCGTACAAACGGGAATCTCGCCGAATTGGCATGAAATTCTTTGCATCAACTAAAATAGCAAAATAAAACGGCGATGTCAAGCATCGCCGTTTTGTTCGTTGTATCATCAGTTTTAATCAAGCTTTGAATAATCAAATGAAAGAACATTGTCTATCATAAGAGCGTAACTTTTGTTGGTGTTTAGATTCTTGGCATCGGCTATTCCTACAAGATTACCCTTCATATCTACAACTGCAGTTCCGCTCATTCCGTCTTGAAGCGCGAGAGTTGCTGTAAGATAGATAGGAGCATCTTTTTTCTCCGGAATAGAATCATTGATCTTTAGAAGTGTCATCGGAGTTACAAGATCCTTGCCGGTATGTTTGTAGTTGGTCGCGATTCCAAGAAGCTGTGTACCTTCAGGTATCTGTGAATAGATCCCCGGATTGATCGATATCTCCCTGAGCCTTGTAAGTATACGCATAGGGATAAGTGAGGTGCTGAGTCTGAAGAGGCAGATCTCATTGTCAGCTGAAAGCTTTGTGTATTTGATGGCATTGCTGAAAGTTATACGGGTTCCGTCATAGAGCCATAGTTCGTTGTTGCCTTCCTGCATAAGGTCAAGGACATGAGCAACTGACAGAAAATAAATATAGTCAGGTGTTATGTCGTAGATAACTCCGGATCCTGACCAGCCGTTTGGCGAATCCTCTGAATCAGCATGGAAGAGCTCTACAAGAGAAGGCTTTACAAGCTGCTGCGCAAGTGTGAAGTTCTCTGCAGATAGCGGCTTATAACTAAAATATCCGGTTTTGCAGAGAGTCTCGAGTGATGATTCTGAAGTATAATCATCAACAGCGACAGTTGAGGTTTCCAATGACTTGGAGAAAGCATCTTCGGCAAAGGCAACAGAATCAGCAAAAAGTAAAACGGTTGATTCGTCATATATTTCATCGGGCATAAGATATGTGAAGCGGATTCCGGAATTGCTGGATGTATGTGTAAGTACAATAAGATATCCGGAATATTGATGCCCTTCGATATTCTCTGTTATTCTGGCTCTAAGTAGTGTACTTAGTCCATCATCTGAAGCGTAGGATTCAATACTGTCTGATGTAAAATACTGCGAAGGAGTAAGGAATGAGGAGAAAGACTCAATTGTATACAAGGAAGGAGCTTGAATGAGCTGAGTTTCTCCTATACTTATGATGTACGAACTGTCACTTGCTTCTACTATCACAGAATCCGGTGTTGCACCAAAATATCCTACGAAGTCTTCATTGCCTAAAAAAGAAAAGCACAGCGAATGGCCACTATTGGTCTTAACATTGGCTATGTGGTAAAAAGCCGAGTCTAAAGCATAAGTCTGAAGACCCATGAGGGCATTGGAATACCCCTGTGCATAGTAAGATGTATAAGTGTGGTTTATAGAATAATCCGGAGTATAAGAAGTGGCAAAAACATCATAATTTGCAGATGAACCAGACTGTTTATGGGCTTTGCCTGCGTATGCAGTTATGGATGTCGGTGTGTGGAAAAATGCTGATAGAATACATACTGTTACGAATGGAACAAGCAAGCCTCTTTTCATAATACTACCCCTTTCTAGAATGACGCTGATCCGTTAAAAGAATTCCCTTCAGCGTGCACATAAAATATCGGCCATGCGTGGTAGTGGGTGAATAGAAAAAAATCTACAAAATAGGAAAATTTATTTTGTTATTTTTTCTCTATTGACTTTGTACTTATATTTTATCATATGAGGTAGATATAGGCTATATGAAAAAAGGAATGGTTAGAAACGAGATATAGTCAAAAAACAGGCAGGTTCATAATGGGTAAACCAAGGAATGATCAATATCAATATAAAAGTAATAATGGAAGATGGGTATCTATAAAAGATAAAGGTAGTATAACAAAAGAAAACCCTGCAGATGGGAGGGCTGCAGGGTTAAAAGAGGACTATGGAAGGAAAGGGTTATTTGGGGGAGGAGTCCTTCCATTGCTACTACATATATCGACACCTCTTTATAAAACTTAACCCCAAATATCAAAAAAATTAATTTTTTTCATCCATATGTCTCATGCGCCATATAGCGCTTCCTTCAAGAGACGGAATGTCATGATCTTTGCGAAGTACCGTCACATATGACGGAAGAGTGACTCCGCAGCGATATAAAAATTCAATCCAGTGATTTATATCAGGAGGAAGTGCTCTGAATCTTGTATCCGTTTGGAATTTCATATCTCCTGAGAGCTGAATGCAGCTTGCAAAGGAACAGATCATCGTCAGTTCATCGATTGTAAGGTAGTTAAGCTCTGATTTATTATACCTGGCCATAAGAGCCTTAATTATATGTCCACCTGACATGACGTTGGCCTGTTCTATATATGACCAGTCAAGAAGATAGACCTTTTGGAAATTGATCGGATTATCATTGACTTTGATTTCGTCAACCATTGTTCCTGAATCGGTTATTACTATAGGTCTTGCGCAGGAAGGGCATAATATCCTTCCGACTATTTGGTGGCGAGAACCTTTATTGATATAAAAGTGAGGGAAAAAGTGTCCGCATCCATCGCAGTAAAGCGGGAAAAGTGTAATGTCAAGTTTCATAGAAAGCACTTCGTCTGTCTTGACTAGCTGGATCCTGTTGGGGAATCCGCCACGTGTGCCCGGTATGTAGTAATCAAGTGCCATTTATACAATGCATCTCCTTGTTGTTTTTTTGAAGAAAAAATATCACAATAGTATTTTAATTTTAACATAAATATAAACGTATAGCTTGCGTGCCTGACTTTTTTTCGATATTTATCGTCATGACTTTCTGGTGAGATTATGTTGTTCACAATTTTGTAATGAATTTTGAGGCAAACTAATGTAAAATATTATCTGAGGGTGAAAAAATTCAGGGAGATTACACAAATTGGGGACTGATAACAGAGATAATATTCATATCAATTCTAAGAATAAAAATAATTATGCCAATGATTCTTTGCTCAAGCAAGAGATGGATTCGATCTTAAAATATGAAACAGATGAAGAAGAAGTGATCGATGAAGAAGAGCTAAGGCTTGAGGAAGAGCATTTTAAAGAATATCAGGCTAGGATTACTAAAAGAATAAACGAGATGAAAGAAGAGCATGACAGGCAGATCTTTCATCGCAATATGATAAAAGCCGGCGCGGCTGTTTTGGCAGTCGTCGTTGTAGGTGTTGTAGCTTTCAATATGATAGGAACCCGCATTCTGGCTCCCAGATCTGTTGATGAAGCTGCAGCGGCTGAGTATTCTTCTGGGGAGACACAGGATGTAGCTACTAATGCCAGTACTCAGACAGCATCAGCAGCAGAAGCATCTACAGAACCTCCCGTTACTGAGGAGAAATACGTGGCCGTTGAGACCGCTGATACGCGGGAATTTGGTCCTGAGATTGTAAGTACCTGCGGCATTTTGATGAATGCCGATTCACTTGAAATTGTATCTGAAAGAAATGCATATGCTAAGATGTATCCTGCATCTATGACCAAAGTACTCACCCTCCTGGTTGCTGCAGAGAATCTTACACAGGAGCAGCTTGAAGATACATTTGAAATCACTATAGAAATTACAGATTTTAGTTACTCTCACGGCTGCAGCGCCGCGGGTTTTGATGTCGGCGAAGTTGTCAAGGTCAAGGACCTTTTATATGCGCTGATCCTTCCTTCAGGAGCGGATGGAGCTCTGGGACTTGCGTACTATATAGCCGGTTCACAGGAAGCATTTGTTGACATGATGAATGCCAAGCTCGAAGATCTGGGACTAGCTGACACAGCTCACTTTACTAATTGTATAGGTATTTATGATGATGATCATTATTGCACCGCTTATGATATGGCTATAATAATGCGTGCGGCTATGGACAATGAACTGTGCAAAGAGATATTGTCGACACATTATTATGTTACAGGCGGTACCGAGCAACATCCTGATGGGATTGAGCTTTCCAACTGGTTTTTGCGAAGGATAGAAGATAATGATGAAGGAATAAATGTAGTATGTGGTAAGACAGGTTTTGTAAATCAGTCCGGAAGCTGCGCAGTAAGCTATGCAGAGAGTGAAAACGGTGAACCGTATATTCTTTGTACAGGCAATTCCAGCAGCTCCTGGCAGTGTATAGGTGATCAGACCATCCTGTATGCAGATGCTATGCAGGATGATAATATGACAGGTTATTCCGTATCAGCAGCGGAGTCGAATTCAGGAGGAATAGATGAAGAGTGACAACTTGGTCTGTTTTTATCGTGAGAACGATGCATATGGAGAACTAAGTAATTGGATCAATGCTCCTTTTAAGTACGCAGGTATTCAATATCAGTCATCACTTCAATTTATCATGCTACATAAAGTTATGATGTTCGGACAGCGTCAGATAGGTCAGAAGATCATGCAGGAGACATCTCCGGAAGAGATCAAGAAACTGGCTACCAAATTCGAAGGCTACAGAGATATGCTTTGGGATGTTACCTGTGAAGGAGTTGCATACAGAGGAATCAGAGCCAAATTTCAGCAGAACCCTCAAATGGCGGAGAAGCTTCTTGCTACAGGTAATAAGGTCATAGCTTTTTGTTCACCACTCGATCAAAGCTGGGGAACAGGTATATCGCTAAGTCAGCCGGATGCTTATGAACCTGCCAAATGGAAAGGCAGGAACAGACTTGGCAGAGTCCTTATGGATGTAAGATCCTGGCTAAGGCTGAGTGTTCTGGCTACAGGAGGAATCCTTCCTTACATCGATATCAAAGAAGGTACTACGATTCCGGAATTTAGGATGACTCCGGGTGAACTTCAGATGATACCTGATTTTACCAGAGCTATTCAGACTTATATTCTGTCACTGCCTGACCAGCATGCCAAGGATACATGTCTTTGGTCTTTTGAGATGGGAAGACTTGATGCCAATATTGCATCTCTTCCTAGGGTGGGATTACTTGAAATGAAGCAGGAAGTCTTTGATAATGCGAGACTTAGATCTATAGTAGAGCAAAAAACACGTCCTGCGGGCGAAGAAATTTTGCCGGAATAAAAACTATTACGGGGAGGACTGGCTTATGGTTACAGAAAGAAAACGTGAGATCATCGAAAAATATGAGGTGCTTTTGGATAAGGCGCTAAAAGAAGATCCTGAGAAAGGACATGACAGCTGCTATCACGATTTCAAAAAAGAATGCAGTGATAACGGTTATGTTGGAGAACTTCAGCAGCAGATGTGGCAGTCCATTGTTAAACGTGTAGGTATAAATAACAGAAAAAAATGACTTCCAGTTCTATAAGAAAGGGGCCACACAGAGGCTTTTAGAAAACCTCTTTGCGGCCTTTATTTTTTAGAGAAAATAATGGAATAAAATTCTACCTAAATGCATTCTGTCGTGTAAAAAGTGTATTCTGTCGGAAAAATATTGCGAACTTGAAAATGGATGATAGTATATAAATATCTCCGGAACACATATTTCTTTTTACATGATGTGGTAGAATAATCATATTACGCTAAGGATAACCGGAGGAGACAGCATGAGAATTCAAAAGATCAGACTGATTTCAAAAAAGCTCGGGCAGTATTCATCTGCACTTAGAGAAGAGTCAGAACAAAAGCTCACAATTTCTAATTCGGGAAGATTGTGGTTTACAGCCTATTCCGGAAGAGATGATGAGGATCAGGATTATTCTGCTGTAAGAAAACTTGGTGCAAGTATTGGAAAAGAACTTGCGGTAGAAATTCTGGAATATGTTAATGACGTATTCTATGGAAGAAAAGAAGGTAAATATATCTCAGATGACAGCGGAAGTTTTGAACTTATAATTACAGACACCAAGGGCAACAATTATATATACGGCGGCGAGCTTTCCAGAAACGCAGACAGGATAATCTCAAATCTGTCTGTTAAGTTAAGAGAACTTATTCCTATCGATAATCTCTTTCTTTTTGACGGAGGTGAGCTGCAGCCGGGTGAGAAGACTAGCGTCCGTTATTGTTATTGCAGCGTAGAACCTAAAGGCATGACTACCAATTATTTTTATATCAGCGATTTTGGACTTCTTCAGTCCGGATCTTTTGTAGAAATACCTTTTGGTAAAAAGAACACTATCATGAAAGGCACAGTTATAAGCAGTAATTATTTCGAAGGTGAAGATGTTCCTTTTGCGGTAGAGCTAACCAAGCATATCATTAGAGAAATAAGTCAGGATGAGTTTGAAAATACTGATGAACTCAATGATAATCTATCAAGAGAAGATCAGGACGATCTTGATGAGGTTGAAGAACTTATCGAGAATGAGAATTACGATGGAATGTATCAATGGGCATTTGAGCATCATGAGCGCGACGATGTTCAGCAGATCATGGCCAAGGTAGTTCAGTGTTACGAAGAATGTGTCAGACAGAATATGCCTGTTGCAGCTCTTAATCTTGGTACGTTATATTATGAAGGACGCTATGTCAGACAGGATTATCAGAAGGCGTTTGAACTTTATAAGATAGCTGCCGATGCCGGTGAGCCAAGGGCGATCAGCAATCTTGGATATTGCTATTATTATGGAAGGCATCAGGAAGTTGATTATGAGAAGGCATATGAATATTTCCTCAAGGGAGCACTTCTTTTTGATGATGCCAATTGCCTTTTTAAACTTGGAGATATGTATCTTCAGGGATATCATGTTGAGAAGAACGAAAGATATGCATACCTTATGTATGAACGCGCCATGTTTGAATGCTATGGCGATGACGGAAGACCTGATCCGATAATACCTGATATCATGCAGAAGATGGGACAATGTTATCTGTATGGAATCGGAATATCGCCGGATGTACCAAAAGCACTTACATTGCTTAATAATGCCTTAACAGGCTTTTATTATAGGAAAAAAGATGATCCGAATGCAGTACAGCTTATTGCTGAAACAAAAAAATGCATCGAAGATGCTGAAAAAATATTGGATTCGGAGGAGTAAAAAAGCGAGGGAAAGAGAATTATGTATTGTGGAAAATGCGGAAAGATAGTAGCTGATTCAGCTAAATTCTGCCCATATTGCGGTGAATTATTTAATAAAAACACAGAGCAGAACAAAACTGATAATCCTGGTACAAGTACTGAACAGGTGGCTGCCGGATCATATCAGGCTATGAATGCGGGGAATTCGAAAGTCACATATCAGGCGCAAAGCACTTATCAGGCAACAGGTTCCTATAATGCACAAAATTCATATAACACACAGAATTCTTATCAGTCACAGAATATGTACCAGAATCAGTACAATCAGGGCTATCAGCAGCCTGGTCCGCAGATGCAGGGGGGCTATGGACAGGAGCCAACTAAGAAGAAAAAGAGTCATAAAGGACTTGTGATTGGTCTTGCCACTATACTTGTTTTGACAGGAGTAGGCGGAGCCGGTGGTTATAAATATCTTCAGAAGACTCACGAAGAAGCTTATCAGAAAGCTATAGAAGAAGCTAAACAGGCTTATGCAGATAAAGATTATGAAAAAGCAGTGAGCAGTTATCAGAGCGCACTTGATATTAAGGGTGAAGATGAAACTGCAAAGCTTGGACTTGATGAATCAAATGCAATGCTTAAGATAGATTCTGCTACAAAGAAGCTTGCAGGCCTTTCTTCATATGATGCTACTGTTAATTATGAGATGAGTATCAATGTAGAAGATGCTACAGACGGAAGATCTTATAATCTTACACAGTCTTCTGAGATGACAGCATCCAACATAACAGGTGAAGATGGTAATACTATCGCCTATGTAACCGGAGATCTTATAACTTCTGCAGATGATAATGGCAATGAGAGTAATCAGTCTTATGAGATTTATATTACCAGAAGCGGCAGTGTTGAGACCAGTTACTCATATACAGAATCAACGGGATGGGGCGGTAAGCTCTCCACAGGTGCTACCGGCGGATCTTCTGTTGTACTTGGTGATATAGCTTCACTTTCTTATTCTTTTGACAAAGATAAAGAAAATGACGATTACTATGTATTTACTGCTGCTAACGTAAATGCAGAACAATGTTCATTTTTAACCAATTTCTGCAGCATAAGCGATAAGGCTACAGACGCAGGATCACAGAAGATGGATGTATCGCTCTATCTGAGCCGTGAGGACGGCAAGATATCCAAGATAGAGATATCATATCCTAATCTGTCTATGGCTGATGTTAATACTTACTATTGCAATTATAGTGGAAAGAGCCTTTCTATCTCACTTGAAAGGCTTACATACACAGTTAAGATAACAGAATGGGATTCTGATGAGACATTATCATTACCTTCAGATGCAGTAGATGCCCTTTCTATTGGCGGCGGTCTCCAGACAGCAGTAGCATTTTCTACTGAGCCAACAGAGTATCTTGGAATAAATATGGTTGATACAACTTTCAATGATGCAAGCTTCCAGGTACCTGCTTCATGGACCAAATATGATTCTACAAGCACAGCTCAGGATTATCTGCTCAATACTGATGGAACAGCCTATGTAAGTCTTGCTTACATTGATAAGTCATACTTCAGATCTAACTCTGACTCCAAAAACATGGAGGCTATTCTTGAGAGCATCACAGATGGTGTAGAAGTGTCAGAACCTGTAGATGTTACAATTGATGGAGAGGATGCACTTAGATTTGGAATTACAGCTAGTGGCAGTAGTGCTTCTATCAATGGAGTTATATATGTAGTTCCTTGCGGAGACGGATATATGGTTATCGAGTACGTTATGTATAGCGGAGTCGAGAATATCTGGCAGAGTCAGTTCAATGCATTCATAGATAGTATTGATGTATAAGGGATAAAAGATATGATTCAGTTTTTGGCTGGAATATGTATCAAAGATCATAAGAATTATAACGATGCGAATGTGCGCCGTCAGTATGGTATACTGTGCGGCGCCTTTGGCGTTGTATTAAATATCATCCTTGTGGTGATCAAATCAGTAGCTGCCCTTATGGCGGGTTCTGTATCAATCCTGGCAGATGCAGCCAATAACTTATCTGATGCTCAGACATCCATAGTTACGATCATAGGCTTTAAACTTGCATCGCAAAAACCTGATAAGAAGCATCCTTTTGGTCATGGCAGAATAGAATATGTTGCAGGACTTATTGTCGCATTCTTTATATTCGGTATGGCGATAGAACTTTTAAGGACATCTGTCAAAAAGATCCTCGCTCCGGAGAGAACTGAATTTAATCTGGTCATAGCTGGTATACTGATGGTATCTATACTGATCAAGTTGTATATGTTTGTATATAATAAGGACCTAGGCAAAAAGATATCATCAGCTGTTCTTGTGAATAACGCAAAAGACAGCATATCTGATGTTGTATCTACCAGCGTGGTCCTTTTTTCATCATTTATAAGTAATGCTTTTGATATAAGTTTAGATGGCTATGCCGGAACTTTGGTTGCGTGTTTTATCTTCTATCAGGCGTTTGAAGCTACAAGAGATACGATATCTCCTTTGCTGGGAGAAGCTCCTTCTGAAGAAATGATAATGAGTATAGAACAGGATGTTCTTCAATATGACAAGATTCTGGGAGTTCATGATATTGTCGTACATAATTATGGCCCCAGCATGACGATGATGTCTCTTCATGTCGAAATCTCTTCTGACGGAACTCTTCTTGAAGCTCATGATCTTGTGGATGAGATAGAGCAGTTTCTTAACAACAAGTATTCATGCAGCAGTGTCATACATGTTGATCCGGTTGATTTCCATAACGAGGAAGTCTGGCTTATGAGAGAGAAGATAGCCGGACGTATCAGAGCCCTTGGACCGGATATACGATTTCATGATTTTAGGATAATCCACCATGGCGTTAAGAAGATCATAGCATTTGACATAGTTGTGCCTTTTGATTATGACGCTTCAGATGACGAAGTCAGAGAATTTGCAAAGCGCAGCTGTATGGAGATGTATCCGGGATATGATACGGAAGTGACAGTTGACAAAGCAGAGATACTTCGCTGATCAAAGAGTGGCAAAGAGCAATACTATACAGTAAATATTTATTCTTGTAATAAATGCTTGTTCTGTCGTATTATATAAAATGCAAATATATTGAATTTTCATGTCTTGACCGATGAATAAGACAGAGATTTCATTTTAGTAGTTGTAAATAGATAATGGAGGTTTTATAAATGAGAGGTTCTAAACCAACACTTCTTTTGATTCTTGATGGCTTTGGTCTTAATGACAACCCTGAAGGTAACGCTATTGCCATGGCCAATACACCCAATCTTGACAGACTTATGAAAGAGTATCCCTATGTAAAAGGAAATGCCAGCGGACTTGCAGTTGGTCTTCCTGATGGACAGATGGGTAACTCTGAAGTAGGTCACATGAACATGGGCGCAGGCCGTATCGTATATCAGGAGCTTACAAGAATCACAAAGTCTATAGAAGATGGCGATTTCTTTGAGAATGAAGCACTTCTTGATGCTGTTAATAATTGCAAAGCCAATGACAGTGCACTTCACATGTTCGGTCTTGTATCCGATGGAGGCGTACACAGCCACATCACACACATCTACGGACTTCTTGAACTTGCTAAGAGACATGGCCTTAAGAAAGTATATGTTCACTGCTTCCTTGACGGACGTGATACACCTCCGGAAAGCGGAATAGATTTCGTACAGCAGCTTGAAGATAAGATGGAGGAACTTGGAGTAGGTGAGATCGCATCTCTTTCAGGTCGTTACTATGCTATGGATAGAGATAACAACTATGATCGTGTTGTTATCGCATATGATGCACTTACAAAGGGCGAGGGCCAGAAGGCTTCAAGTGCTCACGAAGGAATGCAGCAGTCCTATGACAATGGCAAGACTGATGAATTCGTAGTACCTACAGTAATCATGAAGGATGGTCAGCCTGTTGCAACTATCAAGGACAATGATTCTGTTGTATTCTTCAACTTCCGTCCTGACAGAGCAAGAGAGATGACACACTGCTTCTGCGATGATACATTTGATAAGTTCGATCGTGGCGCAAGACTTAATACCAAGTTTGTATGCTTCACAGATTATGATCCGCTTATTGCTAATAAAGAGATTGCATTCAAGAAAGTTCTCCTTACTAATACATTCGGAGAATGGCTTGCAAATAAGGGACTCAAGCAGGCTCGTATCGCTGAGACTGAGAAGTATGCTCACGTAACATTCTTCTTCAACGGCGGCGTAGAAGAGCCTAACCAGGGCGAGGACAGAGTACTTGTAAACAGCCCTAAGGATGTACCTACATATGATCTTAAGCCTCAGATGAGCGCACCTGAAGTTTGCGATAAGCTTCTTGATGCTATTAATTCTCAGAACTATGATGTTATCGTCTGCAACTTCGCTAACCCTGATATGGTAGGTCATACAGGTGTTATTCCTGCAGCAGTTAAGGCTGTAGAGACAGTTGATGAGTGCGTAGGCAAGATCTATGATGCTATTATCAAGACAGGTGGAACTATGTTCATCTGTGCTGATCATGGTAACGCTGATATGATGATCGATTATGAGACAGGAGAGCCATGGACAGCTCATACAACTAATCCTGTTCCGTTCATCCTTGTTAACTATGACCCTGCATATACACTTAGAGAGAATGGCTGTCTTGCAGACATCATTCCTACTCTTATCGAGTGCATGGGCGAGGAGCAGCCTGAAGAGATGACAGGTAAGAGCCTTCTTGTTAAGAAAGACTGATAGTATTTAAGCAACTGATAAGCCACACCAGGATATTTGTATTCCGGTGTGGCTATTTTGATGTCATAAGACATGTTTTAAAATATTCGCTAAAGAAGTCAATTTTTAATAAATACTGAATTGACTTATGCATATATACTGCAACATAATAATTATCAGATTGTTATAGAATTGCAAAAATATAGAAAGAGGACAGTATGGAAGAAAAGAAAATACTTAAAAGAGAAGAAGTTCCGGTAGAATATACCTGGAATCTTGAAGACCTGTACAAAACACCTGCTGATTGGGATAAGGATTATGAAAAGGCAGGAAAGCTTGCAGAAGAGATTGCAGCTTTTCAGGGACATATAGGAGAAAGCGCAGACAGCCTTGTAGCATGGTTTAAAAAGGCTGATGAGGCAGAGCTTCTTTTGTCATCTATATATTCATATGCATCACTTGCTGCAGATCAGGACCTTGGCAACAATGAGAATCAGGCCAGAAAAGGTAAAGCAGTTGGTCTTCTTGTATCTATACAGAGCGCATCAGCTTTTGGTGATACAGAGATAATGGATATAGAAGATGATAAGCTTGATGCTTACTTTAAAGAGAATCAGGATCTTGAAGTTTATCGCCTTGCTATAGACCGTATAAGGAAAAAGAAAGAGCATATGCTCTCTGCAGCTGAAGAAAAGCTCCTTGCAGCAACAGGAGAGATGTCAGAAGGGCCTTCTAACATTGGATCTATTTTTAGAAATGCAGATCTTAAATTCCCTAAGGTCAAAGATGGTAATGGAGAAGAACATGACCTGACACAGGGCACCTATATCTCATACATGGAAAGTACAGATCGCGAATTCAGAAAGAATACCTTCAAGACTTTCTATGATACATGGAAGAGCCATGAATCTCTTTCTGCAACTATTCTTGATGCTCATTACAAGCAGCAGACATTCTATGCAAATGCAAGAAAGTATGAGAATAACCTTGAAGCAGCTCTTGACAGAACAGAAGTTCCTGTAAGCGTATACCATAATCTTATTGATACAGTACACAAACATATGGGATCAATGTATCGATATATGGATCTTCGTAAGAAGCTTATGGGAGTTGATGAGCTTCATATGTACGACCTTTATAATTCTATCGTACCGGATGCTGAAGAGAAGATCACATATGAACAGGCCAAAGAAGCTGTATTTGAGGCGATCAAACCTCTCGGAGAAGATTATGCCAAGGTTGTGAAGACAGCTTATGATAATCGCTGGATTGATGTATACGAGAATGAAGGTAAGAGAAGCGGAGCATACTCTTCAGGTGGAGCAAGACCTCACCCTTATATACTTCTTAACCACAAGGATAATCTTAACAGTCAGTTCACACTTATTCATGAGACAGGTCATACAATGCACAGCTATCTGTCTATGAAGAATCAGCCGGTAGTATATTCAGATTATGTTATCTTCGTTGCAGAAGTTGCTTCTACATGCAATGAAGTTCTTATGATGAAGAATCTTCTTACAAAGACAACAGACAAAAAGAAGAGAATGTATCTTCTTAACTACTTCATGGAGCAGTTCCGTACTACATTGTATCGTCAGACTATGTTTGCTGAGTTTGAACTTAAGCTCAATGAACTCGTAGAAAAAGGCAATACGCTCACCGCGGACACTCTTAACAAGATGTATTATGACCTTAATAAGCTCTACTATGGAGATAACATGGTAGTTGACGAAGAGATAGCATCCGAATGGGCAAGAATACCGCATTTCTTCTACAACTATTATGTATATCAGTATGCTACAGGATTCTCAGCTGCTATTGCACTTGCTACCAAGATTCTTAAAGAAGGCGAAAGTGCTGTTAAGGATTACCTTAAATTCCTGTCATCAGGATCAAGCACAGATCCGATCAGCCTTTTGAAGATCGCAGGAGTTGATATGTCAACACCGGCGCCTATAGAAGAAGCTCTGGATCAGTTTGATGCGCTTATTTCTGAGATGGAAGAGCTTGCATAATTCCTAGTAAGGCGGTATTATTTATATAATTAGAATACTGCTTGATTTAATCGAGTGCATAAAGTGACGAATATCCACACTTCCGATGGAAACTGATGATTTTTTCAAAAATATTTTGTGTGCGTAGGACGCACATTTGTCCGCCATACAAGTGGAAACGTTGATAAAAATTACGATTTCTGTATTGACAAAAATTAATATGTCTGTAAAATAAAGGAAGTTGATGTAACACAGTGCGCGCATCGAATGAGGCTCTAACTTGTAGGTTATATGGGGCTGAAATTTCATAATTTTGAAATGCTAACGATGACGTTAAATTGACTTTCTTTAATTATAAGAAGAATTTAACGTCATTTTCTATTTTAAGGTTATGCTCTGATGCACTAAAGCGCCAACTTGTTAAACAACAAGGGGATGTAGCCTCATAGAGGATTACATAAACAATTACCGAATCTAATAATAGAAGAGGAATAAAAGGAGGAAGGAATTATGAAAAGATCTAAAGTCGTTGCACTGCTTCTCACAGCTGGAATGACAGTGTCTTCAGTAGCCTGCGGTGGTTCTGGTAACACAACCGAGAACACAGGTTCTGATAACACCCAGCAGACATCCGGTACAGAGAACACAGATGGTGAGACAACAGATGGTGAGACAGGAGAAAGCACAGATGAAGCTGTAGACGAGTCTTCAATGGATTATGATGAGCTTTCTGAGTATGTTTACAACCAGATCCTGGGTGAGTTCTATGAAACTTATGAAGCTGCTCAGGCAGAAGAAGACAAGAATGTAGCATGGGCACTTGATGCTGTAGCAGAAGCTAAGCTTCTCGAGTCAGGTGTATTCATTCCATTCTCATCACGTGGTGGTATGTATGCTATCAGCCGTGTAGCTCCTTATACAGTATCTACAACATATTGGGGCAATGATGAAAGCCGTTTCCACAATGCTGTAGTAACTTCTGACCTTATCAAGGCTGAAGATTATATGGCAATGAGAGAGAAGTATGCTGAGCTCAAGGGCACAGGCGAGTATGAGTCCTGGGTTAAGTCATTCCTTGAAGAAAAGGGATACACACTCACAGATGAGTACAAATATGCTAGCGTAGGTGATCCTACAACTTGGGACGTACTCAGCACTTCAAGACAGGCTGATACAAGAGCTCTTGTTCATACATATGACGGACTTATGGAATATGACGGAGAAGGCACACAGCAGCCTGCACTTGCAACAAGCTATGAAGTTTCTGATGACGGACTTACATATACATTCCACATCCGTGAAGGTGTTAAGTGGGTTGATTCTCAGGGACGTGAAGTTGGCGATGTTACTGCTGACGACTTCGTAGCTGGTATGCAGCACATGATGGATGCAATGGGCGGTCTTGAGTACCTTGTTCAGGACGTAATCGTTGGAGCAGATGCTTATATCAACGGTGAGACAACAGATTTCTCAACAGTTGGTGTTAAGGCAGTTGATGATTATACACTTGAGTATGACCTTGTTGCTCCTTGCACATACTTTAACACTATGTTAAGCTATAGCGTGTTCGCTCCTCTTAATCGTTCTTACTACGAATCATGCGGTGGTAAGTTCGGTGATGAGTTCGATTCTTCAGCTTCTGACTATACATATGGTACAGATGCTGACCACATCGCTTATTGCGGACCATACCTTGTAACTAACTTTACAGCTAAGAATACTATCACATTCAAGGCTAACCCTACATATTGGAATAAGGATAACATCAATATCCAGACTGTTTACTTCCTTTACAATGATGGAACAGATGCTACTAAGGCATACAATGATGCTAAGGCTGGTACAATCTCAGGATGCAATCTTACTACAGCAGCTCTTGAAGCAGCTAAGAATGACGGACTCTATGATGAGTATGCTTACATCAGCCTTACAGATGCTACATCTTTCGTAGGATTCATGAATGTTAACCGTGCAGCATTTGCTAATGCTAACGATGCTACAGCTGTTAAGTCAACTCAGACAGAAGAGGACGCTGCAAGAACAAAGGCTGCTATGCGCAACCAGGAGTTCAGACTTGCACTTCTTCAGTCAATTGACAGAGGTACATACAACGCGCAGACCAACGGTGATGATCTTAAGTACAATTCACTTATCAACACATACACACCTGGTAACTTCGTACAGCTTGAAGAGGATGTAACAATCGCTATCAACGGAACAGACACAACATTCCCTGCTGGAACATACTATGGTGAGATCGTACAGGCACAGCTTGATGCTGATGGCGTTGATGCTAAGGTTTGGGATCCTGAAGCAAATGATGGACTTGGTTCTTCATCAGGTTTCGATGGATGGTACAATAAGGATGCGGCAGTTGAACACCTCAATAAGGCTGTAGAAGAGCTTGCAGCTCAGGGCGTAGAAGTTAGCGCTGAGAATCCTATCCTGGTAGATTATCCTTACTTTGAAGCTAGTGAAGTATATGCTAACAGAGCTAACGCTTTCAAGAAGTCTGTAGAGGATGCACTTGGCGGAGCTGTTGTTGTTAATCTTGTAGCTTGTGCAACATCTGATGACTGGTACTATGCAGGATATTACACAGACCTTGGTTCAGATGCTAACTATGATATCTATGATGTATCAGGTTGGGGCCCTGACTATGGTGATCCTAAGACATACCTTGACACAATGCTTCCTGATTATGCAGGTTACATGGTTAAGTGCTTTGGTATCTACTAATTAGATAGTTATAAAGTATTATAAGTATTAAACATTATAAGCAGGAGAATGGGCTCATGCTCGTTCTCCTGACTTTGATGTAATATAGACTGGTAAGTAATTATGAAGATGTAACGTATTCTTCTATCACATGACCGGTCGTCTGGAGTGAAGGACTATGCTAAAATATTTGATCAAACGATTATTACATGGACTGTTTTCTATAGTTGTAGTTATAGGAATAGTTATGCTGCTGATCTATTCATTAATGGATCGTCAGCTTATTTTTGCTGCTGATTCTGTATATCAGAATCTTGGTAATAACCAGAAGAAGCAGTACATGTATCGTATGTGGGAGAACTACGGTTACATTGACTATGTTACTTATGAAGAGTACATAGCTTCACTTGTTGCAAGTGGAGAACTTGATTCATCAGAACTTGAAAAGATTCAGGACCTTGGCAAAAAGGCGGAAGATGATTCCGAAACTGTTGCTGAGTATGTTAAGAAGTTTTCAGAGTATTATGAATCTAAAGGTTATACAATTGTCAGACTTGATGCTATAACCATCAAGAAAGGTAGAAAATATGCAGATGGCGGACAGGAAGCCCTCTTTGCATACAGAGACAAGCCTCTTTTAACACGTTTAACAGGCTATTTTACAGGAATTGTTGATATTGACAGCATTCATTATGTTGATGATTCAATTGATATTGGAAAACGTGGAATAAGCTTTACACTGCATGATCCGGCATATGGCGGAGAGAAGTTCTCACCGGCACTTATCGGAAATGGTACTAAATATAAGTACTTACTTTACTTTGATAATAATTTCCCGTATATTCACCAGAACCTTATCAAGATAAGTCTTGGTAAATCATATACAGTAAATGCGGGAATTGATGTATTTGATACAATGACACAGTCACAGGGATCTTACGTATCATCAGAAGTAACTTTCCCTTCCGGTGTTGTAGAAGCTTCAGCTGATGACCTTCATACAGCTACATATGTAAAGGGATCACTTGCTTCAAGTACGCTTAACCAGAGACTCTTTGTAGATGACTATACTAATGTATCTACAGTTAAGAACGGCCTTTCAAAGATTGGATATTCATTTGTTATAGGTCTTATCTCAAGTATCATTGCTTATGTACTTGGTGTTTCACTTGGTATTGCTATGGCAAGACATAAGGATAAAGCTATTGATAAGATCGGAACTATTTATATAGTATTTGCTATTGCAGTTCCTTCGCTTGCTTATATCTTCATGGTTAAGGCTATTGGTGGTAGTGCAGGACTTCCTACAACATTTGATATGGAATCCACAAGTAAGCTCATGTACGTACTTCCTATCATCTCACTTTCGATTAAGAGTATTGCAGATCTTATGAAGTGGCTTAGAAGATACATGATCGATCAGCAGAACTCAGACTATGTTAAGTTTGCTAAGGCATGTGGTCTTACAGACAATGAGATATTCAGAAAGCACATTTTCAAAAATGCGGTTATTCCGATAATTCATGGAATTCCGGGAACTATCCTTATAGCACTTGTTGGTGCGATCATTACTGAGAAGGTATATGTTGTTCCCGGTGCAGGTAACCTTCTTGTTGAGGCGATTGCCAAGTATGATAACGGCGTTATTGTTGGTGTTACTTTGTTCTATACAGCACTTGGTATTACATCAGTAATACTTGGAGATATCCTTATGGCTATGTTCGATCCGAGAATCTCATTCTCAGATAAGGCCAGATAAGAAGTGGCTATAACTAAAAAAATGCGGTACTGCCGCTTGGAAATGAGGAAATTATGTCTGATAAATTTGAATTAACAGATGATTTGGAAGGCATGTCTGAAGAAGAGCTGTTCTCTTTTGATACGCATGATAAATCAGAAGCAGAGAAGATCACAGCACCTAGATATTCTTATTGGAAATCAGTGTTTCGTGTATTCTTTAAAAAGAAGATCAATATTATAATGCTTGCAGTATTACTTATTCTTATACTGTTTGCTTATATCTATCCTATGTTTTCAGGATATGATAAGTTTGCAAATATTACAGATGCTTCAATGAAGCATCTAACACCATCAGCATCTATTGCCAAGAACGGATTTAGTATTCATGAGATACTTGGCCGTGGTGGTTCAGGTGAATCTACTTTCGATGCTGTATGGAACGGCGCAAGAATTTCTATTTCATTCGCCTTCTCATGTGCGATCATTAATATGACACTTGGTGTTATCATAGGTGCTATTTGGGGATTCTCTAAAAAGTTTGATGTTATTATGACTGAGGTTTATAACATTGTCGGTAACGTACCTCTTACCTTGGTAGTATCAGTACTTGTACTTGTAATGTCACCAAGTTTCGGAACTATGGTTTTTGCCATGACAGTAACCGGATGGCTCTTTATAGCCTACTTTTTCAGAACGCAGGTTATCATCATCCGTGACAGAGAGTACAATCTTGCATCACGCTGTCTTGGAACATCAATCTTTAAGATTGCTATCAGGAACATCCTGCCTTTCATGACATCTATCATCGTAACACTTGCTGCAGCTGAGATACCATCATATATCTCTTATGAGGTATTCCTTTCATACATCGGAATGGGTATGGCTGATATGTCACTTGGTAAGCTTATATACCAGTATGAAAGCTCAATGGCTATTTCAGGATGGCAGTTCGAATTCTGGAGCCCGGTAATAGTAGTATCGATCATCACAGTTGTGCTCTATGTAGTAGGACAGAATCTTGGTGATGCTTCAGATCCTAGAACACATATGTAAGGGGATAGATAGAAAATGGCAGAAGATAAGAAAGTATTATTGTCAGTCAAAGACCTGGTTGTTAAGTTCCATGTTAGAGGCCGTATACTGACTGCAATAAGAGGAATTTCATTAGATATATATGAAGGCGAATCAATCGCAATCGTAGGTGAGTCCGGTTCAGGTAAGTCTGTATTTACTAAGACTTTTGCCGGCATGCTTGATAGCAATGGATTTATAGATAAGGGTGAGATCATTTATAATGACCTTGAGCTTGCTGATACCAAGGTTTCTTATAATGCATTCGCTCACAAGATGATCAAGAAATATCAGGCCAAACTTGATGATTGTTCAGGTCTTGAGTTTGGAGCTGAGACTTATAAGAAGATCAGAGCTCTTGAAAAAGAAAAGGCCGCAAGAATGGACCTTAACGAAGAAGAGCGCGAGAAGATAGCTAATAAGCTTGATACTCTTAAGTATGAACGTACAGAGATCTTCAATAAGCGTCAGACATATAATCCTAAGACTGAGAAGCATCTCATAAAGGAAGCTACTCAGAAGATCAAGGATTATGATGCTCAGATTGCTGAACTTAAGCTTAAGAAAGAAGAAGCTATCAGAAAGCATAAGGCTGAATTTGAAGCTGATACTAAAGCTAAGGAATATTACAGCACAGAACTTTCAAAGCTTAAGGCTCAGTATCATGAGGAAATCTCTAAGCCTGTTACTCAGGAGCAGAAGAAGAGAAATGAAGTCCTCGCCAAGGAGATGTATCTCTCAGGTGGACGTTATGGCTACTACAGAGCTTATAAGCTTATGGGCGGCCTTTTCGAAGCTCTTAAGAAGGCTATGAAGATGGGTGTTGATCTTGACAATGAAGATCAGCGCAATCAGGTATTTGATACAGTTGCTTTCCATGTACGTTATGTTGATGAGACAGAGGATACACTTCACGGCGTAGCTATCCTTAATATCGCTGACGTTAAGGAGAAAGAAGACTGGGCACAGATCAGAGGTAATAAGATCGCTACAGTATTCCAGGATCCTATGACATCTCTTAACCCGATCATTACTATCGGTAAGCAGATATCATCAATCATCATGAAGCACCAGAAGTGTTCAGAGGCTGAGGCTCGTGTCAGAGCTCTTACTCTTATGAAGAAGGTTGGTATCCCGAATGCTGAGAGCCGTTTTGATGACTATCCGTTCGAGTATTCAGGTGGTATGAGACAGCGTATCGTAATCGCTATCGCACTTTCCTGCCAGCCCAAGATACTTATCTGTGATGAACCTACAACAGCTCTTGATGTTACTATTCAGGCACAGATCCTGCAGCTTCTTAAAGATCTGCAGAAAGAGTTCCATTATACAATAGTATTCATCACACATGACCTTGGCGTTGTTGCTAATATCGCTGATCGTGTAGCTGTTCTCTATGCAGGACAGATTGTAGAGTATGGTACTGTAGATGAGGTATTCTATGATCCTCATCATCCGTATACATGGGCACTACTTTCATCACTTCCACAGCTGGCTAAGCCTAATGAAGAGTTGTTCTCTATCACAGGAACTCCTCCGTCACTTTATAATGATATACAGGGCGATCCATTTGCACCTCGTAACCAGTATGCTTTGAAGATTGATTCAATTAAGGAACCGCCTATGTTCAAAGTAACTGATACTCATTATGCCAAGACATGGCTTCTTGATCCTCGTTCACCTAAGGTTGAAAAGCCCAAAGCAATAGGTAACATTCATGAGACGCTGATCAAGGCATTCAATATCTAATAGATGGAGATACACAAAGTGGCTAATACATATGAAAAAAACAAGACAGCATCTCATTTTCCTGAAAAAGGACCTATTGATGAGAAGACAGGTAAAGAAATCCTGCTGTCCATAAAAGATATAGATATTACATTCGGCAAAGGCGCAGACGCAGTTAAAGCTGTACAGGATGCTTCCTTCGATATTTATAAAGGTGAGACATTTTCACTTGTTGGTGAGTCAGGTTCAGGTAAGACTACAATCGGCCGTGCTGTAATCAGAGTTAACCCTCTTGCTAAGGGTGAGATAGATTATAAGGGCGTACGTATCTCCGGTAAGATACCGCGTTCTCTTGACCGTGAAGTTATCAGAAATGTTCAGATGGTATTCCAGGATCCTGCTGCATGTCTTAATGAACGTGCAACAGTAGATTATATCGTATCTGAGGGTCTTTATAACTTCCATCTGTTCAAGGATGAGGCAGACAGAGTTCAGAAGGTTGAGCATATAATCAACGAGGTTGGTCTTCTTCCTGAGCATCTTACACGTTATCCTCACGAGTTCTCCGGTGGACAGAGACAGCGTGTAGGCCTTGCAAGAGCTATGGTCATGGAACCCGAACTTGTAGTAGCAGATGAGCCTATCTCTGCTCTTGACGTTTCTATCAGAGCTCAGGTTCTGAACCTTATGAACAAGTTTAAGAAGGAAAAGGGTGTTACATACCTTTTCATCGCGCATGACCTTTCAATCGTAAGATTCATATCTGATCGTATCGGTGTTATTTATAAGGGACATATTGTGGAAGTTGCAGATTCTGAAGAACTGTTCAATTTCCCTCTTCACCCATACACCAGATCACTTATATCTGCTATTCCGCTTCCTGATCCTAAGCTTGAGAAGCGCAAGAAGCTCCTTACTTATGATGCTAGTCAGCATGACTACAGCACTGATAAGCCTACAATGGTAGATATAGGACATAACCATTTCGTATATGGTAACAAGAAAGAGATAGAAGAGTACAAGAAAATCCGTGAGGCAGGTGTTCCTGTAAAGTCAATCACTATTATGACTGACGAAGAGCTTGCAAATCAGAAGACAACTGTTGGAGATGCAACTATTGACGAGGATATCCTTAAGAATACACCTATTCATGATACAGGTGCTCTCTGGCTTTCAGTTCTTAGCTTCTTCCTTCCTGTACTTGGCCTTATACTGATGTTTATATTCAAGAAGAAACATTATGCACGTAATTACAGAAAAGTTAAGTCAGGTACAGTTGCAGGATTCATCTTTATCGGAGCATTGATAGTATTGTTCCTGCTGGCACTTCTGTATGCGCTTAAATAAAGCATTACAGGGATCATGAGAGTTTTATGGAAACTTAAGAATCCTTAAATATTATGATATAGGTATCAAAGGGGAACTTTTGATACCTATATTTTTACAATAGTAAATGATTTTGGAAGATGCCTTATGACAGTTATCTAATGCTGGCATATAGGGCATTTGATGACTGGAAAAAGTGCATTTTCTTATGTCATTTACTATAAGTATTTATGTTTTAAGTAATCTCTTTTCTTGGAAAGTTGTACGAGAAAAAAGCGTATGACAATTACAGAATAGGTGACTACAATTCAGGTTAATTATGAATAGATATGCTAATGACAAACCTAAACCGAATAAAGTAGAAACTGCTGAAGTAGATCATGATCATATATTAAGGAGAGCAATACTTACTTTAATATTCGTAGGTATTGCAATAGCTTCGTTTAGTTATGCAGTATGGCTACTTAATAATTCTGATTCGGGATGGACGGAGATTAAAGTAGATTCTACAAGCGATGTTAATCTTGGGGATGACTTTACTCTTGAATATAATCTGGGGCAAAGCGGCGTATCGCCGGCTGCTGAGAAGAAGGCGCTTACACCTGTATATTCTCAGGCTATGGTCAACTATTTCAGACTATTTGATCCCGGCAATATATATAAAGATGTCAACAATCTGTATTATATCAGTTGTAATCCTGAGACTGAGATAGTGGTTGATGAAGATCTGTACTACGTTTTAGAAACGCTGAAAAAGTATGATAACAGAGCAATTTATCTAGGACCTGCTCTTACGTACTATACTGCGATATTTAACAGTACGTCAGATCTTGAAGCCAAGGCCTATGATCCATCCAAGGATCCTGAGATCATGGCTTATGTAAATAAAGTTGCAGAGTATGCAGCTGACCCGGAAAGTATCGACATAGAGCTTCTTGGGGATAATAAGATCATCCTTCATATATCAGATGAATACAAAGCTTTTTGCAAGGACAATGAAGTCACACAGCTTCTAGATCTTGGATGGCTCAAGAATGCTTTTGTAGCAGATCTTACAGCCGGTAAACTCAAAGAAGCAGGCCTTACTAATGGCTATCTATCGTCTGACGATGGATTTACAGTTAACCTGTCTGAGGATACAGACTTTACTCTTAGTATATATGATGAAGATGGTGATAACATCGTATCTGTAGGAGAGTACTCTTATAAGGGGCCAAGGAACATAGTATGGCTTAAGAATTTTCTGGCTACTAAAGAGGACGTCGGCAACTTTTATATGTATCAGGATGGAAATGAAGTATCTTACTATATAAAGGCAGATGGAACGTCTGATACAGGTTCATGCAGCTTATATCTGTATAGTGATGCATATACTTCCACTTGTGCAGATATGGTATTGTCTGTATATGATATATTCTTAAATGCTGACAGCAATGAGACTCTTGATGGAGATTTTATAGATAAGCTTGCAGATGCCGGAATTTATAATATTCGTATAGAAAATAGCGTGATTTATGGAAACGGCGATATCATGAACCAGGATTGATAGCTGAATACATATTTTTGTCATTAGAAAATTATGATTTCTGTAATTTACGTTCAAGAAGGGACATGAGGTTAAAGTTTGAAAGTGTTCCACTTTCAAACTCAAATTGATGACGCGAGCTCCATCAATTTGAACCATTAGTCACTCGCTTTGCTCGCGACATGAGGTTAATTATGAAATTTAGTGAAATGCAGTATACAAGACCTGATATTGATGAGGTCAAAAAAGAATATGCCGAGCTTACAAAGAAGATGGAAGAAGCAACCAGCGGCGAAGAGCAGTGGGAGATCCATCAGAAATATTATGAGCTTAGCGACCATATCATGACACAGTCAGTTATAGCTGAGATCAGACATGATGTTGATATGACAGACGAGTTCTATGAAAAAGAGAGTGACTTCTTCAATGAAGTTAATCCTATAATTGCCAATATAGATGTTGAGTACAAAAAGAAGCTCCTTCATTCTAAGTTCAGACCTTATCTTGAAGAGAAGATCGGCAAGGTTGCATTCAAGAATATGGAGCTTGCAGAGAATTCTGTAGCAGAGAAGATCCTTCCTCTTATGCAGGAAGAAAACAAGCTTCAGGATGAATATAACAAGCTCCTTGCGACTGCTAAGATTGACTGGAATGGCGAGACACTTAACCTCTCACTTATGAATCCTTATCTTAACAGTCCTGATCCTGAAGTAAGGAAAGAAGCATGGAAGAAATATTCTGCATTCTATGAAGATAATGCCGAAGCACTTGATGATCTGTATGATAAGCTTGTAAAGAACAGAACCAAGCAGGGAGAGGAGATGGGACACAAGAACTACCTTCCTCTTGGCTATGCACGTATGCAGCGCAATAACTATGGCCCTGCTGATCTTAAGGCTTTCAGAGAGCAGGTTAAGAAGGACTTCGTTCCTTTTGCAGAAAAGCTTCACGAAGTAAGAAGAAAGAGACTTGGACTTTCCAAGCTTCATTTTGAAGATGAAGGAGTATATTTTGCTAATGGTAATCCTGCACCAATAGGAACACCCGAGCAGATCCTTGAGGCAGGCCGCAAGATGTACAATGAACTCTCACCAGAAACAGCTGAGTTCATGAACTTCATGTGTGATAATGAACTTTTTGACGTACTTGGAAGAAAGACTAAGAAGACAGGTGGATACATGACATATCTTCCTGATTATAAGTCTCCATTTATCTTCGCTAACTTCAATGGATCATCATCTGATGCTGATGTGATCACACATGAATGTGGACATGCCTTCCAGGGATTTGTTGTAAGGAATGAGCTTATAAGAGAACATCAGGATATCACTATGGAGACAGCAGAGACTCACTCCATGGCTATGGAGTTCTTTACAGATCCATGGATGAAGCTCTTCTTCGGTGATCGTGCTAAAGACTATTCTGACATGCACTTTGAAGACTCCTGTATTTTCATCCCTTATGGCACTATGGTAGATGAGTTCCAGCATATAGCATATGAGAATCCGGGACTTTCTCCAAAGGATAGAAACGGAGTATGGTGTGATCTTGAACGTCAGTACAAGCCTCACCTTGATTATAGCGGCAATGATTATTATGAAGGCGGTGCTTTCTGGCAGAACAAGCACCATATCTATGATTGCCCTCTGTACTACATTGATTATTGCATCGCCGGAACAGATGCTCTTCAGTACAAAGTATGGATGGACAAAGATTATAAGGCAGCATGGAATAGCTACTTAGAGCTTTGCAAGCTTTCTGCTTCAGACTTCTTTGACAGCATGATCACACGGGTAGGACTTAACAATCCATTTGAAGACGGCTGTCTAAGGAACGTAGTCAAGCAGCTTGAAAAGACTATGGGATTATGATTCTGGAAGATAAACCGGGAGCCCTGATCGTGCGAAAGTTATAGTTGAAAAAAGTTCGTAGGTATGTTATTCTAATCAAGGTCTGTTCGATACGACAGATACAGTTTGAATTGCTAAACAGAATAATTCGGGAGGTCATTTTACAATGGCATTTGTAGTTAAACTTCTTGTAAATGTTATATATTTGGGTGTTTGTGTAGCTCTTGTTGGAATCATCATTTCCCAGCAGGGTAAGGCACAGAGTCTTGGAGCTCTTACAGGTCAGTCCAGCTCTGATACATATTGGGCTAAGAATAAGGGACGTTCTAAAGAAGGAAGACTTAGAACAGCTACAATCGTTCTTACAGTTCTTTTCTTCGCACTTTCTATATTCCTTAATACAGGAATCGTAGACTGATTTAGTTGAGATATTACGCGGCACTCTATTTATAGGGTGTCGCTTTTTTCTTTTTACAAGATAAAAGGATGACTTCTTGAACGTAAATTACAGAAACGCGCATTTACTGCGTGTTTCGTGATTCAATGAATCTGTTGGTAAATAGGCCCAATGCCGAAGGCATTCTCAATTGGCCTATTTACTGCATTTTTGAATCTTTGATTCAAAAATGTATATAATGTTGTAAGAGGATAAGTGTATAAATGGTAGTGCATTTATATGCTTGGTTAAAAGTAGTGTATAGAGAAGTAATCCTATAAAGAAGTAACCCATAAAGAAGTAATCAATAAAGAAGTGTGATCTCCTTAGATGTAGTATTTGTTGAGAATCTTTCTGCTTATGATGCAAGGCAGTAAAGACATAAGGAAAAGGATATATGGCAAAAAGAAAAAAGAAAAATGAACAGGAAACATTCATGATAGCGCAGGATCGTAAGGCTATGGTCAATGCGTTTATTCATGATGACAGATATTCTCCAATGAAGGAGAAAGAGCTGGCAGTCTTCCTGCAGGTTGAAAAGGAAGACAGGAATGAACTTGCGCAGATACTTGAGGATCTGATCAAGGAAGGCCAGATAATAAGAAACAGCAGAGGAAGGTACCTTAAGTCTGATGCAGGTATCATCGGCGTGTTCACCAGTAACAGCAGAGGATTTGGATTTGTTACTGTTGAGGGAAGAGATGAGGATATATATATCCCTGAAGGTGATACAGGCAATGCATTTCTTGGAGATACGGTCGCAGTAGAACTTAAGCCTTCTCAGGCAGGAAGACGAGAAGAGGGTCGTATCATAAGAATTGTTATGCGTGGTATGACTGAAGTTGTCGGAACTTATGAAAGCTCTAAGACATTTGGTTTTGTCAGAGCAGATAATAATAAGATACCCAATGACATCTTCGTACCCAAGGAACGCAGTAAGGGCGCGGTATCAGGAGATAAAGTCGTAGTAGAGATCACAGATTATGGTGACAGTGTATCCGGCAAGAATCCTGAAGGCAAAGTCAAAGAGATCATAGGTAATATCAATGATCCCGGAGTTGATATCTTGGCTATAGTCAAAGGATATGAGATTCCAAGTGAGTTCCCTGAAAGAGTAATGAACCAGGCGATGCGTACAGCTGATGAAGTCAGTGAAGCGGATATGCTTGGAAGAAGAGATCTTCGAGATGTGCAGATGGTGACGATAGACGGTGAAGAGAGCAAGGACCTTGACGATGCTGTAAGCGTGTCCGTTGATGAGGAAGGCTTCTATCACCTTGGAGTTCATATCGCTGATGTTGCCAATTATGTTCAGGAAGGCTCAGCACTTGACAGAGAAGCTCTTAAGCGCGGTACCAGTGTATATCTTGTAGATCGTGTAATACCCATGCTTCCGCATAAGCTTTCAAATGGTATATGCTCTCTTAATCATGGAGAGGACAGGCTTGCAATGAGCTGTCTTATGAAGATCAACAGTAAAGGCGAGATTGTAGATCATGAGATCGTAGAGTCAGTTATCAACGTTGATGAGAGGATGACCTATACAAGTGTTGGCAAGATCATAGTTGACAATGATGAAGAGGAAAAAGAGAAGTATGCAGCTCTGGTCCCTATGTTCGAGCAGATGTATGAACTTGCCAAGATCCTCAAAAAGCGCAGATCCGATCGAGGCGCTATAGAGTTTGATTCTGTAGAAGCTAAAATAAAGCTTGATAGCGAAGGGAATCCTGTAAGTATCGAGAAAGAAGAAAGAGGGCCTGCAAACGAGCTGATTGAGGACTTCATGCTTGCAGCTAACGAAACTGTAGCCCAGCATTTCTACTGGATGTCTGTACCATTTGTATACAGAACGCATGAACAGCCGTCAGAAGCCAAGATAGATACACTTACAAACTTTATAAGAGGCTTTGGTTATCACCTTAACATCCGCCAGGATGAGATAAGACCTATGGAGATCCAAAAGCTCCTGACCAAGATAGAGGGAAGCAGAGAAGAGTCCATAATCAGCAGGGTAGCACTTCGAAGCATGATGCAGGCCAAGTATACAACGGAATGTGTCGGCCATTTTGGACTGGCACTTCAGTATTACTGTCACTTCACATCACCTATCAGACGTTATCCTGATCTTCAGATCCATAGGATCATAAAGGACTCCATAAGAGGCAGGCTTGATGAAAAGAAGCTTGCGCATTATGCGGAAATACTTCCGGATGTTGCCAAGCACTGCTCTGATACTGAAAGACGCGCAGATGATGCTGAGCGCGACACTGATAAGCTCAAGAAAGCTCAGTATATGGAGCAGCATATCGGCGAAGTATACGAAGGTGTAGTATCCGGCGTAACTGCATGGGGCATGTTCGTAGAGCTTGATAATACCTGCGAAGGAATGATACGACTTGCCGAGCTTACAGATGATTACTACGTATTCGATGAGCAGAACTTCACTCTTACAGGAACGGATTTTGGCAAAGAGTACAGACTCGGACAGAAAGTTAAAATCAAGGTAGTAGGCGCTGACAGACTTGAAAAGACTGTTGACTTCAGGATAGTGGATGAAGATACAGATCCTGATGATATCGAGCTTAAGCCTGCCAAGAAGCACTATGTGCTTAAACTTATGGAAGAAGAGGCAGCAAGGAAAAGTGAACAGGACGCCTTGAAAGATAAAGAGCATTCAAAAGCTGAAGCCTCTAAGGATGGGTCTAATATCAAAAGTACCAGGAAGAAAAAGAAAAGAAATCTCGATGAGATAAGTGATGAATTCGAAGAGATAGAAGATCACTATAGAAGCAGAAAGCATACAGATCTTGATGATATAGACCTTGAAGACGGCGAAGACGATAATCTGATGACAGCTCTTGAGCTACGCGAACACCTTCGCAAAAAGCGCATGATAGAAGGACTTGAGCCTGATGGCAGAACAGGAAGCCCAAGGGAAAAGAAGCGCAAAGGCGTAAAGAATAAAGAAAACGGACCTAAAGAAAAAGGGCATAAGAAGTACAAGGTACATAAGTATAAAAAGTCAGCTACATCCAAAGCTGCCCGCAGCAACCAGAAGAAAAAGCGTTGACAAAAATATGTCATAATAGTCATAAAAAGCTCTGAATAAAGGCTCTAATAAAAAAGCTAAAAAAGCGCTGAAAAACTGCAGGTATGAAGAAAAAACTGTAGGAATATAGAAAAACTGTAGAAATATAGAAAAACTGAAGTAAAACATAGTATTATTTGTACAATAACCCGAGATTGGAGACACAAAATGGCAGAAGAGAAGATAAAGCTGGTATGTAATAACAAGAAAGCGTACCACGAATATTTTATCGAAGACAAATATGAAGCAGGAATAGAACTTGTAGGAACAGAGGTTAAGTCTATACGTATGGGCAGATGCAGTCTTGGAGAGTCCTTCGTAGTGATCAAGGACGGTCAGGCTGATCTGTGCGGAATGAATGTAAGTCCTTATGAGAAAGGCAATATATTCAACAAAGATCCGCTTCGTGTAAGAAGACTTCTCCTTCACAAGAACGAGATCATGAAGCTGGAACAGCAGGTCAAGATCAAGGGATATACTATAGTTCCTCTTCAGGTATATTTTAAGAAAGGCCGCGTCAAAGTAGAGATAGGTCTTGGTCGAGGCAAGAAGCTCTATGATAAGAGAGAGTCTGATGCTAAGCGCGACCAGCAGCGTGAAGTAGAGAAAAACTACAAGATGCGCTTAAGATAAGTCGATTACTATAACTTAACTTAATGTCGCGAGCAAAGCGTGTGGCTAATGGCTTAAATTGGTATCACTGGAAAGATCTCCCAAAAGATGCTAGAAATGGTTTCTTTTGGGAGTTTTTTTATGACCATTTGTCGAAAAATATCATTGATTCATGACCGATAGAAAGCGGTAAAGAAGCCTGTAATGCAGGATTTTTAGAGGTGATTGGAAGATATCCTCTTTTCACCCTTGTATTTTATTGGTATATATTTCGAAAATACTATTGACAATATTACGAGTATTAGGTAATATGACATTATGAAATGGGTTTCAAAGTAAATTATATGTCAAATATCACAAAAGAATAATAAGTCTGATGTGATCAAGGGCAAGAAATACAGTAAAAATAACGGAAGTCAACTATCAGTACATACAATTTATGTGTTTTAGATCAGAAACTTCCTTTTTTATTTCTTGGTTGCGAAACCGATTTCAAAAACAATATTTACTTGTATCAACAGTGGGAGAGGAAAGTATGGGAAAGAAAAATGAAACGGGCGAGAAGATCATAACTCGTAAATCATCTCTGACATTTGGTCAGAAGCTTTGGAGAAATCGTACGCTGGTTCTTATGTGCATTCCAGCTATTATATTCTTCATCGCATTCAGTTATGCACCAATGCCCGGTATCTATGTTGCATTCGTCAAATACAACTATCGTAAAGGTATATTCGGAAGTAACTTCATAGGTCTTAAGAATTTTGAGTTCCTCGCTACATCAGGTAAACTCGGAATGCTGACCAGAAACACCATTCTATACAACATTGCATTTATTTTACTTGGTAACTTCTTCGCAGTATTCGTAGCTGTACTTCTAAACGAAATCCAGAATAAATGGTTCAAAAAAGTCTCACAGACAATGATGTTCCTGCCATATTTCATCTCACAGGTTCTCATCGGACTTTTGGTATACAACCTTCTGAACTATGACACAGGTTTTGTTAACAGTATTCTCAAGGCTTTAGGAACTCCTGAAGAGAAGCTCTTTAGTCCATACTCAGATCCGACTGTATGGCCTGTCCTTTTGGTTGTGATTCACCTGTGGCAGTCAACCGGTTATAACTCAGTAGTATATTTTGCCTCCATCATGGGAATAGATGCAGAGATAATCGAGGCAGCAAGAGTAGACGGAGCCAACGCATGGCAGAAGATCAGATATATCATTCTTCCCGGACTTCGCCAGACAGTAGTAATACTCCTCCTGTTCGCTATCGGCGGTATTGTAAAAGGTAACTTCGGTTTGTTCTACAACATAATCGGAACCAACTCACTCCTGTATCCTACAACCGATATCATTGAAACATATGTATATCGTGCTACAATGACTGACTTCAACTTCTCAACAGCTTCAGCAGTAGGACTTTATCAGTCACTTATAGGATTCTTCATGGTTATGTTCGTTAACTTCATAGTTAAGAAGATCGATCCGGACTACTCACTGTTCTGATTGATAAAAGAAAACAAACAGACAATTTACCACTTTTTCAATAACAGTTACCGCACACGGTACGGAGGATATAAATGGCTAAGAAAGATAAAAAAATCGATTATGATACATATGATTCAAGCGCCAGAGTTAAGCTTGGAACATCGGATTACGTTATACGAGGAATTGGATATGTGTTCGTAACACTGTATGCACTCGCCTGCATATTCCCTTTCCTTCTTATCATCGGAACATCATTTACATCAGAAGCTGTAATAAGATCAGCCGGAGTTCAGCTCTTCCCAAGAGACTTCACCACAGAAGCTTACGACATGGTACTTAAAGGAGGCGCGATCTGGAAATCATACCTTCTTACAATATTAATGACAGGTATTGGAACAGGCGCAGGACTTATCATCATATCAATGACAGGATATGCTCTTCAGAGAAAAGACTTTGTGCTTAGAAATGTAATCTCATTCTTCATCTACTTCACAAGTCTCTTCCAGGCAGGACTTGCACCATATTACCTTCTTATGACACAGACATATCACCTTAAGGACAGCTACTTCGCAGTACTCCTTCCGCTTCTTATGTCGCCATGGCTCATCATCCTGATGAAGAACTTTGTTAAGTCTATACCTTTTGAAATAACAGAGTCAGGTAAGATCGATGGAGCAGGAGATATGAAGATATTTACATCTCTTATCCTTCCGATGCTCAAGCCTGCACTTGCAACTATAGGTCTTTTCCTTGCACTTGGTTACTGGAATGAGTGGTATCAGTCATCACTGTTTTTAAGTTCAAAGGTAGATGCATATCCACTTCAGTACATGCTCTACAAGGTAGTAAATGAGGCTAACTCACTGAAGAACTCAGTTGCAGCTCAGTTCGTAACTGTAACAGACCTTCCTACCAACTCGCTCAAGATGGCAACAGCAGTTGTAGCTACAGGACCTATCGTACTTCTGTATCCTTTCGTACAGAGATACTTCATCGGCGGTATCACAGTTGGTGCGGTTAAGGGCTAAGGCACATTATAAAAACTATATTTTTAGGGGAAAGTTAACTGCAATAACGCAGTAACAAATATATATTCTATAGGAGGATATTTAATGAAAAAGAAATTGCTTGCTTCACTTCTTTCACTCACTATGGTAGCAGGACTTGCAGCTTGCGGCAATGGTGGAAATGGCTCAGGGGATACAAGCGGATCTGATAGTGCAGAAGCTGTCGATACATCAGAGCACGTAGTTATCACCTACATGACAACAGGTGGTAAGCCAGAGAACAGCGCTACAGACGATATGCTTGCAGAGCTTAATAAGATCCTTACAGAGAAGGTTAATGCAGAGCTTCAGATCTACTACATCGACTGGACAGATTACCTTTCAGTTTACAACCTGACACTTGCTCAGATGGACGGAACAGTTGACCTTGTAGGTACAGCTACTGACTGGCTTGATGCATGGCCAAACGCTAAGAACGGTGCTTTCCTTGAACTCGACGAGGACATGCTCAAGACATATGCACCTCAGACATACGCATCAGTTCCTGCTGAGGACTGGGAGTACTGCAAATATGATGGCAACATCTACCTCATCCCTGAAGACAACTATGCACAGTGGACTAACCACGGATTCTCATATCGTCTTGACTGGGCTAAGGAAGCTGGACTTGCAGACGGCGTTAAGAGCTGGGAAGACCTGACAACATATTTCAAGTATGTAAAAGAAGCTTATCCTGATGTACAGCCTTGGGATTCTGACGGTACACAGTACGCTACAATGGTTGGTGGATGGATTTCATCACATTCTAACTATGTTTCAATCGATGGTATCAACTCAGGCGCTATGTGGGGTGGTACAAAGGATGACCTTTACACAGTATACAGCCCATATGTAACAGACACAGATTCACTTGTTGAGTTTGCTAAGCTCATGAAAGAATGGGATGAGATCGGTGTTTGGAAGACAGACGTTCTTAACAACACATCATCTGATAACAGAGAAGACTTCCGTGTAGGTAAGACAGCTGCTGAGCAGCATCACACACAGACATGGACAGACCTTTGCTCACCTGGACACACAAACAACACAATCTTTGCTGATGACGAAGATGCAGAAGTTGGATTCTTCTACTTTGGTGAAGAGACATCTAACGTAACAGCTCTTTCAATCACACACGGTGCTATGGCTGTATCAGCTGCTTCCAAGAACCCTGAAAGAGCACTCATGGTTTATGACCTCATCAGAAATGATCCAGATTGCTACAAGCTCTTCAACTATGGTATTGAAGGCGTTCAGTACAATGTAAATGCTGATGGTCTTAGAGAGACAGTAGCAGATGCTGATGCTATCGTAACTAACTACTGGTGGGGCAGAAACGATGATCTTGAGATCAGAGATGCAACAATGAACTGGGACGCTATCGATGCTCTTTACAAAGAGTATGACGGAATCAAGATCGAGTATCCTTATGGTCAGTTCATTCCTAACGTAGACTCTATCTCAACTCAGATCGACCAGATCAACGAGATCCACACTAACTACATGAAGCAGATCGCATATGGTAAGTATTCAGGAACAGCTGAAGAGATCGTAGCTGAGTACCAGCAGAAGCTCAAAGATGCAGGTATCGATGATGTAACTGCAGAACTTCAGAAGCAGATCGACGCACTTTACAAATAATAAGCGTTGTAAGTGATCAGCGTTGTAAGTAATCAGTTATACGTAAGATCAACTTTACAAATATTCAGAGGGTCTATATAAGTCGTACAGACATTTCAGTCGTACATATACCAAATGAATAGAATTTCTTAAAATCCTTGGGGACGTATCTTCGGGTACGTCCCTGATTTTGAACAAAAATATAAGAGCATGTGATGCTTTTCTTTAATATGCGGCTTTGAAGCTATTATTACTTTTTAGAAAAAAGATTCTTATGATATTAAAGATATAAAAACTATTAAAGATATAAAAATATTAAAGATATAAAAATATTAAAGATATAAAAATATTAAAGATATTAAAGATATTATCAATGAAGACATGCTTTTATATTTTTAGTCAAAAATGGAAATGATTTATATACTGCCTGCCCCTGCAAAGACTTTGGGGATGCCGGCCCGTCCAAGTGGGAAGTTATTTGAAAAGCAGATTGAGATTTAAGATAAGCAGATATCATATTTTATAAAAGAGGTCATACAAACATGAGCGGAATAGAGATCAAAGACAGATTTTATCTAGACGGAGAAGAATTCCATCTTATATCAGGCGCAATACACTATTTCAGAGTAGTGCCCCAGTACTGGGAAGACAGGCTGCTTAAGCTGCGCGCAATGGGATGTAATACAGTAGAAACTTATATTCCGTGGAACATGCATGAACCAAAGGAAGGCGAATTTGTCTTTGACGGGATGCTGGATCTTGGTAAGTTCATAGAACTTGCAAAGAGCATAGGGCTATATGTCATCTTACGCCCATCGCCCTACACCTGCGGCGAATGGGAGTTTGGAGGCTTCCCTGCATGGCTTTTAAAAGAAGATGGCATGAAGCTTCGCTGCACATACAAACCATACCTTGATCATGTCAAAAGATATTATGACACACTCATGCCTTACATCAAGAAGTACACATATGATAACGGCGGGCCTGTGATCATGATGCAGATTGAGAACGAGTACGGATACTATGGCGATGATCATGAATACATGAAGTGGCTCTATGACCTTATCAGAAGCTATGGTATAGAAGTACCTCTTTTTACATCAGATGGTCCCTATGATGATGCATTTAGAGGCGGCAAGATCCCTGGAGTACTCCAGACCGGCAATTTTGGCTCCCATGCCAAAGAGCGTTTTGATTTTATGAAAAAATATGTAGATGGCCCATTGTCATGCATGGAATTCTGGCTTGGATGGTTCGATGACTGGGGATCAGGCTTCCATCATACAACAAGCGTAGAGCAGAATGTCGAAGACTTTGCATATATGCTTGATAATGGTAATGTAAATATCTACATGTTCCATGGCGGTACTAATTTTGGATTCATGAACGGATCCAACTATTATGACAAGCTGACTCCGGACGTTACAAGCTATGACTACGACGCAGTTCTTACAGAGGACGGACAGATAACCGATAAGTATATAGCTTTTCAAAAAGAAATATCAAAAAGGTATGGACTTCCCGAGGTAGAAGTTCCAAAGCCTGTAAAAAGAAAAGCTTATGGCAAGATCAAAGCAGACGGATACGTATCTCTTTGGGACAGCCTTGATAATATCGCAGACAGGCATGAGAGTGTATATCCTGTTTCTATGGAAAAATTAGGCCAAAGCTACGGCTTTATCCTCTATCATACCCATCTTGACGAGATCCCGAAGATGGGCGAGATAAGACTTATGGATGCCAATGACAGAGCAAAAGTGTATGTCGATCATGAGAATATTGCGACCATGTATGACAGAGAGCTCCTTGAAGCAAAGAAGATAGAGCCGCATGTAGAGACTCTTGACAAGGATCTTGACATACTCGTAGAGAATATGGGAAGAGTCAATTTCGGACCATATATGCAGAAACAGCGCAAAGGAATCGACGGCCCTGTACTCATAAACACTCGTCAGCACTACGGCTACGATATCTATACACTGCCTCTTGATAACATCGACAAACTTATCTTTGGAGATGTTAACGAGACCAAATTTGGGAACGGCGCAGATATAGAAAAAGAAAATAAAGAAGAAAAAGGAACAGGCCCCTCTTTTTGCAGATATACATTTGAAGCAGATGAATGCTGCGATACCTTCATAAATATGGAAGGCTTTGGCAAGGGATGCGTGTTCATCAACGGATTCAATCTTGGAAGGTTCTGGGAAGTGGGACCTCAGAAGGCTCTGTATCTGCCGGGGCCTCTTATCAGGAAGGGAAAAAACGAAATAGTGGTATTTGAAACTGAAGGAAAAGCTCAAATAGAACTGGAACTCATGGATCATCCATCACTTGGCCCCTGCGAACAAGTAAATCCATGACCGGCATGCACGGGGGATTTAGAGAGGAAACTAATATGCCAACAGACAAGAAGATAACTATATATGAGATCGCCAAAGAAGCCGGAGTATCTCCTGCCACAGTTTCCCGTGTCCTTACAGGCAATGCCAATGTCAAGCAGGAGAAAAAGGAAAAAGTCTTAGAGCTGATAAAAAAGTACAACTTTAAACCCAGTGCTGTTGCCAGAGGCCTGTCTGATACCAAGAGCCGCATTATAGGAATAATTGTCGCAGATGTAAGAAATACTTACTATGCCGACATGTACGTTGCCTGCGAGAATGCCGCCAACAAGGAAGGCTACAGTGTAATGCTCATGAACTCCTTTGGACGAGTAGATATGGAGATAAGACAGCTTGAGAAGCTTGTTCAGTGGCAGGCTGATGCCATAATCCATATGGGAGGTGCTGTAGACAGCCTTACTACCGATCCGTCTTTTGCCAAAGAAGTAAAGAGACTTCTGGGATCAAAGCCTCTCGTGGTAACTGGTAAACTCGACAATACAGACTGTTATCAGGTCAGGATCGATGCGGCAGCAGCCATGGATATGCTGGTGCAGCATCTGGTATCCAATGGCAACAGAAGGATCGCGCTTGTAGGCGGACGACTTAACGTAGAGTCAACATATATTAAATACAATGAGTTCAAAAAGCTGGCAGCAGAGCTCGGACTTGAAAGCGGAAGTCTCTATACCGACAATTTTGGTGGATACGGAATAGATGAGGGCACTGCATCTATGAATGAACTAATTGAGAAGTTCAAAAAAGAAGGCGCTGCGCTTCCTGAAGCGCTCATCTGCATCAACGACAGCACTGCAGCAGGAGTTATAAAGAGTTTAAGAAAACATGGTATCAGGATACCTGAAGATATATCCGTTGTCAGTTATGATAATACAGACCTGTGCGAAGTAGTAGAGCCTTCGCTGACTTCTGTGGCTTACGATTATGAAAAATATGGTAAAACACTTGTTCGTACAGCAATAGATGTTGCAGATGGTCTTGAGGCAAAGAGACAGATACTTGTAAAGCCATCAGGACTTATGGTCAGAAAATCAAGTAATATAAGACGCTGATAGCTCGGCATAATTGTGGGTCTTTGAGACAGTACACTGGTAAGGCCACCTGGGAGGAACATATGGATACCGTAAGAGCAACTCTTACAGACAATTGGAAGTTCTACTATGGGGATGAAGAGGAGGCTTGGTTCAAGGGCTTTGATGACAGCACATGGGATGATGTGATGATCCCTCATGACTGGTCGGTAGAAGCTCCTTTTTCTAAAGACTATTCAAGCGGCACCGGCTACCTTAGAGGCGGAACAGGTTGGTACAGGTGTCATTTCAAAATCCCTTCCGAGTATGAAGGCAAGAATATATCAATTACATTCGATTCCGTTTATAAGAATAGTAGTGTCTGGATCAATTCTTATCATATCGGCGGACGTCCTAGCGGATATGCATCTTTTTCCATAGATATAAGTGAATATGTAAGATATGGCGAACAAGACAATGTGATCGCCGTAAGAGTGCGCCACGAAGATATAGCAGATTCCAGGTGGTTCACTGGCTCCGGTATTGTCAAAAAAGTCACCCTGTCAATAAGTGAAAAAGTTGCGCCATCACAATACGGAGTGTGGCTTGATACCCGTTCTATTATAGAAGATGCAGGCAAGATATCTGCAAGGATCAGGATCAATAATGTAATCGAAAACAAAACCAATGAAGATAAGAAAGTCAGAGTAAGGTGCGTTCTTGAATATGATACACCAAAAGAAGCGTATGAAAATGCATCGGAAGAAGCTCTGATAGAACTGTTCGGAGAGATAGATGCAGCGGCACATGATGAGTCTGTACTTAAAATAGACGGAATAATAGATAAGCCGCATCTGTGGTCATCTGATATACCTAATATATACAAATTATCAACATACTATAGTGTAGATGGCGGGGGCTTTTACCTTGTTGATGAGCAGAAAACCGGAATAAGGGTTATATCCATGGATCCTGACAAAGGATTTGCATGTAATGGCGTATCGGATAAGCTCCGGGGAGTATGTGTCCACGATGATGGAGGAACTCTTGGCAGCGCCATGAAAAAGGAGATATGGCAAAGGCGTCTTGAGCTTCTTAAAAAGGCCGGGTGCAATGCCATAAGATGTTCGCACAATCCTCATATGCCGGAATTGTATGACTTGTGCGATGTCATGGGATTCTATGTCATGGACGAAGCCTTTGATGAGTGGGAGAATGCCAAGAATAAGTGGTCTCATGGTCACAATGTGTATCCACCTCGTCATCAGGGATATGCCGAAGACTTTAATGAATGGTATGAAAGAGACCTTGTGAACATGATAGAGCGAGGCAGAAGGCACCCTAGCGTGATCCTCTGGAGCATAGGCAATGAGATCGATTATCCAAACGACCCTTATGTGAATCCCATGTTCAAGGAATTCACAGGCAATAATGATAACGGTAAGCCTGCCAGAGAGATGGTCTATAACTCTGACAAGCCTGACATGACCAGATTAGCTGTGATCGCTAAGACTCTTACTGATATAGTCAGAAATACTGACAAGACAAGACCTGCCACAGTAGCTGCAGCCTTCCCGGAGCTGTCTGCAAAGCTTGGATTTGTCGATAGCTTTGATGTTGTAGGTTACAATTATAAAGAGCATCTGTATGAAGAGTCTCATAGAAAGTTCCCTGATAAGGTCTTCCTTGGAAGCGAGAACGGACACGGAATAGGGCAGTGGGAAGCTGTAGTACGTAATGACTACATCTGCGGACAGTTCCTGTGGACAGGGATCGATTATCTGGGAGAAGCTCATGGCTGGCCGATACACGGTGCATATTCCGGCCTTATAAATACAGCAGGACTACCTAAGCCGGAATATTATAAGAGAAAGAGCCTGTGGACATCAGATCCATTTATCAGGATATTCACATTAAGACCTGATGAGGAAAAAAGAGAATGGATAAGCAGAACACGTTCTTGGAATTATGATAAGGGAGAGAAAGTCATAGTAAAATGCTACGTGCCTATTTTGGAAAAAGATATTGTTGAATATGGCAATGAAGATAAAGGCGGTAATTGTGCCGATACTAATGCAAATGCCAATACTAATAGTAGCTTTAAAAACTGTAAAAGCAGTGCATATATCAAAAGTGTCAGATTATATATAAATGACAGACTTGTAGGAAGTGCTTCCAAAAGGTCGGATGACGGATCCTACAGATTCGAAACAGAGTTCGAGCCCGGCAAGATAGAGGTAAGAGCAGAGCTTGAAGATGATCGAGAAATACAGAGCAATAAAGAATTAGCATCAACTTCTAATTTGAGCTATATATCAGATATTATATATACATCGTCTCTGGCAGACCATGCTGAAGTATCTGTATATGATAGAGGAGACATCATCACAGGCGAGAGTTTCGAAGAGGCATCTTCTAAGAAAGGCTATATCTATCAGGTCCTTGTAACACTAAAAGACGCAGATGGAAGAGACGTAGTATGCCAGGATGAAGAGATAAGTGCATCAGTATCTGATAATGCGCAGGTACTAGGCCTCGATGGCGGTGATCTTGCAGATAATACCGACATGAGATCACCAGTCAGGAAGACATATCAAGGCAGAATTGTCATATACGTAAGGCGCATAGGCGTAGGTAAGATAGATCTTGATATTTCTTTTGGGAATTACAAAGAACATATTGAACTGTAGAATTTATATTTTCAAGGAAGTTTGTCAAAGCATATAGGAGCCAGCCATGATGAGGCTGGCTCTTTTTGGCGTAGTTAGTGTGCTGGTTCATTCATATTTGATCAAATATGAATGAGCCAGCACACTAGATTTACTATACTTATAATATTTGTTACTATACTGTATTATGCGATATTGGATATAAGAGGAGGTTTTTAGATGACGTACAGGTTATTGGCGCTGTCTTTTATGGCAGTATTTTATATGATCTATTTTGGCAAGATGCTGATCCAAAGAAGGAAAGGCATTGTTACCAACCAGATCGCCAAAGGCAAAGAGCACGATAGAACTTTCTATGTAGAAGCTGTTATGAAAGTGGCAACTCTTGTAGTACCGCTTGCTGAGGTGATATCAATAGTACTTGGTACATCAGGACTTATGATCATGTGGCGAGTTATAGGAATGTACTTTGCATTTATCGGAGATATAATATTTTTTCTATCAGTATATACCATGAAAGACAGCTGGAGAGCAGGAGTGGCAAGCTTTGATATGGCTCAAAGAAAGCTTGTGACAAGAGGGATATATAACTATTCCAGGAATCCGGCTTTTCTTGGATTTGATCTTGTTTACATAGGTATACTACTTATGTTCTTCAATCCGGTACTTATGGTACTTACTATATTTGCAATAGTAATGCTCCATCTTCAGATCCTTCAGGAAGAGAAGTTTTTGCCCAAGGTATTTGGCGAAGACTATCTTAAGTATAAAGAGAGAACCAGTAGATATGCAGGACTTGGAAAGCTTTCTTTTGATAAAATAAGATTGTATATCTATTTTATACTTTTTGTCTGGTCTGTTTTGTATTTCTTTACATGCCTTGCATACGGAGGTGGACTTAGCCTCTCATGGGTATGGATATGGATCGTTATCGGCGCATTTTCTTTGGTCAGAGTATTGATGCTTGGAGCAGGGATCAAGGGACGTAGCAGGATTAAGATAGCACCTGTGTTTAGATGGGTTTACAGGATAGTTTTTGGGATATTCCTTATATCTTTTATCATAATCGAGTGCAAGGTTATAGGTGCGATGACTGCGGCGGCGCCTGATAACCTTGAGTATGTGGTACTACTAGGAGCCGGCTTACATGGAACGCAGCCTTCTAATCCCTATAGGGCCAGAATTCAAAAGGCAGCAGAGTATCTTGAAGGCAATGAAAACGCTATATTGATCGCATCCGGCGGACAGGGTTACGACGAAGCCATAAGCGAAGCAGAGTGCGCCAAAAGGGTCCTTGTAGAGCAGTACGGTATAGACGAAGACAGGATCATCCTTGAGGATAAATCCAGAGATACAGAAGAAAATCTGAAAAATAGCCTTGCTATAATAGGAGATGCAGATGCATCTGTAGGAATCATAACCAATGGATTTCATGAATGCAGAGCCATGTCTATCGCAGAAAGTGTCGGATATGAAAACGTTCACTCTGTCCCTGCCAAGACTCTTTTCCCGGTAGGAATCCATTATACCGTAAGAGAATTCTTTGGAATGGTAGAATTCTACCTCAAATACGAACTATAAATGCCCCCTGGGGACGAGTTAAAGGAGTGATAATGAGCTTTATTGAAGTAGATAACTTACAGAAAGATTTTATAGTAAAAAAGAAACGTGAAAAAGGTAAACTTTTAAGAGAAAAAGAAATCGTGAACGCTCTCAAAGGCGTTTCTTTTTCTGTGGATAAAGGGGAACTTGTAGGATACATAGGTCCTAACGGAGCCGGTAAGTCAACTACAGTCAAGATTCTCTCCGGAATCCTGACACCGGATGGCGGCCAGGTATCGGTCGGCGGTATCGTTCCCTGGAAAGAGAGAAAAAAGCATGTCAAGAACATCGGCGTAGTCTTCGGTCAGCGAAGTCAGCTCTGGTGGGATGTCCCCATAATAGACAGTTACTCGCTTCTTAAAGATATCTACAGGATCCCGCAGGGAGATTATGAATCAAGGTTAAAAGAGCTAAGTAGCGCCCTGCAGCTTGAAGAGCTTATGAGGACGCCATTAAGACTCCTTAGCCTAGGGCAGAGAATGCGAGCAGAGCTGTGCGGATCACTTCTTCATAGACCGGAGCTGCTTTTTCTTGATGAGCCAACCATAGGCCTTGATGCAGTCAGTAAGCTGGCTCTAAGAGACTTCTTAAAATGGGAAAATAAGCAGTATGGCACCACCATCATGCTCACAACCCATGATATGGAAGATATCGAGGCGCTTTGCTCCAGGGTTATGGTCCTTGGTCATGGCAAGAAGCTTTTTGATGGTAAACTTCAGGAACTTCTTGAGCACTATGATACAGTCCGCAGAGTAAATGTTAAGTACGATGGTCATGTTGACTTGAAATTCCCGGAGGGAGTAACCCTTGGTGATACAGGAGAAGGAATAGAACTTATCTACAATCCATCAGAGCTTCCTACAGCAAAACTTCTGGAAACATTGCAGAAAGCGGGAAATGTTGCTGAGCTTACACTAAAGCCTGAGACCACGGATCATATGATCGCCGCTATGTACAAGGAACTGGACTTATAAGTATCAGGCCAAAAATATCATGATTTTATGACAATGTAGATAAATTCATAGACAGGTACTTAGATAACAACTGACTATATATGATTAGAGGTGTATATGCCATATTTTACCGTGTTCAAAATGAGGCTTCGGATGGAGCTTCAATATAGAGGAGCCATGATTGGAGGGATAGCCTGTCAGATGTTCTTTGGCCTTATACTGGTGGCCCTGTACAGAGCACTTTATGAAGGAAGTCCCCAGTCGTTGCCAATAGAAAGCGTAGCAACATATGTCTGGCTTCAGCAGGCTTTTTTCCGTATGATGCTGGCATCTGACACAGAGCTTGTGGATAAAATAAGGTCAGGAGATATAGCTTATGATATGTGCAGGCCTGTAGATATGTACGGATTCTACTATGCAAGGATCATGGCGCAGAAGCTCATGGGTAGCCTCATGCGAGCTGTGCCTATGCTGGTGGTAGCGTTCCTTCTGCCAAAAGGATGGGGTATTAGTCTGCCGGCATCAGTGCCGGGACTTTTGGCTACTATACCGGCTCTTTTGTTGGGAATGTTATGTGTCTGCGCTCTTGAAAATATCACTGTGGCTTTTACCATGAAAACCCTTGACCCAAGAGGAATGCAGGGACTGCTTAATCTTTTGATGATGACACTTTCAGGGAATCTGTTCCCGCTTACTCTTTTCCCGGAGAGCTGGCAGAAAGTTATAACATTCCTTCCGTATGCCCAGCTTCTTGATGCGCCTATAAGGCTATATACAGGAGGGTATCCGCCCCATGAGGCATTATGGATCTATGGACTTCAGGCTTTCTGGGTTGTGATACTGATAGCGCTTGGCACATGGATGTGGAATGCTAACAAAAAAAGAATGATAGTTCAGGGCGGTTAAAGGTAAGCATAGCGTACGATATTTTGGCCCCGGCCTTACCGATCAGGTGACGTATGTTTGGCAAGTGCGAAGTTTGAGTAACTTATTATGTAACTAACCAGATGGAAGGAAGATACATGAATACGATACATTTATACATAAAATCAATAGGAATGCTCCTTAAGAGTCATCTGCAGTACCCAAGTTCTTTTATTATGCAGACCCTTGCCCAGCTCGTTATGGAGGGCGGAGAGATGATGGTAGTCATCCTCATAGTTGACAGATTCGAAAGCCTTAAGGGCTGGAGCGGTGGGAATCTGTATTTCTTCTTCGGGATAATGTCTGTATCTTTCTATCTTACAGAGATGTTCGGAAGAGGGATCACCGGAGACTTCCCATCTATGGTCAGAACAGGGCGGCTGGATACTTTCCTGGTAAGACCAAGAGGAGTGCTGACCCAGGTTCTGTGCGGAGGGACAGACCCAAGACGTATCACCTGTATAGCAGTTGGCGTAGCGGCACTTATCATGGGCAGCAGACTCTCAGACATAATCTGGACACCCCTTAAGGCTCTTGCATTGGCAGAATCCATAGCCATGAGCTGCCTTCTGATACTGGGACTTTTTATGATAGAAGCTATCTTTTGTATATTTAGTGTAAAATCAGTAGAGCTGGTCAATGCCATCACTTACGGAGGCCGAAGCGCCTGCCAATACCCGATCGATGTATATCCGCTGCCGCTTAGAGCTCTTTTTACAGTAATAGCACCATTTGCTCTTACAATGCATGTTCCGGCATCCTATATATTGGACAAGCCGCTATATGGCTGGCCTATGTGGACAGCTTTTGTTACTCCGCTTTCGGGAGTATTAGTATTTGGCGTGATGACAGCAATGTTTCATCTTGGCATGAGACATTACAGATCTACAGGAAGCTGATTAATAGAAAAAAATCTTATTTGCATATCAGTATGCAGTATCTAATGACATATCGCAGGACTCTCCCCAGACCTCCTCAACAAGAGCATTGCAATTGTCCAAAGTAAAGGATGAGTCCTGTTTTGATATCTTGTTCAAAAGAGCAAGTTCCTCGGTATATAAAGCCAGAGGATATACAGTCACGCCGTTTGTTTCAGGCTCAAGATGACATACGGTAGGGATGACATCATAGCTTTCTATATATACTTTTCCTTCGATATCTTTAGTAATAGTAACATTGGGGATGCCTCCAACAACTCTGTTAAGAACACCCTTGCCGCTTCCGGAAGTCCAGCTTACGAAGTTGCCTATAGAGTAGTAGCAGAGCATCTGCCTGCCATCTTCTTCGTAGAACTCTATATCCTCGATAACATGAGGATGAGTACCTATCACAAGATCAGCCCCGTGCTCCATAAAGAGCCTGCTCCAGTATTCCTGATTGGAAGTGTGGTGTAGCACATATTCCGTCCCCCAGTGAGGACATACTATGGTAAAATCAGCTATCGTCTCAGCAAGGTCAAGGTCTGCGATAACTCTGTCTTCGTCAAGCGTCTCAACGCAGTATGGCATACTCTTGGGGATCGGGATACCATTAGTTCCGTAAGTGTAGTTAAGAATCGCTATATTTATATCATTGACATTCACCACAGTAATCCCCGCAGAATCTTCTTCATTATCATATATTCCTAATGTTATGATCTCAGGATGGAAGGTATGCCAGTAGTTGAGCGTATTGATGATGCCTGTTGTCCCCTTATCAAGAGCATGATTGGTCGCATGGCATACTATGTCAAAACCTGAATCAGCCAGTGCATCTGCTATAGGATAGGGAGCATTGAAGCAAGGATATCCGGATATACCAAGCTCTTCACCGCCTATGATGACCTCTTGATTGACAAGGGCAAGATCAGCGCTACTTATGATATCTTTGGTATTTGCAAAAAGAGATGAGAAATCATAACTGCCATCTTCCTGCCTGCAGGTATCTTCGATAGGCATATGAAGGAGGATATCGCCTACCATCCTGATGGTCACATGCTTATAAAGACTCTCTGCAAGAGCCGCGGTATCTATATCAGTTATAGGAAGATTGTCAGTAATAGTAGATATGTGATCAGATCTTATAAGACGTCCGGAAGAAGTAGTGCCTTCAGGAAGTTTATCATAGGCAGAAGATGAGCTGGCTGCACCTTTCTTATTCCCTTTAACAGAATCAGACAGAGCAGGATTTGAAGGATTAATGTACGCAGTTTCAGGATCTATGCGGGCGCTGTTGTAGCTGCACGACATACATAGAAGAGACCAAGTAATGATCATAAGACTTGAAGAGATCTTCCTGACATCTATCTTGCCCATATCAACCTCACTCTCACCTTGACTGACCGCTTGGGGAGCAGTATCCCTATGAAGCCTTCGAGGATACTGCACTGTTCAAGTGTGAAGTCTGCAAATAATATATCATATACAATATAACGATAACAATAACGCGCGGCTCAGTCAACAGTATACACACATTAACGTAAAAACGAATATAATTACATAAACATATCTGCTATAATATTTTCAACAGTTAAAGTTCTAGTCATATATTCTTGTATTTCGCATTCAAGAATAAATCATCTCATGATAAGATAATCTTATGAAGACAGATATAATGCAGATCACAGAGGGTGAGGAATACGTCCGTATACGTTATAAGGATCTTACCCCATCTATAAAAAGAATAATAGGCATCCTTGAAGGGACAGAAGATAAACTTTGGGGCAAGACAGATACAGGTACAGTCAGCATCAGACGAAAGGATCTTTTGTACCTTGAATCTGTTGACGATAAGCTTTTTGCCTATACAGGGGACAAAGTCCTTAGGATAGACGGAAGCCTTAACTCATTTATGGAGGATTTTGATGACGGCACCTTTTTTAGGTGCAGTAAGTCCATGGTCATCAATGTCGGCAGGGTCAAAGCCTTAAAGAGCCTCTCATCCAACAGGATCGATGCCACTATGGAAGGCGGAGAGCATATCATCATATCCAGAAGATATGCTTCAGAATTCAGAAGACTTTTAAAAGGAGGCAGAGGATGAAAAAAGAAGGAAAGCCTACTTTGTGGGAACTGTATCTTACCAAAGAGATCGGGATTGAATTCAAGGCATGTTTGTACTTTTTTGCATTCCTATTCTATTATTGTGTGTACAGGATCATAAACGGAGTATACGATGCCAGTATCCTGCATATGACCGAACTTATACTCATATGTTATGTCATAGGATATGTACAGGTATATCTGCTGTGGAATTTTGATGAATCGGACAAACTGGGAGTAAGGGAAGTTATAGGGATAGTTATATGTACGGCTGTCTACTGCGTATCATCATGGCTATGCGACTGGTTTTCAAGAGATCTATTAGTGACGCTTTTATTCGCAGCATATATCCTTCTTGTATATTTCTGTGTATATCTGATATATAAATACAAGCGCATCATCGATGATAAAAAACTCAATGAAGATCTGAAAATTTTTCAGGCCCATCACAAAAAAAGTGAATGATAAAGGCAAAAAAGTGCACCTTACGGGAACATGTATTGTTCCTGTTTTTTTTATCTGTTATGAATAAGATATAGATAAGGCGTCATGAAAGAATAATGAAGTAAATCGGAGGATCATATGAAAGAAATTGCAAAAGGTCAAAAAGTAATAGAGATAAGCAATCTCACTAAAAGCTATGGAAAGCAAAGGGGCGTTATAGACGTATCTCTAAGCGTAGAGAAAGGGGATATATTCGGATTCATAGGACCAAATGGTGCCGGCAAGTCCACAACTATAAGGTCCATGCTTGGATTCTTAAAATTCAGTCAGGGTAGTATCAGGATACTGGGCATGGACAGCGTTAAGGATCATGAGGATATCTTAAAAGAAGTTGGCTACATGCCTTCGGAAGCATGGTTCTATGACTCCATGAAGGTCAGAGACGTAATAAAATATGCAGCTGATATAAGAGGACTTAACTGCAGCAACGAAGCTGATAAGATCTGCGAAAAGTTAAAGCTTGACACTAATAAGAGGATCAAGCAGCTGTCTCTTGGTAATAGAAAGAAAGTCAGTATAGTATGTGCCATGCAGCATAAGCCAAGTCTTTTCATCTTCGATGAGCCAACAGGTGGCCTGGATCCTCTTATTCAGAAGAACTTCTTCGAACTGATACATGAATATGTGGATAATGGTGCGACATGCCTTCTGTCAACACATGTGCTGTCAGAAGTTGATAAGTACTGCACCAAAGCTGCTATCATGAGAGAGGGAAGGCTTACGATGCTGGATACGCCGCATATTGATGATGAGACTTTTTTGAGTTTCTATGAAGATTAAAAAGAATGTCGGAAAGAAAAACTGAAAAGATCAAAAAAGAAAATCAAAAAGACCAATAAGAAGATCAAATAGATAATCCAAAAGACTAAAAAACAAGAATAAAAGATAAAATGAAAAGAATACTAAAAGAAAACTGATAACAGAATAGCATACATTTTTGAATCTTTGATTCAAAAATGTATAGAAAATGTGAGGTACAAACATGAAAGCGGTTTTGAAAAGGGAATTACTTTTGAATATAAAGAGCATGCTGATATGGAGCCTGTCTGTTGGTATTTTGGGACTTACCTGTATACTTTTGTACAGTTCCATGGAAGGCGAGATGAAAGATATGGCAGATGCTTTCTCTAATATGGGAGCCTTCTCGGATGCTTTTGGCATGAGCACACTTAGTATTGCATCGCTAAAAGGCTATTTTGCCACAGAGATAGGAGCAGTTCATGGCCTTGGAAGTGGCATGTTCGCTGCGATCATCGCTATCAATATCATATCCAGGGAAGAGGATGGACATACAGGAGAGTTCATCTTCTCAATGCCCCTGTCAAGAACCAAAGTCCTTACAGCCAAGGCTATATGCGTGTTTATAATGCTTATAGTATTCACTATAGTATGTACAGCCTGCTATGTTGTAGGATTTAACATACTTGGTGAAGAGATGCCCATGGATCAGTTCATGACTTTTATGTGCAGGCAGTTTGTTATGAATCTGGAAGTTGCCGGTATCTGTTTTGGCCTGTCATCTCTTGCAGGTAAGAACAGGATGGGACTTGGCCTTGGACTTGCACTTTTATTCTACGCATATGACGTAATGGGAAGAGTAATACCTGATCTTAAGGATTATCTCTTCGTAGGACCATATTCTTATGCCAATGCAGCAGAAATCTTTACAGGAGAGGATACTCCTGTAAAGGCGCTGATACTGGCAGTTTTGATCCTTGTGATCGGGGTAGCTTTTGGCTTTTATAATTTTAATAGAAGGGATCTTGCGAGCTGACGTATATTTTTTCTATATTTAACTCAGACTACCCACTTGGAAGGTGCAGTAGTTTGAGTATTTAATCCTTGCCTTTGAGTTTGCAGATCCCCTGAGTCATGGTTCCCATAGGGCAGAAGGTACACCAGGTCCTTGGCCTGTAGAGGATCATGACGATAAGGCCTATCAGGGTTGAAGTCAGCATGAGACTGTAGAACCCATACGAGAACTGAGTGATCCACGCAGGGACACCGGTAACAGTATAGGCCCAGTTCCAAGGAAGCTTGAAAGTCCAGAACAGTTTAACAACTGTGCGCAGCGTAGCACTTCCTGCAAACACAAGATAGGTCTGATATACCATATTTCCAAACATTGTCAGGAAAAAGATAAGAAAACCATATCTGAATACTTTGCCATACATCCAGGAGGGAGCGACCTTCCTGGATTTAAATTTGAAAATTTTTGGAAGCGTTGCAAAGAGCCTGCCTCGTCCGCAGTATCTGTTACAAAAAGCTTTGCCGCCTCCCAAAGATGCAATGATGATAGGAACTACAAAATCTATCATGCCAAGCCATGCGAATAATATGTTAAAAAAGCCAAGTGAAAAATATATGATTGGCCATATCCAAAGGTAATCGTACCATTTCTTTTTCTTTTGCTTTTGCTTCATAAAAACCTCATTTCTATAATTCTAAGTAATAATCCCAAAAGAACTCTTTAGGCCTTGTCTTGGATCATACCGACCCCCTGTCATTTACTGTGATGCATCCGGCAGGGCATATTCCGGCGCATCTGCCGCAGCCGACGCATATGGAAGGGTCAACTTTCATGAAGCAGCCACTCTCGGAACTAATGGCTGACATGGGGCACTCCTGGGAGCATGCTCCGCAGCAGACGCATATATCTTTGTTAATACTTGCAACTTTCTTTGAATTCATGGTTTTTCCTCATTTAATAAAATAGATTCTCGCCAGAGTTAAATGACTCAGACTTCTCACTTGGTGATGTTATACCGTCCAAGTGAGAAGTCTGAGTTATAAAGTTTCAACTTGCGTATCGCAGGAGATAATGTTAGTATATGTGGTACAAAAAATATATCAAGTACGCAGAATATACATACGTGGTATTAAAAAACTGAGTGACGTGTGTTCCGCCAAGTTGAACCATTAGTCACTCGTGACATGAGGTTATTTATGAAAGGAAAAAATAAAGAAGAATCAATAGTAAAAGAAAAAATGAATAATACAAAAGAGAATGCAAAGTCGAAAAAATCGGCGGCAAAAAAGCATGTAAATTCGAAAGATGCAATTGAAAACGAATCATCTAAATCAAAAAAGGCAGCAGCAAAAGCTGATTCAGCCAAAGATCACGAACCACTCTGCGAAGATCTGGCGGGTAGGAATTGCGGTCTCAAGAAAGTGCTGGACATCATAGGTGGCAAGTGGAAGATAATGATCCTCTGCGTTATAGATAAGGAAGGCACCGTTAGATATGGAGATCTTAGCAGGAGAGTGTTCGGCATCACCAATACAATGCTGGCCAATTCACTTAAAGAGATGGAAGCAGACGGACTTGTTGAGAGGAAGCAGTACATGGAGATGCCTGTCCGGGTAGAATATTCACTTACTCAGAAAGCGGAGAGCATCATCCCGATCCTACTTCAGCTCAAAAGATGGGGTGAAGAGAATCTTCCCGATGATTAAGAAGAAAGCAAGTAGACATATATAACAGAAAAGTAATAAGAATCATAAGACTGGGAAAATAATAGATAAGACTGACGAAAAAGTGATTCTATAAAACCGAATTCATCGAAGGCAGCTTCATTGAAGGCATACTAAAAAATATATAATAAAGAAATATAAAAAATATATTATTGATATATTTGGTAATAAAGGAGAAAAACGAACTATGGAAAGAAAAGAACTTGCAGTAGAACTTAAACACAATGGACACAATTGTGCACAGGCAGTATTGTGCGCATTTGAAGATGAACTTCAGATGTCCAAAGACGACCTTAAGAAGATGGGCGCAGCCTTTGGCGTAGGAATGGGATGTATGGAAGGAACCTGCGGTGCTCTGTGCGCAGCTCAGATGGTCATGGGACTTAAGAAGTATGAAGGTGCACCTGTACTAAGAGATGCAGCCGGAATATTGAAAGAGTTCGAGAATAAGTGCGGCGCCACCATCTGCAAAGATCTAAAAGGCAGAGACACTGGCGTAGTCATCTGCGAATGTGATGACTGCGTAAGACATGCGGTAGAAGTTGTAGAAGGTCAGATGTGATAAATATTAAATTAAGGCAATGTGCATATTTTCCTTTGAAGTTGTGGAAAGTTGTGGAAGAAAAATGAAGTTGTGGAAGGTTGTGGAGAGTTGTGGAAGAAAAATAAAGTTGTGGAGAGTTGTGGAAGGTTGTGGAAGAATGAGCTATAATTAGATTAGAACTTGTGATTTAAGGAGTATTTGCATGAAATTTGAAGAAATCAAAAATCCATATACGCTTCAATTTAGTTATATACCGCCTCAATTTATAGAGAGATCTATCATAACTAATGAAATAATCAACAACTTCATAAGGGAAGTGCCGACTTTTCGAGGCATGTTCATCACAGGGGTTAGAGGATCCGGCAAAACAGTTCTGATGGGCGATGTGCGCAACAAAATAGGGAAACTGGATGATTGGATAACTATCGATATCAACCCTGAGAGTAACCTTCTGGATTCTCTTGCAAGGGGCCTGTATATTATTCCTGAAATAAAGGCACTTTTTGTAAAAGCAAAGCTCGATTTCTCAGTTCTGGGGATAGGAGTACATATTGAGAATGCTGAGCTGGTGGCATCTAATGAAGAGGATGCTCTCAAGATGATGCTTGGAATTCTAAAGAAGGCTAAAAAGAAAATTCTGGTCACAATAGATGAGATCACATATAGCACTGATGTTGCCCGTTTTTCACATGCTATGTCATCTTATGCAAGTGCTGATTATGATATCTATGTCCTTATGACAGGACTGATTGAGAACATCAAGGCTATAAAGAATCAAAAGTCGCTTACTTTTTTGTATAGAGCCAAAGCCAGAGAATTAGACAATCTGAATATCACAGCTATCTGTGCTGATTATCAGAAAGTTCTCGCCCTTGATAGAGAGACTGCTGAGGCACTGGCTTTTTGTACCAAGGGATATTCACTGGCATTTCAGGCGCTGGGATATCACTACTGGAACGCCCTTTCAAGATATGGCGCAGGCAAGTTCGATATAGATGATGTATATCGGGAGCTTGATATTACGCTTTCTGAACTGTCTTATGAGAAAATATGGGATGAGCTGTCTGAAACAGACAGAAAAGTCTTAGCGGCGATAGATACCATCTGTAAAAAGAATAATACCGATGCTGCAAAGGTTGAAGATATAAGAAAGCATATAGATATGACATCTAATACATTTACCACCTACCGCACCAGACTTATTGATAGCGGAATAGTAGATGGGAAAAAATATGGATCTCTTTCTTTAAAACTTCCGCGATTCGGAGAGTTTATCAGGTTTAATACATATTGATGAGCAGAAGATCGATGTATAGGAAGATGGCCCCTTGCTTCGGCCTCGATGGGATAAGACCATCGGGGAAGCGAAGTGAGGGGCCATTTGGTGTAGTATGGCAAGGGGGCAATTTAGATCCATGATAGTATTATCTCTTTAAAACGCGGAAGACATTCACTATTTCTGTAATTTGGCTTTCACGAGAAATAAATCTATTGGGTTCGATTCCAAAATTAATGCTGAAAGGATTATTATTCATTGCTCCAACTCCTTAGAATGGTGGATTGTAAGATGAGTTTAATAACTTTTAATAACTTTTCTTAAGCTTAATAAGTTTTAATAACTATTTTTAAGTTTAATAAGTTTTAATAACTTTGCCAATTAAAAATGCATTTTTAGCATGGAATAAAAATTGAGCACAATCCAATAATCTATAGTAAGTAATCAGCGCCCATCGTAACCTTGTATTTTGCACTGTCCAATTTCCTGGTAGCAGGTGTATCCGATGGGGCAGTGAAGTGGTGATCCGAAAGGTTTAGTATATTAGTATTTTTGGGACAAAAATCATTGCTTAGAGCTGGATCTTATTAACTGTTAATCTATCGTTTGTTTTTGATACTTTTAATATAAACGGGAATTTATTGATATCTACACACAGAGGATAGTCCTCTTTTGGAAAAACATCCTGCGTATCAGGGTCGAAGAACTTGGATGCGCCGTGATCCTTAAGATGGGCTATCCTTCCTTCTATGTCGAAGTCTTCACCAAGGATCAAGGCTCTTATATATTCTGCGGCAAGGAGATCTTCTTCGGAGCTAACCTTGCCGGCAAGCCCCATAGGACAGATGGAGACGTCTTCCGGGTTCCTGGCCTTAATATACTCAGCTACGGCCTTGGCATTAACAAGGGATCCTGTGATGATCTCGGAGGCATTGACTGCATTGACTATGCCCTGCGTTCCGGCGCTTGTGGTATGGATTATGGTCTTACCTTCAAAGTCGCCTGAAAGGAGCTGGTATGGGGAGTTGCCATAATCGCAGCCTTCCTGCTTCCTGCCTTCGCGCTCTCCAAAGAGAACATAGGACGGGTTTTGCTTTTTGAGTTCCAGAGCATCTTCAAGCTTGCCGATAGGATAGATCCTGGCAGCGCCCTTATCAAAAAGGTAGCACTCCACAGTAAATGCTCTAAATACATCTATGATAACTGTAAGCCCCTTGGCTTTTTTTGCTCCTTCTATAAGTTCTAGTATCTCAATATTCATAATCGCATTTCCTCTTTTCTGTAGAGAATGAATACTTCCCACTTGGTTATAAGATTTATTCACACTAATTTAGTATGTTCGGGACATATTCTAGCACTTGGGCTTTTTGAATTCAAATATAAACGAATCAGCACACTGGCAAGCATTTTTAGCAACAATTAGAAAGAAAAAGACAATATAAAGTAAGACTAATATGGGCATATATGTAAATATGATAATTACTATCATTCATGCGAATAAAGTAAGAAAAAGGTTCGAAAAAGCATGAAAAAGCGCAAAGAGAATTGCAAAGAAAGTACAAAGATAATCACAAAGAAAAGTACAAAATCACAAAGAAAAGCGCGAAAAATTAAATGAAAGAGATGGAGAGTATATAAATTATGGGATCATTCGATAACAAAACCTATAGAAATGTATTCAAAGAGATAGGTAAAACGCAAGAAGAGATAGATGCTAAGATCAAAGAAGCTGTCGATACCTTCTTTTATGATGAAAAAGAAAGAATCTATCATCCTGCAGGCGATGACATGGGATATCTTGTAGATACCGGCAACAACGATGCCAGAACAGAAGGTATGTCCTATGGCATGATGATGTGCGTACAGCTTGATATGAAGGAAGAGTTCGACAGGATCTGGAAGTGGGCTAAGACCTTCATGTACATGGAAGAGGGTGACAATGAGGGATATTTTGCATGGTCATGTCAGCTTGATGGTACCAAGAACGCTTACGGACCTGCGCCGGATGGTGAAGAGTTTTTTGCCATGGCTTTGTTCTTCGCATCACACAGATGGGGAGATGGAGAGGGCATCTACAATTATAGTAAACAGGCCAAGGAAATCCTCAGAGCCTGCCTTCATAAGGGTGAAAATGGCAGAGTAGGCGATCCTATGTGGAACAGAGACAACGGCCAGATCCTCTTCGTACCGGGAAGCCCATATACAGATCCTTCCTATCATCTGCCACATTTCTATGAGCTGTTTGCTCTCTGGGCATATGAAGAGGACAGAGACTTCTTCAAGAAGGCTGCAACAGTTAGTAGGAAATATCTGGTATCTGCCTGTCATCCAGAGACTGGTCTTAATCCTGAATATGGCAACTTCGACGGCACACCTATGGATGAGAAGCTCCCGTGGGGACAGTTTGGTGATTTCTTCAGTGATGCCTACAGGACAGCTGCCAATATAGGTCTTGATGCAGAGTGGTTCGGAGTAGACGAAGGCCAGCTTGGCGTACCTCTTAAGGCTATGAAGTTCTTCGGAACAGACCTTGAAGCAGTAAGATGTGCTTACAAGGTGGACGGAACTCCCCTTGAAAGACCGGTACTTCATCCTGTAGGACTTGTATCCACTATCGCTCAAAGTGCTCTGTCCGTACCTTACAGCGAAGATCCTGATAGCGACTTCGCTGTAGCAGCCAAGTGGGTCAACTGGTTCTGGAATCAGCCACTTAGAAAAGGAGAGCGTAGATACTATGATAACTGCCTGTATCTGTTCGCACTTCTGGCACTTTCAGGCAATTATAGGATATGGTGATGAAGGACTATATTGAAAGCTATATTAGTGTTCAAGATTGAGGATTAGTAAATTCAAGTGAGGCTACTGCATGTTTAGTTTAATATGCAGCAGCCTCATTTCTTTACACTTTTTGAAGATCATCCTGAGTTTTTTGCGAAATATCATATCAGTAACGAAAAGGATGGCTGAGAAGTATAAAATTTTTAGCGGATAAAAAAGGCTTCTGGTATGACAATGATCATATCAGAAGCCTTGATTTTCTTAGAGCAATAAAACTGTTAAAAATAATAAACAGTCTTGCTTGCTATGTTTAGATTGAATAATATTTTTATTATGGTAAAATAGATATAAGTAGCGTAAATACAAGAAAACCGATGACATAACCAGCTACATTTTGATGTATAAAAATATTAAACACATCCTTGGCAAATCTTAGAAATGAGGATTACTATGAACCGAAATAAAAATCATGAACTGGCTGATGTTATCAGACTTGCGAGAGGCGACAGAAGTTTAAGAGACTATGCCGAAGTGGCGGGCGTTAGCTACATGACCATTTATAAAGCGGAGCAGGGCGATTATGTTCCTAGTCCTAAAATAATTAAAAAGTTAACTTCCGGCTCAGCTGATCCGCAGAATGGCGTTACTTACGAAGATATGATGATCACCGCAGAATACCAGGATAGCGAAACACTGACTCAAAAAGCCAGCATATTGGCAGAAAAAATGGTGGAAGAGTCATCTTCAAGACATTCTGACATCATAAATGTTTCAAAGAATTATAAAGGGCTAAAAGACGTTGAATCTACCAGAAGAATGGAACTTCTGGATCAAGAAAGGCGTATAACAGGAATCCTTCTTACATCCATGATGTCTCAAAACATACGTTTTAACAATAATGTGGATCTGGAAGGATATAACGGTTCAAAGGCCCCAAATGTAATCCTTAATATTGAAAAGAGCAAAATAAAACAATGGTGGTTTGATATAAGATGTGTCACAGGAAGCAGCAGTTTCAGACCATTAGATATACAGCTTGCATTGGCTAATGTATTAGAATACAAGACTTCTAAGGAGATAAAAGGCTCTATAGTTGTAAACGACCGGTATGCATATGATTATCTGGCAGGGCGTGCTTATAAGATAGCATACAGAGGTGAATTGTCTGTAATATTAGTTGATTATGACTGCCAAAAAGTGACAGATGAATGCTATCTTGCAAACTATAACGAAGGAGATCATAGCGCAGAAGTATATTTGAGATAAAGGAGTGATGCCGTTTTGAAAGAATAAGGCATTGGAAAATAAAAAGAGAGACGTTCTGCAAAACGTCCCTCTTTGAAATGAATCAGATGCTGCACATCTGACCTGTATGAAGTATTTAACTCTGGCCGAGCTAACTTCATATCCTAAGATATCATTAACGGTTGCTTTATGCAATAACTCTGTATTGTCTTGATTCGTTTCGAATATTTTCCAATCAATTACAAGGGGAATGCCAGATTATTGGACCCCAAAAGGCTATGTTTTAACATTTGAGGAGGACTAACTATGCCTGAAAAGGTTATTAATGCTAAGGCTACATGCGCTAATATTAGGCGTATGTTCGAAGAAAAAGGATATAAGCCAGAAGATATTAGGAAAGAACTTCATCTGGGAACAGTACAGAGCGTGTATAAGTGGTATTCTACAGCAAACGGAAAAGGAAATAGCCTCCCTTCCATGGATAACTTTATAATAATGGCTCAATTACTGGGAGTTACTATAGATGAGTTGATCGTTACAAAAAATATTGAGTTTGAAGAAAGGGAACGCTATAATTGACAATATGGCATATATGCCATACAATTTGGTCAAGAAAACACAGAAAACACCACCGGATGCCATAAAACTGGCAAAACAACGCAGATTAGATTATATAGAAAGGATGGATAAATCATGAGAACCTTTAATGATATGCTTGATGAGCAGTTTAAAAATGAAGAATTCAAAAAAGAATATGAAGCCATTCAGCCTGAGATGGATGTGATCAGAGCTATAGTAGATGCACGAAATTCGCAGAATCTTACGCAGAAAGAGCTAGCTGAACGGACAGGAATCAACCAGGCAGATATAAGTAAAATAGAAAATGGAACTCGAAATCCATCGCTTAATCTCTTGAAAAGATTGGCTGATGGAATGGGCATGGTCCTTAAAATTGAGTTTGTTCCTAAACAAAGAGTATAAATCAATGAAATAATATTCTAGAGGGAGCCCAAATGGCTCCCTTTCATCGTCTAAAGAAGGAAATATCAAACAATCCTATTATACTTATCCCTTTCCGGGTACTTTACATATTCGTAATGGTGCTTGTCATTATAGATAGTCACCCATGGCCTTGAACAATCAACAGCTTCTGCTTTATAGATATAGAAATCATTATAGTCCTTAATTACTATGAAATAGTCCTTGTACTTATAGGTTCTATAATCATTAGTTTGCGTATCATAAAGACGCTCTGCCAATGCATCTACGGATTTGGAATCATTTAATATCTCAATAACTTTTGAAGAGAGTGTATCAATAGCCTTAATAAGAAAGTCAGTGTCATCATCGCCGCTCAAAGAGATGATATTAGTTGGAGATGAAAAAGAAGTGGAATACACCTGAATCAAAATATGTATTACTGATTCGGAATCGGAATCCAAGTCTTCACATCTCTCTTCATAGTCGTCTATGATGCTGAAGACCTTCTTGTACCGCTTGACTTCTAGACTTTTGTTTGCTTCTTCTTTTGCACTTTGATATAGTGGTGTGTTTTTTATATATTTTTCATACTCATCATATATTTGTTTTAGATATTTGTTTTGTTCTGATTTGTCTTCGATTTCATTACTTTTAAGCATTTTTTCTATTAGGTCAGTGGGAATATCTGGGCAGCTTTCAGCAAAAATACTATATATGATCTTATCAAGATTGGATGATTTGTTATAATTTATTGCGATAATTCTTAATCGAGCCATAACAAAACCAAATATAAAACCTTCATAATATGATTCTTCGAAAACTGTTCTAAACACCTTTCTACCTCCTGCTAAATATATGAAAAATGCTACCATGTTTTCAGAGATTAGTCATTCAACTCGCAGTTGAATAAACTGATGCACAGAAATTCGAAAGGTGTTAAATTTGAGTTTGAGAATAGTAAGTATATTATAAAAGCCGCAATCTGGCACACCACTAAGCAATATAGTATAATAACCTCAGAGGGAGCCGCGTGCTCCCTCTTTGCTATTCCGCCAACGAGAATACACTTAATGCGCACCCCTTTCACTCATCGTGAGGTACCAAGCCATGTCAGAAGGAATTCAAGAACCCAATACACCAAATAAATTATCCACCAAGAAATCACTAATCCTATTCGCTATCATATTCTGCCTGGGCCTTCTCGTAATAGAAGCCATAAAGATCAACTACCAGGTAACCAACAAATACGGCAGCTGGGGCCATTACTGGGAGCACGTGCGCCTCAATCGCGAGAAGCCAAAACTGGCCGAAGAGCTTGACGCAGCCAGGGATGCATATAAATATACAGTAGAAAACTCCGTCCTATACATGATCAGAGACGGCGACTATGTAGAATCAGTAACCGCCGAAGTTGTATATGACGACATACGTTCCGCTGAAACTACTGCTGAACGCATAGGATCATGGTGCAATCTTGACAAAGCCTATGTAACAGTCCAATTGGATACAAGTTTTAACAGCATCCCCGATTTAGACAAGTGCAATATGCTCTTAAAGATCCAGGATGAAATAGAGCATAATCTGTCCGAACTGTATTATGGCAGCAGCTATTACCAGATGTTCGAGCAGTACAAATACCAGCCCCGCGATTCAATAGAATACAAAGATCACTATCTATGGATTGAATACACCCAACGTTGCACCTTTACTGCCGGTACAACTGAGTATAGTCCCGACACATATATGTTTAGCGTGATCAAAAACAACAGATATACTATCTATAACTGCAGGGAAAGCCACGGAGAAGTAGTAAAACTCATAAAATATGACACAGGAACTATAGAAGCCGACGGCAGCTGGACATCTGATAGCGAAAAGAAGAAATCTAAGGACACCACAACTACAAATTCTTCTGGCAAAAAAGATACAGACTCCTCCGGCTCGAAAGATACAAACTCATCTGGCAAAAAAGATACGACAGGCAGCAGCTCTGGCAGCTACGATCCATACGACGTGCACGACTACGACTCTGCAGATGACTTCGCTGATGACAAGTATGAAGAATTTTACGATTATGAAGACGAGTACGAGGATGAAGACGAAGCATATGATGCCGCGGAAGATTACTGGTATGATGAGTATTAATTTGATATAGTTCGGAACAATATCGAAGCGAAATTGACATTTGATAACGTGGTTCGAGGATATGATTATATCGAAGTTAAGCCTGTCTATCACATAGGCTTTCTTGACTTTACACTTTTTGAATATCATCCTGAGTTTTTTGCGAAATACCATATCAGCAATGAAAAGGATGGCTATCAGTATACTGACAAGTTTCATCTGTATGTGATAGAATTAAATCACACAGAAATGGCTACAGAAGAAGATAAAAAACACAAAATCGATACTTGGGCCAAACTTTTCAAAGCTACTACATGGGAGGAAATTAAGATGATCACAAGTGCCAACCCATCCATGAATTCAACTGCTGAAGAAATATTTGCCGCTAATTCTGACTTTATGATCGCTGAGCAGTGCCGCGTAAGAGAAGATAATATCATCCACGAAAGAAGAATGAAAGAAGCGTTGGCTGAAAAAGAGAACATAATTGCTGAGCAGGCTGAAGAGATATCAATAAAAGATGACAAAATTGCTGAGCAAGCAAAAGAACTTAAAGAGCAAGCCGAACTAATTGCAATATTACAAAAACAACTGGAAGAAAAAGGCATAAAGGATTAACTGATCAGGCAGGGAAATATCCCTGCCTATTATTCCGAACGAAACCAGCAACAAAACTGTAAAGATGCAGGTGGTAGTCTTACATCCAGAATAGATGCCAAAGTCAAGGAAGCCATTGCTAAGAGTCTGTGGAGGAAAGAGTATATGACTTACCTTGAGAACAATGGACGGATCTGTTTTTTATATTTTGACGGTCGTTAGCAAGAAAACTGTAGCTAAATAGCTGCAGTTTTTTATTGCTCTGAGAGTTACGTTAATAAGACCTGCAAAACTTCCGATAATATCGATAAGAAGCGATATTGCCAGATATAACAAAGTAACAGACATAGTAGGAGAATACCAATGCTAAAAAAGTATATCGATTTTATGAAAAGATCACCACTGATAACTGCTGCGCTCTGTATAGTATACGTGGTTGTGTGTTTTAAAACGGTACATACAGATACAAATTTTCAGTTCTTTATAGTGAGAACCATGCTTTGCGGGGCAGTGTGCTTCTTCCTGTACCAGATATCCGGAGATAAGACACTGACATCCTGTTATGTCTCCACGGGCTATGTAATTAAGAATTCCATAGGTTTTCTTGCGATGTCCCTTATCATGGGCTTGGTACTACTAATCTCAAATATAGAAGAGCAGGTCCCGCTTAAGGATAATCCGGTATTGGGATTTATAGTCATATTTCTTATGTTTATGTCCGTAGGCCTTTTTGAGGAACTGGCTTTCAGGGCAGTTATTAATGATGCCATAATCTATAAGTTCAGGGAAAAGAAATATGTCTTTGTCCTTAGTGCAGTAGTATCTTCGATAGTGTTCGGGGCAGTACATATTGTAGGAGAATTTGATGTAACGTCCCCTATTGCATGGGGGCAGGCTGTAGCCAAAACGTTGGAATCAGGCGTTTTCGGACTGGCTCTTCTTATACTGTATTGGAAGACCAGAAATGTATGGGCCATAGGTGTGACACATGGATTGTTCGACTTTCTGGCAGGCTTTACAGATGGGCTTTTTGTTTCGGTGGGAAAATCAGGTTCATCGTATATCAATACTGGTGAAGATGGAGTACGGATCCTTATCACATACTTTGCAATAGCTGCAATAAATGCGGTCTTGACGTTTATTGTATGGAAGAAGGTTGGGAAGACTATCGATTTTGAGAAGATAAGAAGAGAGTGGTAGGCACTCGATAACGATCATCCTGAGTTTTTTGCGAAATACTATATCAGCAATGAAAAGGATGGCTATCAGTATACTGACGAGTTTCATCTGTATGTGATAGAATTAAATCACACAGAAATGGCTACAGAAGAAGATAAAAAACACAAAATCGATACTTGGGCCAAACTTTTCAAAGCTACTACATGGGAGGAATCGCGATCATCACATTGATTGCATGTTTTTTATAGAATATGTATAGAGTCAAGAGAATAATACCATACGCTTGTACAGTTCTGTTAGTAGCGCTGATGACACTATTTGCAGAAACTTTAAATGAGAAGGAGATTATATTTCCTGAGATAACAGCATTAGCAGTTGGATATATGGTGGCAAAAAATAGAAGCTGGAAGGTTAATGGAAAGCGTATGCTTTCACTGATAACAGGCTGTGCGATAATAGGAGTGTGCATTGTAAGATTTGTTCCGTTTGATACGTATATCGAAGTGATTTTGGCATTCACAATCGCTCAGGTAATCTTTATGTTTTCAGGAACCACGTTTGCACCATTTGTCTCAGCAATAGTGCTCCCGGTGATGATGCATACTACAAGTATAGTGTATCCTATAGCTGCATTTGTACTGACATTACTTGTAATATTGTTTCATAAACTTTTTCTATTTCAAGGAATCCGAGCAGATGAGGAATATGTTCCTGTGATGCTGAATTCCAGGGACGATATGGTAGATACTTCCATTAGAATCCTTTGTGTGACAGTAATAGCCGGTGTTGCATTCAGAACGGGTTATAGATTTGTTGTGGCACCTCCATTACTTGTGGCATTTACTGAGTTTTCCAGACCAAGGAACAAAACAAGAAATATGCCAGTCAAAACGGTGGCAGTGATAACTGTGTGTGCCATAATTGGTGTGATTTCAAGATATTTCTTTGCTATTTGGATAGGGCTTCCTATTACGATTTCAGCAATTGTTGCTACAAGTGGTATGCTTATTGTTATTCATTTTACTAAGATGTATATGCCACCGGTTGGCGCTATTACCATGCTGAGCATGATAATATCTGAAAGCGTACTAATCACATATCCGATTCAGATTTTTGTAGGAAGTAGCTTGATTCTTTTTCTGTCCCGGATGATTTTCATGAGACGGCAGGATAAAAAGCTTTATGAAAAAGAACATGAACTTCATGCAGAATGAGTTATAGGTTGTATTTCCTCACATATTGCACGGATCTCTTCACTGAAAACAGTATCTTTGGGCCAGATGAAGGTAAAATCATGTTTTACCCTAAAGTCGTCAAGGGGGATTGTTTTCAGATATCCGGACTGCAGTCCTGATGCAACCGCTGCTTTATATAAAAAGGTGATGCCACAATCTTTTTCAATAAGGCTTATTATGGCATGCATGTTCTCCACCTGGGTAAAATGCCTAAAATCACTTGTGGAGTAATTGTTCAGGGCAAGAGCCCTTTCCAATATATTGCGCGTTCCTGAACCGGGTTCTCTTATAAGAATTCGCTCGGGAAAGAGATCTTTTATCACGCGTGGCTTCTGATTGAAAGAGTGCTTTGCCGAACAGACAGGAACGAACTCTTCTTTGCTAAAAAGCAGCGTTTCATAATCATTTTCAGGGAAATATCCTTCTACAAGTGCAAAATCTATAACACCGTCGGAGAGTTTTTTAAGAAGCTCCGATGTGTTGCCAAATGTAATCTTAAGATTAGTATCCGGGTGATTTTTTATGTAATCACTGATCGGATCAGCAATTATGTATTCTCCTATGGTCATGGTGACACCAAAAGAGATGTCTTTTAAGCCATGGTTATTCTTTGAAAGTATTTCTTTGAGACTTTCATCATCATTTTTTATCTGATTCATTTTTTTATACAGGAGTTTTCCGTTATCAGTTAGAAAAAGTTTTTTTCCATCCTGAGTAAACAGCTTTGTCCCGTATTCATTTTCAAGATGATGTATGTGCTGAGAAACAGCGGGCTGAGTAATATTCAGCTCCTTAGCCGCCTTGGTGAAATTGAGGTGCCTGCAAACACATAGAAAGGTATCTATCCTGAAATCCAGCATAATCAGTCCTCCCTAACGATAAGAAATGTTTATTGATATATAATAATATATAATTTTATCTTTTTCAAAAGACAGAATAGAATAAGACATGCGAAAGAACAGATTAAAAAGAGAGAGAGGTCTTGAGATGGATTTTTTGAAAAAGAATTACATGGGAGTAATAGTATGCTTCACTATTGCAGTTCCTTCATGGCTCCTGGGAAAGTGCTTCCCTGTCGTTGGCGGAGCGGTGATTGCAATCATTCTGGGCATGATAATAGCCCTGTTCTGGAATGACAAGGGGAAGGCGGCTGATGGAATAAAGTTTACATCAAAGATAATTCTGCAGGAGGCTGTTGTCCTCCTTGGATTTGGTATGAATCTTTCGGTCGTTCTTCAGACCGGGAAACAGTCACTTCCTATAATTATCTGCACGATTTCAACATCGCTTATCCTATCATGGATTCTTCATAAGGTTATGAATATCAAAGGAAACACAGCTACTCTTATCGGAGTTGGCTCATCAATATGTGGCGGCTCAGCAATTGCAGCTACGGCTCCTGTCATTGATGCGGATGATGATGAAGTGGCACAGGCAATTTCTGTGATATTTTTCTTTAACGTGCTGGCAGCACTTCTTTTTCCTTCGCTGGGAAAGCTTATAGGTTTTGATATCACAACAGGAGAGGCTTTCGGTATTTTTGCGGGAACTGCAGTTAATGATACTTCTTCCGTCACCGCAGCTGCGTCAACATGGGACAGCATGTGGAACCTGGGTAGTCAGACTTTGGACAAGGCAGTTACAGTGAAGCTTACAAGGACATTAGCAATCATTCCGATTACACTGGTTCTTGCTTATATGAGAGCAAAGGAAGCAAAAAAGGATGGAAGCACCACCAACGGTTTTAGCTTCAGGAGAGCATTCCCGATGTTCATAGTGTTCTTTGTTCTTGCTTCAATCATCACAACACTTTGCTTGGAAATGGGAGTACCTTCGGATATTTTTATACCTCTTAAAGAACTTAGCAAGTTCTTTATCGTAATGGCCATGGCTGCTATAGGCCTGAACAGCAACGTGATCAAGCTCATTAAATCCGGTGGAAAGCCGATACTGCTTGGTGGATGTTGCTGGGGCGGAATAACAGTTGTAAGCCTTGTGATGCAACATGTAATGGGGATATGGTAAACGATTCAAAATAGACGTTGACACCCCCCTAGTATATATTTCAATAGGCGTTTCACAAACGCCTAAGTAATCATATCATTGGGGGTGAAGTATGGAAGTTACAGGAACTACAGGTGCGGGAGTGCTGACCTTGCTAAAGAAAAGGCCAAGCTTGCTGAAGACAAAGTTTGGCGATTTCAGTGCCTTAAAGAAAAAGCCAAACTCGCTGTGTTTATTGAACCTAGTACTATCAACTAAGACCATGGATGGATCTGATCTTACTCTAAAGCTCAAGATAAAAAGTGTGAAAACTGATTACCTCCAAGAAAGCGTCATTCATCTCACTTAAAGGGATGAATGACGTATTTTTATATCTTGCTAGAACAATATCAAATAAACATCGACATTATTCGGAACAATATCGAAAATACTTTGGCATTGTTCCGAATAATGTCGATATTTGTTTGACGATGTTCCGAATAATATTTATAATATAATTATTAATAATCCATATTAGCGAGAAAACCCACATCTTTAACCGTGATGACAATAAAAGAATGAGGAGCATTTCCATGAAAACATGCAAAGAGATATCAGAAATATGGGGAATATCAGAACGTAGAGTAGCAAAACTTTGTATAGATGGCAAGATAAAAGGTGCAAAGAAAGTTGGAAGGCAGTGGCAGATTCCGGATAATGCAAAGAAACCATCTGATAATCGCATTAGTACAGGCGAATATGTAAGAACAGAAGTGAAGGAAGAACTCAAGCCCCTTCCGGTTGGTATTTCGGATTATATCCGCGCACAGTCTGAATACTACTATGTTGACAAGACACTACTGATACGAGATTTTCTTGATAAAAAAGCTTTGGTATCTTTGTTTACCCGTCCCAGACGATTTGGAAAAACCCTGAACATGGACATGCTTCGCGTTTTCTTTGAAATTTCTGATGAAGATACAAGCAAGTACTTTGTTGATAAAGCTATATGGAAATGCGGCCCGCAGTATAGGGAGCATCAGGGCAAATACCCTGTGATCTTTCTGACTTTTAAGGATGTAAAATTTGATTCCTGGGAAGATACTTTTTCTAAGATCGTCGAACTTGTACAAGATGAGTTTGGAAGACACTCTGTACTGAAAAATAGCGATAAGATCGAAAAATATGAGAAAGATTATTTTGAAAAAGTATTGAGCGGGCAGGTGAGTGAGGTTGAACTATCTGCGTCTTTACAGAAATTGTCAAAGATGCTGGCAGCGCATTACGGAAAAGCCCCTATTATAATCATCGATGAGTATGATACACCCATACAGGAAGGATATTCCAAAGCATTCTATGACGAGATCATAGGATTTATGAGAAACTTTTTTTCCGGAGCGTTTAAGGACAATCGTTACCTGTCGTATGGATTTTTGACCGGAATATTAAGGATTGCGCAAGAGAGCATTTTCAGTGGTCTGAACAATCTTACAGTTAACAGCGTTATGGATGATGAATATGATGGCTTTTTTGGCTTCACAGACACTGAAGTAAAAGAGATGCTTAAGACTTATGGTTTTTCGGATAAAGAAGAGGAACTTAAGGAATGGTATGACGGATATCTCTTTGGAAATAAGGAAATATATAATCCCTGGTCTGTTATCAATTATCTGTCGAAAGGTTGTCTGCCTCAGGCATATTGGGTTAATACCGGCAAGAATGAAGTACTTGAAGATGTTCTAAAAGTAGCTACAAGTGATATCACGGAAAAACTTAATGCGCTTATTCTGGGCGAAAAAGTAATTGCAAGAATCGATCAGAATGTCGTTTACAGATCTTTGACAGAAGACCCGGGGAATATTTACAGCCTGCTCCTGGTTGCAGGATATCTGAAGACACTGAGTAAAGAACTTCAGGGAGACGGAACATGGCTCTGCGAAGTATCTATACCCAACCGAGAGATAGCTACTGTTTATAAGAGTGAGATATTATCCCACTTAATACAGATAGGAGTCGTGACCAGAGGAACGGCTAACAAGATCGCTGAGAGCCTGTACACACTAGATATTACGAAGCTTCAAGAAGGTATTGACGAATACATGCAAAAGACCATAAGCTTTTACGATGCCGGTGCAGAAGGCTTCTATCATGACCTCACTCTTGGACTTGTAGCACTAATGGATAATCAGTATAAGATCCGTTCCAATAGGGAGTCCGGTGATGGAAGGTACGATATCAGTATGTTTCCCAGAAAGAAAAAGCTACCTGGTATCATCATGGAACTGAAATGGGATAAAGATTTGGATGATAAAGCGCTTGATCTGTTATCTTCAGACGCATTGGATCAGATACAGGAAAAAAGATACGATGCAGAGATGAAAGAGGAAGGCATAACGGATATTGTTAAGATAGGAGTGGCCTTTTCAGGAAAAAAGGTAAAGATCAGCACAGTTTATTGAATCTGGTACTATTAATTTTAGCGTACAAATAGTTACAAATAGCGGCTTTTATAGTATAATTTAAGTAGAAATATAAGTTGTGATCTTGCCTATTTGTGCTTGAAAAAGCAGATTTGGGTGAGATTTTTGTACCTGAATAATGGTACATGCAGATTTAGGAAGGATATTTTTAATATGGCATATTCCACAAGATACGGAAAACCTAATATGACCAATCTTCCTTCGGATTTAGGAATTGCAATATTTAAGGAAATACTTGAGACTCCTAAGCCGGATTATTCAAAGCTGCAAGAAGATGCTGCTAGACTTGAAAAAGAAATGATTGAGATAAGGAAGAGAGAAAATGCTCAAGGGACTACTTCAAACTGAACTTCTCTACTGCAATCACCTTGGTATGTCAGAGAATGATGAAAAAGATATAATGAATTTTACAATTGAACGCAGAGAAGGTGCTGGATTGAAAGATTATATCCAGCATTTTGCTTTTCCTGAGGAAGAAGCAGGTATTATGCGTACTTATATTGTGCGCGATAATATTTCTTCTGAATTGGTTGGATATTTTTCACTTAAGACAGGATTGATATCATTAAATGAAAGGCAGACTGAGATTACTAATCCTGATACCAAAGGGAAAGAGACTATCACTACTTTTGATACACTTCCCGGGGTAGAACTTGCTAATTTTGCAGTGAATAGTGCATACATACGTAGGCATAAAGATTTGAAGGGAATTGGAGTTATTATTTTCAATAGTTTCATTTTACCAATAGTAAAACAAACTTCTGAAAGCGTAGGCTTGAAAATTCTTTATATTTTTGCATTACCATATGATGATCTAATGAAAAGATATGAATATTATGGATTCAAAAGACTGAATGATGAATCGGAAGAAAGATTACACGATAGACTGAAACCATATTATGATCTGAGTTGTAAATTTATGTATATGGTTTTGTGATGTATAACATACGATATGCACACCACTCAACGATATAGTACAATACCCCAGAGGGAGCCCCCGGCTCCCTCTTTGCTTTATGATTCTTTTCCTAATAATCTTCGACAATATAAGTGAGCACTATACCAAAAATTGGGAAAAAGAAATAGGAACCGTCCATAGCAATCTCGCAGACAGCATAAAAAGTGAATCCTGGTATCAGGAAGTAAATAAAGACGGTATCAGCCATATCACAACCACTATAGACTATGGCACCTATCGAGAAGAAAATCCCTTCATAATCAATGCCTGGGTACAAGTCGAAATGAACCAGGGCTTTGAAGATAACAGCTTTATGGATAAATGCGAAAGGTGCGTTCTACTGGCACGAGAGATTGATGATGCCATAGATGACCTATACAAAGACAGCACCTTTTTTTACATGTATAAGAAAAAAGAAAATAGCGATAGGAAGATATATTACTACGGACATTACTGGCGCCCTAAATTAGAAGTCCAGGTCTCATTGTATGGCAGTTCATACGAATATTGCATAGTATATAATGGTGACCTGGCCGTGTCCTTAAAGCAGGATAACACCTGCGTTGAATTCTATGAATACACCTTGAAAGATGGCCACCTGACCGCACTTACCGATAGGAGTGGCAATCCCGCATCCCCACCTATCACAGACTCCAGGGAAAAAACATCCAGCACCGGCACAGGTACTGCAGCCCCAAGCACTTCAGCGTCAGAAGCAAAAGACAAAACGCAAAGCACAAGTGGCAGCGCCTATGATCCATATGATGCCAAAGACTACAATTCATCCCAGGACTTCGCCGATGACAAGTACGAAGAATTCTACGACTACGAAGATAATTACGAGGATGAAGACGAAGCTTATGATGCAGCGGAAGACTATTGGAATGATGAGTACTAAAGGAAGGGAATCCTGATATGAGCAAGCGAGACAGATACGATAGTGACGATAATAGATATTTCTATGAGCATTATGAGGGAAAAGACTATTACGAAGGCTATTCCGGATTTAATCGTGGGAAAATAGATTTAATAATATACATAATATTCGTGCTCTTCTTGATCTATATTGAAATAACCAAATAAAAGCATAGACGCAAGTAACAGTGTTGATGCCAGTAACCGTAATTTATGGTCACTGGCATTTTTAGTTGTAAAAAATCTGAAGACAACGAAAAAACAATGAAATTCTTATTCTATACAAATACTTTGAATAGTATAATTATGAATTAGTAATCATATCATTGTGGGAGGATTGAAGTATGGAAGTTACAGGAGCTACAGGTGCGGGAATTCCATCTAAGAGATATATCTGGTGGGAGTATTTCAAGAGTGAACGGAAAGTTCGTAAAGTTATAATTCTTCATATAGTAATCAGTGCAGTAATTATACTAATTCTACGATTATTATATTTGGGCAATATCTTTCCTTCCTTTACAATAAAGCCATTAATAGATTTGATAAATTCAATCGACGTATCATCTATGACAGGATCAGTGTTATCGACAGGTTTTGTGGGTTCAATTATATATTGGTCGTTAAATGTATTTAAGAATGGGTTTGATTCCACATTTATGACTTCTTTTGAAAGGAAAATAAAAAAATTATTCACTATAGCTTTTAGTTTAATAATGTATGCTGTAGTTTTTATAGTTACACTTATAATACTTACAGCAGCGTATTCATCTGTTGAAAAAGCTATAGGGGCAAGGTTGATTTTATTAGTCTTTATACTAATTTTGGCAATTGCTGTTGTTTTTTTCCATATGCATAAGCTTAAAGATACCGGTAGAAGTGACATTTTGACATTTTGGGAATCATTTTACATTGTATCTCTTTTAGTATGTTATCCAATTAAGGAAGTGTCCCTGAGCTTTATGATTGTTTATACAATTTGCGTGCTGATTGGGACATGTACGATTTTGCATTACCTTGATGATACAAACATAAATAGTATTGCACTTTATTATTTTGAATTTAATGGTGAGAAGAGTAATGAAAGCAAGGATAAAAGTACGGATGAAAGTAAGGATGAAAGCGAAAAAATATATATTCATTACAGATTAGATGATTACAGAGTTGTTTGCTCCAAAGATGCTATTTTAAAACAAGATTCTCAAAGAATTCTTTATGATATCACTAATCTATGTCAAAAAGAATTATTGCAATATGATGGCTTTGACCAAAACTGGAAAGATACAGTTGCTCAAATCAGAAAAATAAAAGAAATTGAGAAAGATAAAACTATAAAAGATAGATTAGCAGAAGCGAAAGCAGATGTAGAGGCTATATTCAAGAGTATAACGATTTTTCTTCATGACCAATATAAGGGCATCAAGAAAATACTTCCAAAAAACATTCAAAAACCCAAAAACGAAAAGGCAATGGTTAAGAAAATATGGCGTAGGGTAAGGAAAAGCTATAGTAAGCAAGTTAAGGAGCAGTTAAAACGGTATAAAGAAAAGAATGCCAAACAGGAAATAGAGAGAGCAAAAAAAATACATAATTCATTTTTGCTCAGGATTTTTGATCCAGCGGTTATTATATGTTTGGTTGTTGAACTTGTGTCTTGGGTATTAGGTGGGGTAGCTTTATACTTGGGTTATACAAAACTTTTGCAAATATCTTTTTGCTTAAGTCTCATCGCACTTGCTGTCTTGGGTGTGTTTGCATTTGTACATAAGAAATTCATGAAAACAGAAAGTGAAACCAAGCGAACAGAAGAAATTCTAAAAGAGCAGAAAGAATTATGGGATGTAGTTCTGGAAAAGGAATGTTCTGAAGAAATGAGTAAGGAGAGATTCCTTAAGCTGTTGCCGCTTTATCATGTGAATCCTAGGTGGCAGATCATTATGGTTCCTATAGTTTCTGTATTATTTGTTACATATGTTGTTTATATTACAAGTGATTTTCCAACAGAATCGTCAGGAACTTCAATATTAAGTCCAGAGTTTTTGGGACTGGTTGTAATAAATATTATTGCTAGCTATGCTGGAAACTATATACAGAAACAGCTTTCAGAAGATTATTATTATGAATTGATAAAGAAAGATATGATTTTAGAAAAAAGTAATGATTAGCTTTATTGAACTGAACAATTCTCGAAAAATAGATGGGGTATATTATCTAGCTATAGGGAGGACTGATAATGGATATAAATGGCTTTTTAAAAAAGGACGAGTATTTTGATGTAATAAAAGATAAGGATCATGGATCTGCATATTATTCTCTTAATATTGCGCTTAATTCGTACTTTTCAACATATCAGATAGTAAAGAATTGCTTATCTAATGAAACGGTAGATCCTGATACAATTAATGAAAAAGTGAAATCACTTCCAGCATTTATCAAGGCATCTATTAACATCTGGATGCATTTACAGCATTTTTTTGAATTGGAAATGAAAAGAATACTTGAAAATAAGAATCCGTTGCTTATAGTAAAGTATTCTAATGAGACGGATTGCTATTGCGATAATGTATTAGACATAGAGATTAAAGAGTCACAATTTACCAGAAATTCAATAGAATTTTCAGAGGCTGAGAACAGGTTGATCTATTTGTTTAAAATTAAACAAATAGAGTCGGAAGATATTGATATTGCAAGAATCTTAACTAATCATAAAGCTGAATTAGATCTTATAAATCAGATGCGTAATAGTACTGCACATCGTGGTAAGAGAATTATCAAGTACACAGTACTTGATGAACTTATGTGTACCAGAATTCTCCCGTTCATAAATGAGTTATTAGAGCTGGAGGAGTATAGTACATATAACAACATGTATGGAAGTGATGATAAGGTTACAGATTTGATAAAACCTTTGATAAAAGGCGAAAAAGATAAAATTGATTATCGACAGATAGCTTTATTTAAGGAAATTGCAAGAAGTCGTCCCAATAGGAACGAATTTGGTATATATGGAAGAATGAGTGCCTGGGATATAGAAAAGATAGAAAAGCAAAAAGAAATAATTAAGATTAGAGAATGTGATTGGGTAGAAGAAGAGTTTCGCAGGTGTCCATGCTGCTCAGAAAATGCGTTATTAGAAGTTGAAACTGTTGTTGATTACACATATGAAGAGGCCGCTTCAGATGATAATGAAAAAGCTAGTATATTTCCTAATCCTATTCCAGTATTAGGGTTGGATCGCCTACACTGCGCAAATTGCGGTTTTTATGTGAATACATTTGTTGGAGATTTACATGAAATTGAGAAACTTGAATTTGAGTTACCTTCTCATGAAGAGGAAGAGCTTAATGATATTTTGAAAGCTGAAGCTTATAATGAGTTTCTAGAGGAAGAATATGGTTTATAAATAAAGAAAGAAAAACGATAATATAAAAAACAGCTCAATAGAGCTGTTTTTTAGTGGCCCAATATACATAAATATAGAATCTATTCTATCCGATATTATCGATAAGAATTGGAATGTCTCAAAAATAGGAACCATAAAATAGGAGTGCATTATATGCAAGGATTGCTTAAAAAAATCATTTCTACCTCATTGGCTACCTGTGTAAGTATAAGCTTAGTAAGCTGTTCATTTGAATCAGCAAAAGAAACTGTGATAACAACTGCTGAGAATACCAAAGATTCTATAGTGAATTGGTATTCAAATTTGGATTTTTCAAAATTTAAAGATGGCTGGGACTATTCTGCAGAATTTCTGGGTGCACAGTTCGCAGCAATAATGTCTAGTGAGTATGTAGCAAATGTTGAAGCTGCTATTTCAACATTGAAGACTGATATGAATGCAGCGGTTGGATCTATGCGAGGAACAGCACAAGAAGCAGGATTTCTTGCCGAACAGTGGGCAGCAGATACATTTAATATTAATGCGGTAGCCAGTGGATCTTCCTATAGAGCAGAGACACCCAACAGTACAGCTCTTGGTTCTGCCGATGTTGTAACTACTTATGATGAAAATGCAAGCTTAAAATATTATCAGGAGGCATCAGGAAGTGCATCAGCTCAGGCTAAAACCATAATGACGATTTACAAAGAGTATCAAGCTAAATCCGATAACCCTATTTCTTTAAAAGAATACTTAGATAAACATGGATATGATTCAGGAATGGAACATGAGGCACTTTTGGCTTCTGTTTATGAGGGAATGACCAGAATAATACCTTCCGACCAATTGGAAGTTGCCACGCAATATCTACAAGGAAAGATTGACGGAGTTTCTGTTCCTAGTGATATGACAGAGGCTCAGGCTAGTGTTTATAAAGAAACATTATCTTTGCTAAGGGATAGACTAAGAGCTCCAGATGGTACTGAATCGAAACCATTAACATATGAGGAAATTCAAGCTATTGCCGAAGTTTCTAAAAACGGAGAATTTAAACCTGAAGATTTTGGAGTAAACTTGTCAACTGTTATAAGCCCCAAGTACGTGGTAAAGATGGCTATAGGAACAGGAGTAGAAGTTGCAGTAATAAATACAGTATTGACCGTGGGACCTGATATATATTCAATACTTAAGGAAGCGGCAATTACTGGAAGTCTTGATGAGGATGCATTGAAAGAGCAGGGTATTGAAGCTGCTATTGCAGGATCAGAAGGCTTTGTTGAAGGTTCCATCTGTCGAATAGTTACCGTATTATGTCAAGCTGGAACGTTTGGCGCTGCTTTGCAAGAAGCAAATCCAAATATTGTTGCTACATTAACTTTTCTTATGATAGAAGCAGCTATTCATGGCTATGAATTATCTCAAGGCCAAATAACAGCTGATGAATATGGAAATATGATGGTAGACCGTGCCATGGTAATGCTTTTGGCGTTACCAACAAGTGCGCTATTACTGGCAATATTACCAGGAACTAAACTTGCTATGATGGCTGGATGTATGGCAGGTGGAATGATAGCTGCTATAGGATATACGATTGGGAAGGAAGCAGTATTGGATATCGTTGATGGCGGCGGTTTTGAAGCTATCATTCCGACGCAAGTTGTAACCGCTACAAGTATTGCGACTGATACTATTGCATCATTGAATATCCAAGAGAAGTGGTCAGACTTTAGCGATACAGTTATATCTACTGCGAGTGATGGATACATAATGGTAACGTCTCTTATAACAGGTGATTAGCAATTCTTAGCACAGGAGGCTGAAATGGATAAGGGAAATGTTCTTGTTATAGGTAATTCAGGAGTAGGAAAGTCAACACTGATCAATGCTGTATTAGGTGAAAATGCTGAAAAGAAAGCTATTACAGGAAGAGGAATAAGTGGTACTACGACCAAATTGGAAATCTATGAAAATAAAGATATATCCTTTCGATTGATTGATACTATAGGCTTTGAGCCTGGGCTGCTTAAAGAAATGAAAGCTGTTAACGCTGTAAAAAAGTGGTCAAAAGACGCAACTAAAGAAGGACAAGAAGATTCACGCATAAATATAATCTGGTTCTGTGTAGATGGAACATCTTCGAAATTGTTCAAAAAAACAATTGATTCGCTGATGAATGCCACAAGTATATGGAAGAATGTTCCTATTGTGGTCGTTATAACAAAGTCCTATTCTGAACCGGAACGCGAAGAAAACAAGAAAATGGTAAGAGCAGCTTTTGCTGCAAAGAAGAAATTCACCAATAGGCTAAATGATATTATTCCTGTGGTTGCAGCACCATATGTTATTAGAGAAGGCATATATGCCCCACCAGAAGGAATTACAGAGTTGATAGAACTTACTAATAATCTTCTTCCGGAAGGATTTAAGGCAGCAGATAAGGATGTTAAGGAATATAACATTTTAAGAAGAAGAGCTCTATCACATGCTGTTGTTAGTGCTGCAACATTAGCAGGGATTGCAGTTGGAGGAGTTACATTGCCACTTTCTGATGCTGCGATTTTAGGTCCGACAGAAGCCTTGGAAATTGAATCTATTGCTAAAATTTGGGGAATTAAGAAAAGTGAAAAATCCAAGAAAATGCTAGATACAATAGTGGAAGTTGGTACTCTATCCTTGGCAGGCAAGACTATTGCTGGTGCGTTGAAAACGATTCCCGGAATTAATATTGGCGCAGCAGTTGTAAATGCACTCATTGCAGGCGGAATAGTTTTCTCTCTTGGAGAAGGCGCATCATATGTTTTCGAACAGATATATATGGGTAATAAGACATTATCAGATATCGACTGGGTTAGGAAACTTCTAGAAGAGAAGTTAACAAAGTCATTTATAGAAAAAATTACAGAAGCATTGAAAGATGTTTCTGAAAATGCAGATAAGAAGCAGATTTTAGAAACTATATTAAAAGTATTCTCTAAATGAAATAACAAAACCATATGTACTATGAATGCAAGGAGACTCACTATAAATGGCCATTAGCAAATCATTTAGATCCTTTAATGATGGAGGGAACATTGTTTCGTTCTCACATATAAAGTTCAGAGAGCAAGTTAAAGAACTACAAGATAACAGGAAAAATGATGGTAAAAAACAATCACTTGATGATATTTATATCGAACTTGCAGAGAAGATAGGTATTTCCAGTGAATCAGTAAAGAAATGGTATAAAGGTGATAACGGACCTGGCGATATAGACTTAATAAAATCCTTGGCTAATGCTATGGGTGTAGATTATTCAAATTTAATAGCAAAAACAGAAAGCTTAAGAAATGGAAAGGATTTTAATTTTAACATTTCAGATACATCAGAGTCAGAAATAATAAAAGACATGTATCGCTTAATGATTGATTTTATATACTGGTTTATTGGGACAGAGCAGGATTCTAAAGCTGTTCATTATTTTGATAATCCCCAAGAAGAAATGCATCGATATATTTTAGAAATGTACCGATGCTTGGATGTTGAATCAATTTCATTGAGTGACCAGAATTATTTTAATTTACGAAAGACTATAACAGAATTGCGCTATATTGCAAGTTGTTATTCACCGACGATGAATATTCCTAAAGATTGGAATGAGGTTAATCAGCTTCTTCAATCAGTAGATTTTTATGAATCGCTATATTGTTATCCTACGGATACACTTGAGGATATTGGAGTGGAAGAATCGATTGAAGATCCAGATAAATTAATGCATATGTTATTTGAAGATATGCCAGAATTTGATTCCTATGCTTTGGAAAGGTGTGATAATAGATGCCAGGAATTAAGTTCATATAGACAATTTCCTGATTGTGCACCCTTTGAAATCATTGCCAGAGAATTCGCATATACTTTACGATTGATTATGAAGAAAAGATTTCCTGAAGTGTTCAAAGGAGATGAAAAATAGGTAGAAAAGGTAGATTTAGGTAGAAATACTAATCTACCTTTTTTTATCATCTGGCAATTGATATGATTGCTTCATCACAAAGATGATTTGTGAGGTCTCTCTTTCTTAAAACAGTATAGTGTGGACGAAAAGACCATGTAAATCCCTAAAAAAATATCTGCCAGGGTGAAACACATGGCGGCAGATATATTCAAGAATAAGAGACAGATTTCCGAAATATTAGGAGGATATAGGAATGAGTGAAAATATTGTAATGGCACCAAGTAAATTTACAAAAAAGGATGTTAGAAAAGAGTTCAATGTTGATGGAAACGATCAGAGTTCCATTTGGCACTATGGAGATTATGATATTTGGTATTTGCATCTGTCCAAACAAAGACCAACAGGTGGCTGGATATCAACGTCTAATAATGGAAGAATCAACATTTGGTATCAGGATGCAGATAATGCGATGATAATTGAGATGGCATTGAAAGATGTACCTATTGAAAAGACTGATGGTAAGCTTCATTTAGTATTTGCTTCTGATGATGAGAATTCAGATTATGATTTCAAAGGCGTATTTAAGCCATACAGTACAGAAGATGGAGTTATAGACCACGTATTTAAGCGAGTAAGTAAAGGCTTTGATATAGACGAAATGCAACCGGTTTAAGGCCTATGATTGCAGAAGGAAAGGAATAATATGGGAAATATAATTGCGTTTGAGAGAGGATGCAGAGGATGCGCATGCCTTGAACGTGTTGGAAAGAAGACGTTTGAGTGTAATGCCAGAGCTCATATGGATGATTCACCGGTCATCCCGGTACAAAATGGCATAAAGACTGCCGATTGGAATATTTGCAATGGCGAATTCTACGAAAGATCATAAAACGTCCATATACAGCTAGGAGGTATGATGACCACGAGGATTACTACTACCATCAACCATACGAAGCGGTTCCAATGGAATTGGCAAAAACGCTAACAATGCTCTTTAGGGAGGATTTTCCGCAGTATTTTGATTTTTGATTACAGATAGGGGACTGATGCTTGATAATTTATGGGAACAGCGTTATAAAAAATGTGAAAACAGCTCTGAAAAGGGCTGTTTTTAGTTGCCCTAATGAGGCATAAAAAAGAAGCTTATCATTCCGATAATATCGATAAGACGTCGTATAGCAGTTTTTCGTATCTATCGCCAGCAGATGATACGACAGAGGATACCAATATGCCTGTATTCAAATGCAAGATGTGCGGTGCACCGCTTCATATAAAAGGTAAAGAGACAATCGTAGAATGTGAATACTGCGATACTATGCAGACTTTGCCCCATATATCGAATAAGCCATCAATAGATTCGTTGCTTGAAAGGGTGAATATATTTCTGCAGGATAGCGAATGGGATAAGGCAGATGAGTACTGTGAGAAAATTCTGGATATAGACCCTAAGTTTGCATATGCGTATCTGTGTAAATTACTTGCAGAGTACAATATCAGAAATATAGAAGAAGCAAGATCATATATTGGCAAGCCATGGAGAATGAGTTCTAATTTTGATAAGTTTCTACGATATGCAGACGATCTATCAAAAGAAAAAATACTAGAGCTGGTCAGTGAGCAGGAAGCAAAACTTTTAGAAGCAACGAAGCCAAAGGTAATACTATCACTATACAACGCAGCTGTAATGGAATTTAACAAAGCAGTAACTGACGCTGAGTACAAAAAAGTTATAGAGATACTGAATAAAATATTAGAGATCGATCCTGATAATAAAAAAGCCAAAAAGTTAATTGCTTTGACTGAAAATAAGATAAGTGAGTACAGATCAGCTGTACAAAGATATCATGAGCAAGAGCGTATAGATGCTGAAAATAAGCGAATAAGTAAATATCGAGAACCTTTAATTGCAGTAGTTATCTGCTTGACTTTACTATTGGGAGTTAGTGTCTTAGGAATTACTTTTGTACTATATGATGTACTCTCGGGTAATGAGCAGTCTATATTTAATACAACAGGACTGATGTTCTTGGATTATTACTTTATCTTTTGTATGTATATGCAAATTAAGAGTACTATTCACAGCAAATATATAAAATGGACACTGATTACTTTGGTGACCGGATTATTAATGGTTTTCGTATATGGGATAGTATTTCCGAATTTAAAAATATTTATGATGATTATTGCATTTTGCGCATTTTTCTTTTTCATAATTGCTATAGTCATTCTCAAAAACAAAATCGAATATGGAAGCAAGAAACCTAATGTTTTTATTATGGCAGGCATCCTGGCAATTTCGATAATAGCTCTTGGGATTAGCGCATTTATTGAACTTCATAAATAGCGGTCAAATAAAACTTGAGTTTATTGAACCTGGTAATATTAACCGGGCAATCCCAGATATTTATGTGAGGATTACTTTGCACCTGATTATTTTCAATACGTTGTTATTGATGACTATGCGATAATAGGACTAACCCGAGAAAGCTCGGAAATAAAGGCTTTTGCGGCATAGTCCTTTTTATTTGACCTTAAAAATGGACGAACAGAGATGAAAGATGGCGCCTTCTAAAATCTCATAACTGAAAATCTGATGTCAGGTACTGTGTCAGCCTCAGACTGACCATCTGACATATTTGTTGTAACGAATGGAGGCAAACTATGACAAAAAGAAAAAATATAGACCTATGACAGTTGGTGAATGCAGTGACTATGGGAGAAATTCCTTCCCGATGCTCAGAATCAAAGGCGTGTGGCTTAAACAGCTAGGATTTGAAGCAGGAGATCCTGTGATGGTTAAATGTGAGGATAACAAGCTTATCATCACGAAGGTGGAGCCGGGCACTGAAGCGGCTGTGGCAAGGTAAGTAAACATCAGTGGAGCCGATGGGATGATTCTTGTCGGCTCCATTTTGTTGCCAGTGCAATTTGACTGGCGATAAAAACCTAGAAAGTCGGGCTTAAGAGGGATTCTGATAGATAATCTTGAAAATTCCAAGAAAATCTTGAGTAAAATTTACTAACGTGATACAATAGAACCATGTATGCGTTATAAGAAAACAGCCCGTTTTGAGAGGTTAAAAACGACTATGGCAATGAACTACGATAAATTATGGAAACTGCTTATTGATAAAAAAATGAACAGGACGGATCTACATGAGCAAGCGCATGTGTCAACAAATGCCATAGCTACCATGGGCAAAGGTGGCGATGTGTCGACAAAGGTTCTTGATAAGATTTGCAAGACGCTTGATTGTCAGATCCACGATATTGTTGATTACGTACCGGATGATGACGACGTACAAGAAAATTAACTGCAAGGAGCATTTTCGTGTGGTGTAAGAACTGTAATATAGAGACAAATGAAGAAAAGTGCCCAATCTGCGATGAGGAGACAGTCGAAGATTATCCTACTGAAGTTTACTGGTGTGATAATTGCAGAGTTCCGGTAATGCAGGAAGTGAATCAAGCGGACAAAGGAATCTGCCCAAGATGTGGCAAGCCGATGAAATATCTTGCTGCAGATATTAGACCAGTATTCCCTGAAGAAAGGTTGCTGATTGAGATTCTGCTGAAGAAGGAACCTCATCAGTGGATAAATGAATCTGTATGGGCATCTAACAACAGATACTATATAAATGGCAAGTCTGTTGCTTTGCCTAACAAGTTGTTTCAGGAGGCAAATGCTGACGAATATATAGAGCAGCTTGAAAGAAATAAAGAAGATAATTCCTATGAAGCTTTTGACCGTTACATAGATGCTTTTGTCGAGGCGAATAGGACACGGTTGAACTATCTGATTGACGAATCACATACATTTGTCAAGAAAACGGCGGCTAAGTTTCCGGAGGAGAATATAGTCCTATCGTTCTCGGGAGGAAAAGACTCCACTGTAACTGCAGATGTGGCAATAAAAGCATTGAGTGATCCATCACTGGTGCACATTTTTGGAAATACTACGCTTGAGTTTCCACTCACAATTGAGTATGCCAAGCGCTATAGAAAAAATCATCCGCAGTCTATTTTTAAGATTGCTGAAAACCATGAACAGGTATTCAGAGAAGTGTGTGTGGATATAGGACCACCAGCCAGAATGATGAGATGGTGCTGCTCTATGTTTAAGACAGGTCCGATTACCAGAGTAATAAATTCATTATATAGGGATCAGCGAATCCTGACCTTCTATGGAATCAGGAAATCGGAGTCTGTAAGTAGAAGTAAGTATAACAGAGTCGAGGATGATGCTGAGTCAGTAAAGATTCAGCAGCAGACAGTAGCATCTCCAATATTTTTTTGGAAGGATATGGATATTTGGCTGTATATCCTGGCTGAAAAGATTGATTTCAACGATGCTTATCGCTTAGGCTACGATAGAGTTGGATGCTGGTGCTGCCCTAACAACAACCAGAGGGCACAGTTCCTCTCAAGGATATATATGCCTGAGCAGTCAAAGGCTTGGAGGGACTTTCTCATAGACTTTGCACGAAAGATAGGAAAGCCAGATGCAGAAGAGTATGTAGACTCAGGTGCATGGAAGGCAAGACAAGGTGGTAATGGCCTTGCTGCAGCGGGTGATGTGAAAATTCGCTTTACCAACTGCACAACTGAAGATCATGCAAAGATTTATCGCCTGGTACGTCCGATGGATGATGAGTTCTTAAATATGCTTACACCATTTGGAAGAGTGGCTCCTGAGCTTGGTCAGAAGCTATTGCATGAGGTGCTCGTACTTGATATAAGGACGAATGTTCCTATTCTGTCAGTACAGCCTTTTGAACAAGGCGGATACGAGTTTGCTGTAAAAGTCAGAACCATGAATGTAAAGGATCATGACGAATTACAGCATATGGTTGGATACCAAGTTAGGAAATTTAATGCATGTAGAAAATGCTTGAAATGTGAATCCCTTTGCAAAGCAGGGGCGATTTCGATTTCAGCAGACAGATATTATATTGATCCGGAAAAATGCGTCCATTGCAAAATGTGCATGACTGCAAAATACCTTAGAGGCGGCTGCATGATGGACAAATATTTGCGGACAAAGGATTAGGAGGAACAGAGGGATGGCTACGAAGTTTCGAGCCCATGAAACATTCTTTATTAGAAAGGGATGGCTCAGTAAAGGAATGCGCTATGTATCAAATAAGCCAGGTGTCTTTACTGACAAAAATGATAATCCGATGGATGTTCTTGGAATCGGTGCCAATATGGTCAAATCCCTTAGATATTGGCTTCAGGCAGTAGACCTGACGAAAGAACCCAAGACTGGTAAGAGGGATCAGAAATTGACTCCTTTCGGAGAAATTGTATATGCGAAGGATCCATATACAGAAGAGTTAGGGACACTTTATCTTCTCCACTATAAGCTTGTTACTGATGAAGAGATGGCTCCATCCTGGTATTACTTCTTCAATAAATTTGCTATGAAAGAATTCACCAAGGATGATTTTGTCGCTCAGATACAGAATGAATTGAAGATGGATGGTACAACGGTAGCTATCAGATCATTGACCGATGACTTTACCTGCATTGTTAATACGTATGTGCCAAGGTATAAGTCTGATCCAAATAAGGTTTCTCCGGAGAATAATATTAATTGTCCACTTGGAGAACTTGGGCTTATTGATATTCTGAGCAAAGAGCGAGGCAATTATACATATAAGAAATCCATACCAATGGCAAGGAGTTTTAATCCTTGGGTGATTATGGCTGTAATAGCAGATCAGGCAAATGGCAGGGAAGAGATTAGCTTAAATGAGCTTCTGTCTGCAGAGAAGAATATTGGTAAGGTGTTTAACTTAGATTCAATCTGTATGCTTTCTTTGCTTCATGAAGTGGAGAAGCTTGGAGAGATCAAGATAATCCGTACAGCAGGATTAGATGTTGTCCGGGTATTACATAAACGTAGCTTTATTGACTGCGTTAACAAATACTATGCCGATATAGAGGGAACAAATTCATGAGCAAAATGATTTCTGTTGCGTCAGGATTCCAGTATTCAGTAAACATTGGATATGACCTGAACAATGATGACAAATTAAAGAATTTCATACCGACAAAATCGGCATTGACGTTGTTAAAGGACATACTTAGCAGTACAGCTCCTGATGCAACGGAAAGAGCGCGAGTTCTTGTAGGAGCATATGGAAAGGGTAAGTCTCACATTATACTTACTATTCTTTCGATGCTTATGCAGAGAAAACAATCTCTTTTTACACATTTGATGCCGAAAATTAATGAGGATCCAGAGCTGAAGCAGTTGGTTGATAATTACTATTCAGATAAGAAAAATAGGATCCTGCCGGTTATTATTAATGGAACAAGTGGCAGCTTACCACAGGCTTTTCTGCTTGCATTGCAGAGAACGCTTGATGAGAATGGTCTGGATATCATGCCAGAGACCAATTACAGGGCTGCTATTAATGCTATACAGAATTGGAAGGCTAATTATCCGAAGACTTACGACAAGTTCAAGAAAGAAATAAGCCTTCCGGTAGATGCATTTATTTCTGAACTGAACGATTACAATGCTGCAATCTACAGCGAGTTTGAAGAGGTTTATCCTAAACTGACATCAGGAAGCATCTTCAATCCGTTCGTGGGATTTGATGTTGTAGAGTTGTATGAGAGCGTTGTAAAGAGTCTCAAGCAGCGTGGATATCTGGGAATATATGTTGTTTATGATGAGTTCAGCAAGTTCCTGGAGTCTAACATTACAGCAGCATCTGTTAGTGATACAAAGATGCTGCAGGATTTCGCTGAGAAATGTAACCGAAGCGGTGAGAATGAGTTGCATCTGTTGCTAATCTCACACAAGGAGATCTCCAATTATATCGACAAGTTACCAAAGGCAAAGGTCGATGGTTGGCGTGGCGTTTCTGAAAGATTTCGTCACATTCATATGAACAACAACTTTGCTCAGACATACGAGATTATATCTACTGTTATCATTAAGGACAGAGATAAATGGGAAGATTTCCAGAATGAAAATAAAGCCCGATTTGACCAGCTGATGTCAAGATATGCTGAGCATGCAATATTCAGCGACACAGATCAGAAGGAATTGATGACAACAATATATGAATGCTATCCGTTACATCCGGTTTCAACATTCATTCTTCCAAGACTTTCTGAACGTGTAGCACAGAATGAACGTACATTATTTACATTCCTGTCTGCTGATGGAACATCGACTCTACCAGCATTCTTGAGAGGATTAAAGGATAATGACTTCAGAGTGATTACTCCTGATCTTATCTTTGATTACTTTGATCCGGTTCTGCAGAAGGAGCCTTTTGCAGGAGAACTTCATAAGAACTATGTTTTGACAAAGACTATTCTTGATAAGATTGAAGATCAGATTCTTGAAAGCAAGATAGTAAAGACGATTTCTTTGATCTATCTGCTTGGCCAGTTTGATAAGCTGAAGCCTGTTAAGGAGGAGATTGTTGGAATCTACAGCATGGAATACAAGCCGACTGAGATTGAGGCGGCAATTGATCATCTTATCAAGGATGAGTATGTGATTTATCTGAAGCGTAGTAATGACTATCTGAAATTAAAGCAGACATCGGGCGTGGATGTAGAGCAGAAAATATCAGATACTATTGCGGCTTTGGCACCTTCATTCTCACTGAAGAGAGCATTGAATGCCTCAAATATTGATAATTACCTTTATCCATCAAAATATAATGATGAGAAGGAGATGATTCGCTACTTTGAGTTTGAGTTCATAGAAGAGCAGGAACTTGACGGCTCTGTTGATTGGGTGAAAAAGGCTGAAGATATCAATGCAGATGGTGTTGTATACGCTATTGTCTGCGAGGATCCGGGATCTATTAAGGGCATAAAGAATAAAATCTTAATGACCAGCCGGGGATGCGATAGATTTATTTTCATAATGCCGAAAAAGGCTACTGAAATTAGAAAAATCCTGCAGGAATTTGAAGCAGTAAGTGCACTGAGGGATAAGGCGAAAGAGGATACAGTTCTTTTTGAGGAATATGAAGTAATCTATGAGGATTTAAGAGATGTAATCAGCGAATTTATCAGTGGTTACACTCATCCTGAGGATTATAAGTCCGCATATATTTATAACGGCGAAGAGAGGAGTATATTACGTAAGGCTGCTTTGACAGGACTTGCTTCAGAAATCTGCGATAAAACTTTTTCTGAGACACCAGTTATTAACAATGAGGCAATCAATAAGGATGAGATTACCTCAATCGCAAATAATAGCAGAAACAAGATTCTTTCTGGACTTCTCAGGAATGTGTTAGAGCCAAATCTTGGGCTTACTGGAACCGGTCAGGAAGTATCTATTATGAGAAGCACACTTGTAAGAAAAGAGGTTCTTCTCGATGATCAGGAGGGTACCAGAATCAATCTGGCTCCATCGGATAAGTTGATGAAGGGAGTGCTTGATGCAATTGTTTCCTTCGTCATGGATGCCAAAAAGAAAGGTACAGCATCTTTTGATCAACTGTATAATGTGCTTACAGCTCCAGAATATCATATAGGTATTAGGAGTGGAGTTATTCCAATCTATATTGCAGCTGTTTTCCATGAATTTAGTGAGGACATTATTCTGCAGAATGATTTGGGACAGTTGCCATTATCTGCAGATACCTTGCAGATGATTAACGCATGCCCAGAGGATTACACACTGGTATTCCTTGAATGGAATCCTGAAAAGCAGGAATTTGTAAGCAAGCTTTCGGAGATATTCAGTAATTATGTTATTGAGGCAGAAAAGAATCTTAGTGCTTATGATTTTGCAGCGTCTGCAATGAAGCGCTGGTATCTGTCACTGCCAAGATATGCTAAGGAATCCAAAGGAATTGGAGATAAGGAATCAAGCAAGAGATACCTTAAGATGGTTAAACTGCTTAAGCAGAATCTTAACGGTCATGAGCTGTTGTTTGAGAAACTTCCTGAAGCCTTTGGATATAGAGATTTCAATGAAGGCCTTGCAGAGAATATTGAGAATGCTAAAAACTATTATGATGGCAAAATAGCTGAGCTCAAGGTTGAGCTGATAAAGCAGACCAAAGAGATCTTCTCAATCGCTGCAAACAGGGCTAAGTTGAAGAGGACATCATTATCATCTGTAATTAAGGACTGGTGTGAAACACTGGATCCGCATGTATTTGAACAACTTTTTGAAAATGGGACTAACAAGTGCCTGGGACTTTTTAAGGAAGTTACAAATGATGAAGAGACATTTGTTGCCAGATTAGCAAAAGCTGCTACAGATCTAAGAGTTGAAGACTGGGATGATGATACTGTAGAACGTTTCAAAGAGAATCTTGAGATGTACAAAAAGACTGCTGAGGAATTCCAAAGCAGTGAGTCTGAAAGTGAAGACAGTGCTGCAAGTACTTATGAAATCAGATTCCGCAGTGATGACGGTTCATCAGAAGTAAAACGATTTGACAGAGTTGAAACAAGTAAGAGAGGAAAGCTTCTGTATAATTCCATTCTGTCTGAGATAGACTCCATGGGATATTCTATTTCAGAGCAGGAGAAGAGGCAGATCCTCATGGATATATTAAAGAAGATGTGCTAAGGGGAGGTGTTTCAAGTGGCATATTTTGATAATGCTGCAACTACATACCCAAAGCCGGATTGCGTCTATGACTTCATGGATAGCTTTTATCGTTCCAGCGGAGCAAATGCTGGACGTGGAAACTATAAGCTTGCGCAGAGCGCAGGAGCTTTAATTGGAGATACACGAAAGAAGATCCAAGAGCTCCTGCATTGCCAGGCAAAGCAGGTTGTCTTTGAACCAACGGCAACAATAGCTTTGAATATTATTATTCAGGGCATTATTGAAAAAGGAGCTGTTAATATTTATATCAGCCCCTTTGAGCATAATGCAGTTACCAGAACTCTTCATCATTTTGAAGAGCAGGGGAAAATCAAGGTCACACAGCTGACTGTTTCAAAGGATATGGTGTATGACCTGGAAAAAATCAGATATCAGTTTGATACTGTTAAACCTGATTTTGTTATAGTTAGTCATGCCAGCAATGTGTTTGGACTTATAGCGCCAGTAGAGGATATTTTTGCACTGGCTAAAAAGTACGAAGCCATAACTCTTGTGGATATGGCACAGACTGCTGGGTTGGTAGATTTGAACGTAGGCCTTACCACTATAGATTTTGCTGTATTTGCAGGACATAAAACATTGTATGGCCCAACTGGAATATCTGGATTTGTGATGAATCCATCCGTGAAATTTCCGGCAGTAATATTTGGTGGTACCGGATATGAATCTGCAAATCAGGATATGCCGGAAGATTTACCTCAGAAATATGAGATGGGGACTTTGAACATTGCTGGTATAGCCGGATTAAATGCAGCCCTTGGATGGTCAGCACAGGTTACTATCGATGCCATAAGAGAAAAAGAAGCTGAGAATCGAAAGAAGCTGATAGACCTTTTAAGCAGATATTCCTATATTAAAATAATTGGGAATTATGACTCATGTAATTATGTAGGAATAGTTTCTTGCATTATAGAGGAAATAAGTAGCGACAGTGCAGGACCTGTGTTTGACAGGTGTGGAATCGCTGTCAGAACTGGGCTACAGTGTGCACCGCTGGCACATCAGTTTATGGGAACGTTTCCAGCGGGAACTATCAGATTCAGTGTTAGTTATTTTACGACAGATAAAGATTTTGCAGAGTTAGAAGAAGCTTTGGATTATATAGATTCAGAGCTGTAGGAGGATTGTTGTGAGCTTAAAGGACAAGAGAATAAAAAGCGAATACCGGTCCTTGATTGATAATGTGGTGCAGGATTTTTATATTCCGCTGCTTCATGAGTCAACGTCGTATAAGCGTGCTGTGGGATTCTTTTCATCTTCAGCCCTTGTCGAAATATCAAAGGGAATAGCTGATATGGCTAAAGATGGTGGAAAGATTGAAATAGTTGCCTCACCGTATTTGTCTGATGACGATATTCAGGCTATCAAGGAAGGATATGAGAACAGACAGAAGATAATAGAGGGGGCACTTATACGTCAGTTGTCTGATGAGCATGAGGATTACTATTCTATGGAGCGCCTGAATCTTCTGGCACATCTTATCTCAGATGGGATTCTTGATATTCGCATTGCCTATACTGATAAGGACAATGAAATTGGAATGTACCATGAGAAGATGGGAATTCTAGAAGATAAAGACGGAAATCATGTTGCCTTTTCTGGATCCATGAATGAGTCTATGACAGCGATGTCCATCAATTATGAGACTATAGATGTATTCTGTGATTGGAGAGAGGCTGAAGCTGATAGAGTTAAGTTAAAGGAAAACGCCTTTTATTCCATGTGGAATAATGTTGAGCCAAGCTTAAAGGTTTTGGAATTTCCAAATATTTCCGATGTACTTATTGAGAAATACAGGAAGAAAGCTCCTAATTTTGATATTGATCATGAGCAGTTTAAAAGGAGAATGCTTGCCTATGGGAGCATGATTCTTGATAACAAATCCCTTTTGGGAGGACCTGTAGGGGCCAGAATACCAGATGATGTTGAACTACATGAATATCAGAAGGAAGCTATTGCTGACTGGGTAGGCGAAAACTATAGAGGAATTTTTGATATGGCAACAGGTACGGGCAAAACCTATACCGGTCTTGGTGCCATTTCAAAACTTTCAGAAGATATTAATGATGACCTTGCAGTAATAATCGTAGCTCCATATAAACATCTGGTAGAGCAGTGGGTTGAAGATATAGTCAAATTCAACATGAAGCCTATTATTGCTTATGGAGATCCAGCTCACAAGGATTGGAGAAAGAAATTTTCCAAGGCGATAACAGATCAGAAGATAAGAAAAGATAAAAGATTCCTTTGTGTAGTGACAACGAATGTTACTTTTGCAAGTCCTGATTTTCAGGAGAGGATAGATAAAATCAAGAGTCCAATTTTACTGGTGGTGGATGAGGCCCATAATTTTGGAGCCAGAAGCTATGCCAAACATTTGGATGACAGGTTTACATATAGGCTTGCATTATCAGCAACGCTTGAAAGGCACAGAGATGAAGAGGGAACAGCACTTTTATACAGCTTCTTTGGAAAGAAATGTATTGAATATCCATTGGAAAGAGCTATTGATGAAGACAAGCTGACCCCTTATAAATATTATCCGGTTCTTGTTTACCTGAGTGAGCTTGAGCTGGAATCTTACGAACAGCTTTCCTACGAGATGTCGAAGTGCATGATAAAGGACAAGAATGGAAAGTATAAATTAAATAAGCGAGGAGAAATCCTTGCGCTAAAGAGATCCAGGGTTGTTGCAGGGGCAATGCAAAAACTGGAAGCTCTGAAGAGAGAAATCACTCCTTACAAAGATGACAATAATATTCTGGTGTACTGTGGAGCTACAAGGGTATTGGATGATAGCGATACATCATCAGATGACGAAAGCGATATCAGGCAGATAGAAGCAGTAACCAAGATTCTTGGGAATGAACTTAATATGAGTGTGGCGCGGTTTACTTCTGAAGAAAGTATGGAAGAACGTGCCTCAATTAAGGAACATTTTCAGGACGGCGGCAAGCTGCAGGCTATAGTAGCGATAAAGTGTCTGGATGAAGGTGTTAATATTCCAGGCATACGAACAGCTTTCATATTGGCAAGTACCACTAATCCTAAGGAATACATACAGCGTAGAGGTAGAGTACTTCGTAAAGCAGATAATAAACCGTTTGCAGAAATATATGATTTTGTAACTCTGCCCAGACCGCTTGATTCAGTATCAGGATTGACTATTGAACAGGCGAATAGGGATAAGACATTGGTTAAAAATGAGCTTGCCCGGATTAAGGAGTTTGGCAGATTGGCATTAAACTCGATGCTGGCAAATAACCTGATTTGGGAGATTGAAGAGGCTTATCATCTTAACGATACAGATCATGATAAGGAGGGTGAAGATTTTGAGTGATAACGGCGAAATCCAGGTTGATAGCAAGGCCATAGAGCGTCTTAAGCGATCAATCATCATTAAAGAAAACATGAATCTGAAAACGAGAACAATGAATGATTCTCAGATGGTGGCATGGATTAAGAAGAAGATTGAGGAGGAAGTGCAATGTTACTTAAATCAATAAAACTTGAGAACTTCCGCCAGTTTCGCAATGAGTCCATTGATTTTGCCCAGGGAGAAGGCGGCAAAAATGTAACCATCATCATTGGTGAAAACGGAACGGGTAAAACTACGTTTGCTCAGGCATTTTTCTGGTGCCTGTATGGAGAAACAGAGTTCTCTGACAAGATTATTCTGAATAAGATGGTAGCCACAGAAATGACTCCCGGTTCAGAAGAGAAGGTTCGTGTAACCTTGGCTCTTAGACATGGTGAAGTTGACTATACCCTTATAAGAGAGCAGGCATATCATAAGGACTATTCAAATAATGTTAAGGGTGATAATACCGTATTTGACATTGCAATAAAGGATACCAGCGGTAATACTTCCTACGTAAAAAAGTCTCAGTGCGAAGCCGAGGTTAAGAGCATTCTGCCTAAAGAACTGTCCAGATACTTCTTCTTTGATGGAGAGCGTATTGAGAAGATGAGTAAAGATATTTCTACAGGTAAGAAGGCAACTGACTTTGCAGAGGCTGTAAAGGGCCTTTTGGGTCTCAATGCGATGATAAGTGCTATTGGACACTTTAATCCGAGAAGCAGTCTTAGCGTTATTGGTAGCTATGAGAAGAGCTTTGACTCAAAGAGCAACAATAAGATTCAGGAATACACTGCAAAAATAGATAAGTGCAATACAAGACTGGCAGAGATTGATACTGCCTTAGAGGAACTTGATGCTCAGAAAGCGGCAGCTGAAACCAGAAAATCTGAAAAAGTAATTGAGTTGAAACAGTATTCTGAGGGTGAAAAGCTTCAGAAGGAAAAAGAAGATTTACAGAGGCAGATTGAAAATACTACTCGTATGAGAGCTACAGTCTACAAGACGATGTGCAAGGATTTCAATGCTTCAATGAGTCCATTCTTTTCACTTTCTTTAATTAAGAGAGCATTGGAAGTTCTGTCAAGACACGATTATTCTGGCAAGGACATTCCTTTTATCCGTGACAAAACTATTGAGTATCTGTTGAAGCAGAAGGTATGCCTTTGCGGTACCCACCTGGATGAAGGATCTGTGCCTTATGAGAAAGTGAAATCACTACTGGATGTTATCCCTCCGAAATCACTCAGTACATATGTGACGGATTTCAAGAAGGAGTCAAAACGTAGGGCAGGAGCTCTTAAGAATTTGGTTGAACAGATGCAGGAGAATCTTGCGACTGCCAGCCAGCAGAGTGATGATATTATGGATAAGACTGATGAACTTCACAAGATTGAGGCCAAGCTTAGTGGTGAAGATGTCAGCGAAAAGGTTCGTGCAATAAATAATGAGATTCAGATTTGTGTTAAAACTATCAATAAGTGTAATAACGATAGAGACAAGCTGAATATAGAACGTGGCGGTCTTGAGAAGGAGCGCGAGCGTGCAGATACAGAGAGACAGAATCTGACTTTGCTTGATGAAAAGAACAGAAAGACTCAGATGTATCTGACTTATGCAAGAAAGATTTATGAAGAGCTGGAAAATGTGTATCGTACAAGCGAAGAAGAGATCCGTAATCGCTTGCAGGATACAATTAATGATATTTTCAAGCAGATTTATGAAGGTGGCTTATCATTAACAATAGATTCAAATTATCATATCATGGTCCAGGCCAATGATTATGAGGGTGATGTAGAGACTTCTACAGCACAGAGCATTTCCGTTATCTTTGCTTTCATTACTGGTATCATCAAAATGGCCAGAGAAAATAGAAATGCCAGTGATGATGATGCTAAGCTGCTTTCATCTGAGCCTTATCCGCTTGTAATGGATGCACCGCTGTCTGCATTTGATAAGAGAAGAATCAAGACGGTATGTGAGGCTTTGCCAGAGACTGCTGAGCAGGTAATCATTTTTATCAAGGATACAGATGGTGAACTGGCTGAGGATTACATGGGTAACAGGATCGGCAGCAGACACCAGTTTGACAAGAAAAATGAGTTTGAGACCAATTTGGTATAAGGAGGAGCGCCATGTTTGATAAACAATATAGGTTTAAAGGTAGGCATGCTCTTCGTGTGGATCAGCTCACAGGAGTATTCGATGAATTAAGCAAAGCAAAGCTGATAGACCGTAACGTAGATGTCTATGCGAATGCACCGTTGATCGGATTTCTATATGGAAGAACTGCTGACCTTGATGATCTTAAAAATCCAGAGACCGGTCAGGTATATAATCAGAATGTCATGGGTGATCGTGTAATTTATTCTGGTGATGAATTACAGTATAACTTCTGGCTGATTATGCTGCTTGATGCAAATTATGAGCCTGATGAAGAAAAGCGAATTGATAAAGCTTTCAGACACTATGGTCAGGATCCGGCTGATGAAGAGCGGTTTGATAGCTACGTAAGAGGTGGCATTGATGTTCTTTATGAAAAGCTGGTTGAAGGGGATAGTACTCCTGAGGCATTCGCAAACAGGCTTTATGAGTTTATTGATGAGTTTAATGACCGCTTCAACAGCGAAATCAGCAGTGATGATATTCTGCAGTTATGTGTTAATAAATCATAAGTAAGAGCGAGATGAGTTAATGAGTAATAACGATATCGACAGGGTCTTTATAGAATTAAAGGCTCTGTCACAGAAAAAAGGTTATTTGATCTTTGATGATTTAGAGAGAGGCACTGATGGCTTATCGCTTAATGAAGTGGATTGGCTGACAAACCGTCTGTTAACATCAGGAGTGGAAATCTTTGATGATGTGCCGGATACAATTAAAAATGGACCTGGCTTAAAGCAGGCTAAGATACAGGGACATCCTTCCGGAACGCTTTTGTTTTTGAAATACAAGACATTAAAAGCTACAGGAAGAATGGTCTTACCTAAAGGTTTTGTTGTGTATAAGGGTTCAGAGTACAATGAGGTTGTCACTTCCTCTTGCACAATTGCAATAGGTAACAAGCGCCATGATCTAATGCAATCCGGCAAAATGAAAAATGGGGTTTTGACTGAAGATGTTCAGTTTGGGAGCCCATCAACGGCTGCCCAAGTATTGATAGGAAATTCGGTGAATGGGAAAATTGTATGGGTAGATTCTAACGGATATACCTTGAAACAACTTCTTGCCGAAAAATGAGAAGAGAACTAATGGAGAGTAAGAATGGTATTGAAAGTGCTCTTGCAAATTTAATACAGCTATCATCTGAAAAGGGATTCCTGGTATTTGATGATATTTATGATGAGGCTGATAAATGGGCTCTATCTATCCGAGATGTAGACTACCTTTCAAGCTCCATTGTTACCCGTGGAATCCTTGTATATGATGAGGCACCGGTTACTAATGCAGCCGGTTCTTCCGAGGATGATTACGATGATTATGCGCAAAGAGACTATGAGGCTGTATTCAATAGAGTTATTGAGCTTGATCCGGATTTAGAGGATTTTATCAACGCTGTCCGGGCTGTCGTTCCACCTCAGGCGCGTGAGATGGATCAGCTGAAATATCAGGTTCAGGAGGGAAATTTATACGCTCGCGACCGAGTGATACAGATGCATTTAAGATTTGCTGTGCGTATTGCTTTGCAGAGAGCTGAAACCTATGATTGTGAAATTTCTGACACTTTACAGGAGGCTTTAATAGGTTTAGTAACGGCTGTAGACAAATATGATCCTGACTCAAGTGGGCCTTTTGGATCATATGCTTCACTGTGGATACTACAAAATATAGGCCGAGCACAGGCAACTCAAAGGCCTGCGGTATATTATCCTGTTCATAAAAAGGAAGGCTATTTTACAATGTATCCAATTTTGAAGGAAAATGGATACTTGGATTTTGATATATGGACCGATCCTGAGGTGAGAAGGGTAATTCAAGACCGGCTTGGCTGTGGTATTAATCAGGCAGAGGACATAATCAGGCAGTCTATGCCAATCGAATCACTTGACGAAATCTACGAAATGTTTTTGAAAAACATTGATGTAGATGAAATACAGGACGATGTTTTTGAAAACATTATAGGAAACGAAATACAGCAGGATGTCTTTCAAAACATTAATTCTGATGCATTTTATTGGAATGATGACATTTATGAGGAGATTGAGCAGCGGGCATTAAGAGAAACTCTTGAAAAACTAATGGGAGAATTATCAGAAAGGGAGCAGGAGGTTCTTAAAGCAAGATATGGTTTTGAAGATGGTGTTGAAAAAACACTAGAAGAGGTAGGGCAGAAGTTTGGCGTCACCAGGGAGAGAATTCGTCAGATAGAATCTAAGGCTTTAAGAAAACTTTCACACCCAACAAGAATACGGAAATTGAAAGACTTTAATAGTTGTTAGTTTATTATAGGAGACTAAAATAATGAAATGGGAATCATATTCACATCCAATTTCTGATGTAAAGGAATGGGACGAAACTGATAGGCTAGAATTAAGACCTGAATTTCAACGAAATGAAGTATGGAGTACAGCTGCACAAATAATGTTGATTGATACTATTCTGCGTGGTATACCTATACCTAAAATATATATTAAATCAATTGTGAAAAATGAAAAAACATATAGGGTTGTAATTGATGGACAACAAAGACTAACTGCGATTTTAAAGTTTGTCAAAGGTGAATTAACCCTTAATAGCCCATATAACGGACCATTTGAAGGGAAAAAATTCAATGATCTTCCAGTGGAAACTCATAATAATTTTTTGAGATACAAAATAGATATTAATGAAATCTTTAATCCTACAGAAGAAGAGATTCGAGATTTATATTCTAGAGTTAATAAATACACTGTACAGCTAAATAAACAAGAATTGAGAAAAGCAGATTTTCCAGGCGATTTTATCCGATTATCTGAAAAATTATCAGAATCACCTTATCTAAATGATGAAAAAATATTTACTGTTAAACAACGCAGAAGAATGCTTGATGTAGAGTTTATAGAAGAACTATTGACGGTAGTGTTAGAAGGAATAAAGGATAAAAAAGACTATCTAAATGATATATGCGAGAAATATATGGTTATGGATAACAAAAATGAAATAGAAAAGCGTTTTAATTATGTTATTGAGGATATATCAAAGATTTTTGATGATAATATTCTTGCTTTACACTCTACTAGATTTAAGCAAAAATCGGATTTTTATTCGTTGTTTTCTGCAATTTACCAACTTCATGAAAATGCAAAACTAACTAATGATGAGGATCGCTTGTCCATTGCTAGAGAAAAATTGAAAGAAATGAATCAAGAGATTGGACCACAATCTAAGAATGACGCTTTTCTTGAGTATGCTACAAGATGTTTAAGTGATGCTAATTCTCGAATAAATAGAGAATGGAGAACGCTGTTTATAAAAGAAAGAATAAGTATAGCATATGAGGAAGGCTTAAATAATGATTGAATTATTTTTAAATAAAAAGTGCATATATTATATCGATCAAGATGAAATAATTGGTAGTTCAGGTAAAACATACGAAATTGAAAATGATGGACGACTAGGAGCTGGAGGTAATGGCGTTGTTTATAGGTGTATAGATTCAGAAGGATCAGAGTATGCAGTGAAAATTCTTCTTTATTTTGGTGGTAAAGCCAAAAAAAGATTTTTGCAAGAAATATCATTAATGAAACGTATACATAATAACCACATTATATCGTATGTAGATGAAGGGACAGCTGTAGTAAGTGGTGCAGATGGCAAAAGTAATATTGCATTATTTGTTGTTATGGAGTTAGCTGATGGTAATCTGGTAGATTACTTAAAGAGAAATCGAAAAATAGATTATTCTGTATATGCAGGTCAGTTTAGAGGGCTTTGTGAAGGGTTAAAAGAGATGCATCAATATGCAATACATAGAGATATAAAACCCGAAAATATATTAATAAAAGGCGATACATGGATATTAAGTGATTTTGGATTGTGCGAATTTTTAGATGAAAAAGAGCATATTGATTTAACAGGGAAACAAGAAAAGATTGGACCAATGTATTGGATTAGCCCAGAAGCAGCTAATTACAATTTCTTTAATGAGGATAGAATGGGCACTTATTCCGATGTATATCAGTTAGCGATGGTCTTTGCTTTTGTTTTACTTAGACGATTTCCGGGAGGAGTATTTTATCCAGATGACACTCTTAATACAACAAAAGGAATACGCGATCTTATTATAAGATCTATTTCAAATAATTATAACAAGAGACCTCAAAATGGGGGAGAGTTACTTGAAATGTATAACAAGGCTACGCTTGAAGCATTATGATAATAAATGTATTAGGTGGATGACGGAGTATAAGATTGTATTACATTAGAAAGAGTAGGTACAAATTATTTGATTTCTCGGACTCCAGTTTTTTAATTATACAATTGTGTTGATTTCATAGTTTATTCTGGTGATATTGAATACGTAAGGAGCTATTATGATCAAGATCTACGGTATGCCCACCTGCCCATATTGCGATTACATCTATGAACAGATTAAGTGCAGAGAAGATGAATTCGAGTATATAAATATTGGCGAGAACATCCGTAATATGAGTGTTTTCACAAGACTTCGTGATACCAATCCTGTATTTGATCATTGCAAGGAAATCGGTGATGTAGGTATCCCTGCCTTCGTATTTGAAGATGGCAGAGTATCAATCGACCCGGCAGACGCTGGACTTATTGAGTGTGGTACGCCGGGGGCTTGTTCTATTGATGATCACAAGAACGGCAGGAAAGGGTGCTGACAAGTTTTTTTCCTAAATCATATTGATTAGAGGAGTTTGATATTTTAAGGGCAACAGTATTTAGAGACTATGCTAAGATAAAGAAAATCACAGGTACTGTTTATGATAAAAATGAATCTGTGTGGAAATTATAATACTGAGTCTCATATCAGTCTCATCAAAATGAGACTATGTATTAATTGAAAAATGCTGAAATGGTGGGATTTATATAGGAAAGTCTCATTACAGTCTCACCATAGTCTCACTGAGTCTCATGCGTGAATGAGACTTTAAGGGGGAATCATGGGTATTTTCACAGATGGTGATGATGACGATGATGAGCTGATGGATTTCTTTATATTAAATGAGATCCATGAAGACAGCAAGAAATCCGGCAATGCAGGAGGGAATAAGGCAGCTTCAGGAGGCTGCCTTACAAGTCTTGTATTGATGCTGGCTATACCTGCCTTGATCATTGGCGGAGCTATTGCTGTGCTTACATGAATTATAAAGAGTATGAAATGAAAAAATATAACTTAATAGTCGCTACAATTATATCAGCACTGGCCTTATCAGCCTGCTCTTATGGGGAGGGTGAGTACGGCGTGTTCTTAAGCTATGATGGCGATCTTGAGGATCTTTCGGATTATAAGACGGTGGTGATAGATGCCCAGTATTTTGACAAAGAGGATATAGAGGATTTCAAGGAGCAGGTGTTGATTTACACTTAAAATTGACCCGGATTTAATACTTAAAGCTGACCCACCTAGTGATGAGCCATATGAGGTATAAATCCATTTCGATTAT
>NZ_FOER01000016.1:0-109912 GCF_900110805.1 Butyrivibrio sp. TB | reverse complement strand
AGAGCTTTTAAAGGGTATTTACGGGATCTTCCCGTTGATGCATAGAAATGATTTCTAAAGGAAATCGGAATAATTTCATCAAGATCGATATAGGTTTCTAATAGAGACAGAAATGCAGGCTTGTCATTTTCAAATTTATCCTGGCAGTCTGAATAAATATCAGCCAAAGAAAGCTGTTTGTATGGTATCATATATATCAGAATAACTCCTTTCTTGAGTGTTGGTAGGTAGTTTTTGGACAACTCTATTTTACCATATCCGGTGAGGGGTTATTCATTTTTATTGCAATAAAAATGCCGTATTTATGCGGCTTTTGGCGTTTCGCAAACGCCTAAATGAAAGTATAGTTATGGGGGGAGAAAGTTATATGAGAAGAAATAAAAAAAGAAGTACTGACAAACAGATCCTGTTGCAGTATTTTTTGACTTATTTTATCGTTTTATTCATTCCACTTGTAATATGCTGTAGTTACTATGTCAGAATGCTCTCTGTCATAAGCGAGGATGACATTAGGGAGAAGAAAACTGAGCTTATTCATAATGCTACACTTGTGGATAATTTTATGGAGGAACTTGACTCATTTTCCGGTATGCTTGCGGGACTTCCTGCAGTGAATATCTTCAGATTTCAGGATAAAGTTCTGGAATTCCCAAATACTAATGAAGTCAAAAATCTTCAGGATAAGCTCTTTAATCCAACCAGAATTAACAGTTCTGTTTACGGATACTATATTTTCTTTGATAAAAGTAGAACTGTCATTAATGACAGCATCGCATATGATTACAAGGATTTTTATAACTTGTATTTAAGGCGTGAAGAAGATCTGAGTTTTGAAGACTGGGATGAATATCTTACTACTCAGCTGGTAAAAGGCGTAAGCAGGGCTCAAAAGTACAGATGTAAAGATGAAAGATCTATCGAACTTCTTGCATATTCATGTCCTCTTCCCAACAACGGATACGATACCAGCAGCGGCTATGTTCGGATATTCTTTGAAGAGAATGTTCTTGCAAGTCTTATGCCGGTTCCGGAAAAAGAGGGACTTCAATATATCCTGAACGATTCCGGAGATATTATCTATTGCAGATTCGCAGACTCTCCGTCAGAAAATGCGTATGGCCTTGTATTACAGGCAGAAAGCAGCCTCTTGGATGAACTATGTCAAGGCGGCAATATAGATACTGCTGATACAGATGGGATATTAAAGCTATCTGTCCTTCTTGATGGCAAAAAATATATAGCACTTCGTTATGAATCACCATCTGGGTATACATACTGTTCACTGCTTCCTGTAGTGCAGTTTAATGCAAGACAGACTACGAGTATGATCAGTCTGACAGTGTTTATCCTCTTGGCAGCAGCGGTTGGTCTTGGCCTTTGCTGGCACATGTCTGCAAGATCGGCTACTCCTTTGACTAAGCTTTTAAAAGAATCTCTTAACATTACGCACAAAAAAGAAGAACAAGGTTCTGCATACTCAGGCCTAAATGATGTTTTCCAATATCTTGGAAATGTGAATTCGGATCTTATAGAGATGATGGAGGAGCAAAAACCTTATATAAGAACAACAATTGTAAATAGGCTTTTGTTTGGTAATCCGCTATCACAAGGAGAATATGACTGGCTGGAAAGACGCCTTGGCTTTGAATACAGAGGCAAAGTATTCACAGTACTCATCTTTAGAGTTACCTTCCTTGAAGGCGATGAGCAAAACAGTGTTGACCTCCAAAACACATATATTCTATCTCTTATAGAAATAATACAAAAAGTATTGCCAGAATGCCTTTATGCTGTTACAGGTGAAGCTCAGGTATCTGTGATATTAAGTACATCGAAAGAGTCAAGAGATATGGTCACATCTGAAGCAGGAGAGAAGATCATGCATATAAGAAACGAACTTCCCGGAGATCTTGCTGATAGGATGCTGGTATATGGAGGAACGACAGTAGATCGTGTGGAAGATATCTATGAATCCTACCACAACGCAGTATTTACATTCATGAATGAAAAAGGTCAGATAGCCAATCATATCATCTGGTATCAAAATAATAAAGGTAAAATGGCAGCAGCTTTCCCTTATTTTGAGCTGTCTGTAAGACTTACAAGACTGGTCACATCAGGTGATGAGCAGGGACTTCATGATGCTCTTAAAGAGATCATGACAGAATATATATTTGAAAATAATCTCCCGGCATGGCTTGAGCAGGTGCTTCTTAATGAATTACAGGCGATATTGTTCAGGATCATAGTGGGCCTTGAACTTGAAGAATCAGAGACTCAAAAATACTACTGCGAGCTTGAGAAAAATCATCAAAGTCCAATCCTTGAACAGATTACTAACACACTGGGACTGTATCGAAGACTATGTGCACATGTAAATGAAATGAAAGATATGGAAGCCGGGAAGATGATGCCGGCGATCGTGGCATTTATTGATGCCAATTATGGCGACCAGGATCTGTCACTTACTATGGTTGCAGATAAATTCGGTATCAGTGTTCCGTATCTGTCATCGCTATTTAAAACATCTGCGGGAGTTAACTTCTCAAGCTATGTAGAAAACGTCAGAATAGAAAAAGCAAAAGGTCTTTTAAAAAACACATCCATGACAGTGGGCCAGATATCTCAGGCAACAGGTTATGGATCCTCCAACTCCTTCTGCAGAGCCTTCAAACGAGTAACCGGCAGCAGCGCATCCGAGTATCGCAGGGTTTAAGAGTGGATGCCCTACTAGAACAATATATTTCACCCCCTTGCAGCTGTGATGGCATTGGGTGTTTATAAAGTTTTTTCTCGTCTTGAAGGTTTTATAAATTCAAGGCATGATATCTGAAGCTCCATATTCCGGGGTCTGAAACTCGCTTCGCTCGAACATGCAGACCCCATGCGGAATATGAAGCTCCATCTATCACGCTCTTGAATTTTATAAAACCTTCAAAAGAACGAGAAAAGACTTTATAAACACCCATTGCCATCACAGCTACAAGGGGGTGAAATATATTGTTCAAGTAGGAAGTGAGGTAATAAGGACTGGTGTTTGGGGTAGATGTGTATATAAAAAGCAAATGAAGAAATGAATAAGTAAAATGAAAAAATGAATATCTGCATTTAGATGCATAAAAAGACCGGGTGTTTTTATATTGCCCGCTTTTTTATTTTATCAGTAATTTAGGGCATTAGAGCACATTAAGAAATGCATAAACGAAAATAAAAAGTGAAGATTTATTTTTGAAATAAAATGTGTGAAATTAGTCATAGAATAATAATTCGAACTTTCACTTGGACGGTGCAGCATTCTCAAAGGCATTGCAGGGGCGGGCAGAATATAGATCAATTTCACGCTTTTAATTGTTTTATAAAAATTCAAGAGCGTGATAGATGGAGATTTTTATTCTGCCAGGGGTCCACATGTCTGAGCGAAGCGAGTTTGGACCCCAGAATAAAAAGCTCCAGATATCATGCCTTGAATTTATAAAACAATTATAGCGTGGAATTGATCTATATTCTGCCCACCCCTGCAATGCCTTTGAGAATGCTGCACCGTCCCGGCGGAAATCTAAAGTTAACAATTCAAAGATGGGAGGTATGAAAGTGGTATGACAGTATCCCGGGTGGACATGATAAGTAAAGAGGAGCTTGAAACCAAAATGCAAAAAGAAGAAAAAGTCTGTACCAATAAGCGCAGATCTTTCGGGCAGTATTTTAGGGGGCACTGGCAGTTATATGCAATGATAACACTTCCAATCATTATGCTGTTTATCTTTGCATATGCACCTATGTATGGAATAATACTGGCGTTTAAAGATTATAAGGTGAGCCTTGGTATCTGGGGGAGTCCTTGGGCATCACATCATGGATTCAATAACTTTATCAGATTCTTTCAGAACTATAACTTTAGAGAATGTCTTCGTAACACAGTTGTTCTGTCGATGTACTCGATGCTGGTAAGTATGCCATGTTCTATCATTTTGGCAATATCCTTAAACTATGCCAAGAATGTTGTATTTAAAAAGACTGTTCAGATGATCAGTTATTGTCCGTACTTTATTTCTACAGTTGTATTTGTAGGTATCATCAACATGATCTTTGATAACAGATCAGGTGTTCTTGGTAATTTCCTGTTCGGCAATTTTGGAATTAATGTTTTGGGAGATTCCAAGTTCTTCTCATCACTTTATGTATGGTCAGGTGTATGGCAGGGTGTTGGCTTTGGAGCAATCATATACATGGCAGCTCTTGCAGGTGTAGATCAGGAGCAGCATGAAGCAGCTATCATTGACGGAGCAACTCTTCTTCAAAGAATCTGGTATGTGGATATTCCGGCTATTATTCCTACAGCAGTTATCATGCTGATACTGAATATGGGAGGAACTTTGAACATAGGATATGAGAAGATCCTTGCTATGCAGAATCAGAACAACATATCTGTTTCAGAGGTTATCAGTACCTATTCCTATAAAGTGTCTTTGGTATCAACATTCCCGGATTTTCCATATTCTGTAGCGATAGGTCTTTTCCAGTCGCTGGTAGGTCTTATTTTGATTCTGATTACTAATAAGATTGCAGATAAGCTTTCAGGCAATGGTTTTCTTTGATCGTATATCTATAAGAGTATCTGTGCACTTATATAAATGATGTAGGTGTCCAAAGTGACTTGTGACGCCATATGATCTGTAATCAGAAACATAAATATGACGTAAGTATCAAAAGGAACTTTTGATACTTGCATCATGAATATAGAAAGAGAGTATAAGTTTGAAAGTGTTCCACTTTCAAACTCAAATTGATGACGCGAGCTCCATCAATTTGAACCATTAGTCACTCGTTTCACTCGCGACATGAGGTTAGCTATGAATCATAAAAAGATATCACAGGATAGTGTTGTATACTTTATCAATTACATTTTGCTGGCGCTGCTTCTTGTGGCAGTTTTGTATCCGATCATATACATCATCAGTTGTTCCTTCAGCTCAGGTAATGCTCTTATGACCGGCAAAGTTAAGCTCCTGCCTGTAGAACCTACTCTGCAAAGTTATAAGGCAGTATTTAAGTACCAGAGTATCTGGACAGGCTATCTTAATTCCATAATCTATGCTGTTGTTGGCACTGCCATAAGCATGGTGATGACGCTTCTTGCAGCATATCCGCTTTCAAGGGATGATTTCAGAGGTAAGAAGATATATATGTTCATCATACTTTTTACCATGATGTTCTCCGGTGGTCTTATACCTACTTATCTGCTTATCAAGAATCTTGGTATGATGGACACTATCTGGGCTGTTGTACTACCGGGGGCAGTTAGTGCCTACAATATCATTGTTGCCCGTACCTTTTTTGCCAATACTATACCAAAAGAATTGTATGAGGCTGCAGAAATGGATGGGTGTTCTGACTTTAGATTTTTTATAACAATAGTACTTCCACTGTCTACACCTATTATTGCAGTACTGTCTTTGTGGGTAATAGTAGGACTCTGGAACTCATACTTTGGACCTATGATCTATCTTAATTCTCAGGACAAGTATCCGCTTCAGCTGGTGCTTAGAAAGATCCTGTTATTATCACAGGTCAACTTGAACCAGAGTAATATCGACCCGGAGACGATCAGGAAGAACCAGTATCTTGGTGAGATGCTCAAGTATGGAACGATAATTGTCAGCACACTTCCGCTTATGATCGTATATCCGTTTGTACAGAAGTACTTCGTTAAGGGCGTTATGATAGGTTCCGTAAAAGGATAAAAAACGGAGTCTTGTATGTGACATCCGTTTATAAAAATAGGAGGAAAGTTTATGAAGAGGACTAAATTGTTACAAAAATCACTGACAGCATTGTCTGTGCTTACACTCATGACAGGCTCCATTGCAGGCTGCGGATCAGGCGCAGGGAGTGAAGGCGGCTCTGGCACGCAAGCTGCAAACGGGGATTCAGATGCTTTTAACTTTAGCTCACCCAAGGATGTGGTGTTCCCACTTAAAGAAAAGCTCACACTTACAGTATTTGTAAATAACCCAGATCAGAGTGTTACAAGTTATCAGGACAACTGGGTTAACGACTGGATCGAGGAGCAGACCAATATTCATCTTGATTATATCTATGACCTTACAGGAGATGAAGCAACTCAGAAGCTCAATCTTATCATGACTGATCCTGATTCCATGCCTGACTTCTTCCTTCGTACAGGCTGGACCAAGGCAGAGGTTACTTCTTATGGTGACCAGGGACTTATCATTCCGCTTGAGGATATGCTGAGTCAGATGGACAACTGGAACTGGCTCAATGAGCAGAGCCCTATGAGAAAAGCAGATCTTACCATGGGCGATGGACATATTTATACATATGGCGGTGACAATGAGTGCTTCCATTGTCAGTATCAGCACCGTATGTACATCTATAAGCCATGGGTTGACAAGTACCTTGGCGGCAAGCTCCCGGAGACAACAGAAGAGCTCTACAACTTCCTTAAGATGGTCAAAGAAGATGATGCCAACGGCAACGGTATAGATGATGAAGTTCCTATGAGCGGATACATCGGCGGCTGGGCTAGTGATCCTACAGTATGGATGATCAACTCTTTTACCCAGAGTGTTAACCCTCTTAGCAACACTAATCCGACAGTTGCAGGCGGTATGGTTGTAAATGACGGCAAGATAGAATACGCTGCAATGAAAGATGAATACAGAGAAGGACTTCGCTATATGCACAAGCTCTTTGAGGAAGGACTTCTTGATAACCAGGTATTCCTTCAGGACAACACACAGTTTGAGGCTAAGGTAGATGCATCAGAAGTTAATAAAGTTGCCATGTACCCTGGCGGCGGTATGTCATGTGATGAGTTCTGGCAGGAAAAAGACGGTGAGTGGCAGAACTGGGAGATACTTGCTCCTGTTGCAGGACCTGATGGTGTAAGATACTCTGCACGCTGTGTACAGACATATTTTGAAGGATGCCTTGGAACAATATCTTCTACATGCAAATATCCTGAGATCGTAGTAGCACTGTTTGATTTCATGGCTTCAGAAGATGCTGCTCGTCATATTGGCGGCGGCCCTGAAGGTATTGGCTGGAACTATACAACAGAAGGTGTATCCCTTGGCGGCGGTACTCCTACATATGAAACCTACAAGCTTCCTGAAGACTATGACTATGTCAAGGATGGCGGTCTTCCTAAGACATACGCAGACTATCGTTATACTCCTGATGCTATGATCCAGCGTTCACCTGCTGTTGAGAGAGCTTCATTAAGAGTTCCGGATCCTGATCATTCCGGTGAATACTGGTTACAGCAGTGGGCAGAACTCTATAGCCAGTATGCTCCTGCAGACGATACACTTGTTCCTAATCTTGCATTCGAAGGTGAGGATGCCAAGATCATCACAGAAGGTACACTTACAATTGGTGGTTATGTCAGCCAGGCACAGGTACAGTTCATCGATGGAAGCCTTGATATAGACAAGGATTGGGATGCTTATATCGAGAAACTTGAGGCTATGGGCGTAGATGAATATATTGCTACATATCAGCGCGGTTATGACGCATACATGGCTGCAGCCGGTAACTAAGGACAATTTTTATTAAAAGAAAAACCGGTTAGGGATTCCTGACCGGTTTTTCCATAAGGTGCACTTGCAAAACTTTAAATAACTCAAACTTCCAACTTGGACGAACCAGCATTCCCAAAGTCTTTACAGGTTTAGTCAGTATAAGAATCATTGCTACACTGTTAATCATTTTATGACTTGAGAAGTTTGAGTAAATAAGCGGAAGCGGATATGAGTATATCAAAAAAATCAAAACTTACACTGGTAGTTTTGGGACTGATCATTTTGACTATAACCGGATTATTTATGGGATATAGGGCGATAAAAAATGCAAATGGCTATGATGATAAAGACCTTGATGATTCAAAGACCGGTATAGAACTATATGTCCTAGCTCCTTGTGAAAGCTGTAATGAAGAAGAAAAATTCACTCAGGAAGTACTTGATAAACTGTCGAAACAAGGCACTACGGATTATAAGTGCACTGTTTATAATGTCTACAAAGAAAGCGGCGCATCACATTTTGAAGAAATAATAGAAAAATACGGACTTAGTATTGGTATACATGATCTGCCTGCTGCAATAGTTAATGGGGAAGTATATCTTGGTACATATGAGGAGATTAGTGAGGAAGTAGCTAAGACTTTACAAAGCGGCGGGGATATAGAAAATGACAGGAATTCTTATAAGGATAAGGTGCTAGAGCCTTATTCAGGTTCAAGCGTACAAGACATTGAGCATATGTTTGAAAATGAATCTGAAACTGCTATATATAAAGATTTATCAAGTATCGAAGGTGATTTTGCCATATATAAAGATTTATCAAGTATAGAAGATGATGACACGGTGCTTATATTGTTTGTAACAACTTCCTGCGAAGGCTGCACACAAGCAGAAAAGTATCTTCAAAGCGCTCTAGCCTTCGATAAGCAAAAGCTCCTTATCTATAACATAATGGAAGGCGATAATACGGCGGTTCTAAGAAAGATTATGAAGCTGTATGAAGTTCCTGATAATTTGCAGCAGGTTCCGATTCTTTTTTTCAAAACAGGGTACTTGTCAGGAGCGGACGCTATAAGGAAAGATACTCTTAACTATCTGGCAGATGCAGGCTTGGCAGGTTCCTGGGATGAGGTAGTATCTAACCTTAGTACAGAAAAAGAAGATGTAAGAATTTCTAAATTAAAGCTAATTGTAACCGGATTTATAAATGGACTTAATCCTTGCGGACTATCCATGCTGATCATGGTCTTATCTGTGCTTCTAATGTCAGGGAGAAGCTTTGGTAAAGGAAGTATATCTTATCTTGCCGGTAAGTTTATAACATATCTTGTACTGGGACTATCTATTGGAACACTTCTTGGCTTTATACAAGGCAGGGTATTTGGAACAGTATATGTTGCAGTTAATATAGTCTTTGCAGTAGTATCTACCTGCTTTGGACTTTTTTATCTGGCAGATTTTGTCCACGTCTGTAGACATGATTATGGCAAGGAGAAGCTAAGACTTCCGGAAGACTTTAGAAGATGGAATCATAACATGATAAAGAAACTATCGGGGACAAAAGGATGGCTTTTATATCCCATGCTCTTTGTCCTTGGAATAGTGATATCTGCAGGAGAATTCCTATGCACAGGGCAGGTGTATCTGGCAACGCTTATCTATATGGCAGGACATAATGGTGTATATGGAACAGGACTTACAGGGGATCTTGTAATCTACCTTATAGCAATGTGCATCCCTATGTTACTATTGGTAATATTCGTATCCAAAGGCCAAAATGTAATGTCAGCATCACATCTGTCACTTAAGATCCTTCCATTTATCAAGCTGTCATACAGTGTTTTTTTCTTTGTACTTGCTTTTAGTTTATTGCTGTGAAAATGAAAGCTCGCACTGCCCTGGAAAACCTGTATAAGCGCAAAAAAGATCTTTAAATTGGGGATCTGAAAGCATATTGTCAAGCTCTGCAATAAGGCGTATCTGTACGGCGCCCCGGTGTATGGCGCAGGGCTCTTTGTCATTAAAAAACTCTATACTTTTTTGAATAATGATATCTTCTGCGATGGGAAGGGTGTCCCAAAGACCGTCGTAGAGCACATCTGTATCAAGTGTGACTTTAATATAACGTTTCTTTTTGCGTTTTAATAACATACTGGCCTCGAGTCATATTGCTGGGGTTAATGTATCAAATATGGGGTAAATCGGTTTCATCGATGAAGCTATTTGACTACTGAATCATTGTATCATGAAAAGCGCAGTAAATGCGTGCTTCTGTAATTTACGTTCAAGAAGCCGTACTATTTATGATTTGTATAAGAAAGAGAGACTTAAGTATAAAATGGACAGAATATATGCAGACTATGCTTCAACTACACCTATCACAGAGCATGCACTTATGGAGATGACAAGGTGCATGAAAGACTATTATGGGAATCCGTCGAGCGTGCATATATGCGGACGTGAGGCGGCGCGCATCCTGGAAGATGCAAGGCAGAGGATTGCAAAGTGCATCGGAGCATCAAGCTCTGAAATCTATTTTACTTCAGGAGGAACAGAGGCAGACAATCAGGCTATTTTGACAGGAGCCGCATATGGAAAGCGTAATGGTAAGCGCCATATTATTATATCAAATGCAGAACACCATGCAGTACTAAACTGCGCTCCTATGCTTGAGAAGGAAGGCCTTGAAGTCACACTCCTTCCGGTAGATAGAACAGGGCGCATGTCCGTGTCAAAACTTAAAGAAGCTATCAGAGAAGATACCTGCATGGTCTGCGCGATGTCAGTTAATAATGAAGTTGGAACTATGGCTCCTATTACTGAAATAGGGCATATATGCAAGGAAAGAGGTATATTATTTTTCTCAGACGGAGTTGCTGCTGCAGGACATATAGATATTGATGTAAAAGAGCAGGGAATATCCATGCTCTCACTATCCGGGCATAAATTTGGAGGTCCAAGAGGAATCGGAGTCTTATATGCAGATGCAAAAATACCTGTAGCCAATCTTATGTATGGAGGAAGTCAGGAGAAAACAAAACGCCCCGGTACTCAGAATGTTCCTGGGATAGTAGCTATGGCAGCAGCACTAGAAGATAGTACCTCGAATCTTGATAGAAATATACAAAAGGTAGAGAAACTTCGAAAACGCCTTTTAGAAAACCTGCGTGAAGTTGAAGGAATGTGGATAAATGGCGATCCTGTAAACAATTATCCAGGGATCATAAATCTTGGCTTTGAGGGCGTATCCGGAGAAGCTCTCATGCTCTTATTAGATCTTAACGGTATATGCGTATCAACGGGAGCTGCATGTAACACTGAGTCCGTTGAGCCAAGTCATGTACTTACAGCTATGGGGCTTGATGCTGACAGAGCAAGGAGCTGTATCAGGATATCTCTTTCTGGTGATAATACGGAAGATGAAATAGATATAATAAGTGAAGCTATAATCACAGCTGTTGATAAAATAAGGTAATAGCTGTAGGCGTATTGCATTATTAGCTGCGATACACCCTTTCTTAATACCCCTCATAAAAAGTCCCTGTCGCTTATATGTGACAGGGACTTTGTGTGCTCTTATTATACTTTTTTGTGTATATATCAGCGAAGCTTGAACTTGGCAACAACACCTGCAAGGTTCTTGGCGATAACTGACTGCTTGCTGGACATATCAGTTACATTATCAACAACTTCGGATACTGTGTTGACAGTATCTGTGATCTCAGATGATCTGGATGCTGTATCCTGAGTAGATTCTGTGATATTCTGGATAGCTGAGCTTACTTCGCTCATAGCACCGTGTATAGTTCCGACCATCTCAGCGATGGATGTTGATGTCTGTCCGAAGGAATCAGCATCAGCGCCGTACTGCTGAGCTACATTAACGAAGTTATCATAGTCAGGTGTAACAGTTTCTTTCAGGAAAGTAAGAAGCTCGTTGGTTGCACTAAGAAGATTGGAGAAGGCTTCCTGAACACCTGCTACAGTATTCTGAATCTCACCTACAGCTGCGCCTGTATCGCCTGCAAGTTTATTGATCTCTGTTGCAACAACTGCAAATCCTTTACCATGTTCACCTGCACGGGCAGCTTCGATAGAAGCATTAAGTGACAGGAGGTTGATCTGATCAGCTATCTCAGCGATAGAGTCAGCAAGTGATCCGATCTGCTGTACGACATCTGCCTGAGAGTTAGCTGTCTCGATATCTGCTTCACGTTCCTGAGCGATCTGGATAGCATGGTCATAAGCTGATTTTGAGCTCTCTTCAATATCTTTGGCTCTCTTCTGGATATCCTCAGCAAGACCTCTGGATTCATCAGCCTGACTTGCAAGAAGCTGAACTGATGCATTTACTTCTTCGACAGATGCATTAACCTGCTCTGTGGCAGCTGATGCGCTCATCATAGCATCATTAACGCCTGTCATATTGGACTGGATATTCTGGAATTCATTAGTAAGCTGATTAGCCATGCCTTCAAGAGTAGCACTTGCTTCATCAATTTTTTCAGATTCATCCGATACCTGAGTGATGACGCCCTTGTTGCTTTCATACATCGCATTGAGTGATTCTGCCATCTGACCAAGTTCATCGCCGCTCTTATTATTGATCTTACTAACTGTAAAGTCGCCTTCTGCAAGATGACCTGCAAATGTCTTAACATTATTGACACTCTTGGCAATTATATTAACCAGAAGGAGGATAGCAACAGCACAGAAGATTACTGATACTGCACATATAGCCATAAGAAGATTTCTAGTCTCGATTCTGGATGCGTCAAGTTCTGACTGAGCCAAAGTGATACAAAGCTTCCAGTTAACTTCCGGAATAGTATCGTAGAAGTATATATATTCGCCGTCAGATCCTTCAAATCCGCCTACGCCGCTTTCGTTAGCAAGCAGACTTTCTGCAACATGTGACATTGAAGGATCATCAGCTATATTAAGAGCAGTTGCAGTTTTTGATTCATCAACATCATATAGATATACGCCCTGTGATGACAGGAGTATAGGATGTGATAATGTACCAAGGGACATGGAAGATACCATATCCTGGATAGAATTAAGAACTGTATCAACTGTAATACATCCTATGCATTCTCCGCTTGCACTGAATATAGGAGCAGAGCATGTAGCCATGATAGTGCCGCTTGCTTCATCATAGTAAGGATCCGTGATCGAGGCATCAAGTGTAGTCATGGATACAGCATTTGTATAATATTCCTGGGTAAAATAATCATACTCCGCATTGGAATATTCATCTGTATATACGATGGTATCTCCATCTTTGTACCAGTAGGGGCCTGCATATTCCTGATTTTTATATACGCCTCTTGCAAACCATATACCGGCACCGGATATTACATCATTGCCTTTTATTACATTGCCAAAGATTTCTTCATATTGATCAAGATCTGTATATTCGTAGCTTGTACCAACTTCATTGGACAGAACTGTTGCAGTATTGCGCAGAGTTTCCAATGTTACATTTACAGAATTGGCATTGGCTTTAAGTGTCTGCATAGCCTTGTCTGTAGTCAGATTCTGATATGCGGAAGTGAATCTGGTCACACTAATATAAGTTACAAGTATTAGCGCGATTGCAACAATGGGAAGGATTCCGAGAAGCATTTTCATTCTGAGATTCATTTTTCTAAGCATACATACTCCTTTTGCTCGAATAATCAGAGCTTTTAATAAATATTGGATCCGTGTTTCTGATAAAAAAATCGTTTCTGAAAAAACAGTTATGAAAATAAACAATTGGTATTGGCTAAGGAAAACATGACTTATTCCTCGTAACAATACTTTTTCCATAGATGAAGCAATTATTTTTGAGCATAAATATAGCAAATTTATAAACCGAGCCACTAGTTGTATCGGCATAAAAATATCTTTTATTAAGTTTTTTCTTTTAAAAAAATATATATGTTAAGAAATGCTGATTATAGCCGATAAAAATGATGTATGGATTCTTTAGTTCTTTATTTTTCAATCTTTTCTATTCCAGGCAAAAAGGAGCCGGAGGTACATTATGAATATCAAAGGATTAATTGCAGCTGACAAAAATAAACTAAAAAATCAGTCAGTAGCTAGCAAAGTATCAGGGATTTTCAGAAATGCAAGTATAAGATTTGCACTTGTAATTGCTTTTATGGTAGTTACAATAGTTACTGCTGTATGGGGAGTCTATTCTATCTATTCAAGAGATCTTAAAGCTGATAATATTCAGGGTGAGATAAGAATAGATATACAGGCTTTGTCCAAACATTTCCTGTGGGCATTGTCCGCAACAACAGAAGAAGTAAGAACGTCGGAACTTGAGAAGATATCAGAAGCGTTCTCTGATTTTAACGGATATAAGGAAGAACTATCCAAGGTTTACGATAATGAGACCATGATCAATCAGTTCTATGAGCATCTTGCGGTAGTAGAATCCAATGGTAAGACACTTGAAGGTATGTTCTCGGACGGACATTCTACCAATGAAGATATCTTCGAGTATTTTGACGGAACTTTATATCCTTCTATTAATGATGTAGCATCGGATCTTAAGACTGTATCCCAAGAGATAGCAGAGCATGGTCAGGCTGTATATACAAGGACTCTAATTACAACAGGTGTTTCTGCAGCTCTTTCATTACTTATAATTCTCACAACAGTTCTGTTTATTGCAAGCGGTGGAAGTGCTCTTGCAAAGAGTATAGTAGAACCTGTTGATGAAGTAAGGACTGCTGCTCGTGATATGTCAGAAGGTAAACTTGATATCAACATTGAATACAGGGCTGAAGATGAACTTGGAGAACTTGCACATGACCTTAGAAAGTCTACAAGGTACACCGCTTCTATTGTATCTGATATAAGTGAATCTCTTGGCAGGATGGCAACGGGTGATTTTACCAAAGGAACTGATAATCCCAAGCTTTATATTGGAGACTATACACCTATCAAAGATGCTCTTGAAGATATAGCTGACAGGCTATCTACAACGCTTGCTCAAGTAAGAGAATCCTCTTCACAGGTATCTGCAGGTGCTCAGAATATGTCAGAAGGCGCTACAGCCCTTGCTGAAGGCGCTACTGATCAGGCAGCAGCGATCCAGCAGCTAACAGCATCTGTTTCGACAGTAACTGAGCAGACGAGAAACGTAGCAGATGCAGCTGAGCAGTCCAATGAGATGGCTCAGAAGGTTAAAGAAGATGTTGATACATCTGCACGTAAGATGCATCTTGTTACAGATGCAATGACCAGGATCACAGAAGCTTCCAAGGAGATAGAGCTTGTTACTAATTCTATAGAAGCTATTGCCAAGCAGACACAGCTCCTTGCACTTAACGCTTCTATTGAAGCTGCCCGTGCAGGTGATGCAGGTAAAGGCTTTGCAGTTGTTGCTGGCGAGATAAGCCAGCTGGCCAACCAGTCATCAGAAGCTGCCAAGAACACGCATCAGCTCATAAGCGATACTATGGATGAGATATCCAATGGTAATGAAGTTGTTGATGAGACCAAGGCTGCCCTTGAACTTGTTGTAGAATCTGTAAATCATGTATCAGAGATGATGACAACTTCCGGCAACATGGCCAAGGATCAGGTTACAAGCATGGAGCAGATAACAGAAGGTATCGAGCAGATATCCAATGTTGTATCCAGTAACTCTGCTACCGCTGAAGAGTCAAGTGCTGTATCACAGCAGCTCTCCGAAGAGTCCAGTATGCTCAATGATCTTATTGATAAGTTCAAGGTTAAGAACGGATAAGATACAGAGCCAAACATAATCTTTCAAAAACAAACGCCGTTCCTTGCTGCTATCTATTAAAGTGTAGCTGCAAGGGGCGGCGTTTGTTCACGACTGCGAAGATTTATGGTATTATCAAAAGATAATAAGCCAAAAGAGGTATGAATAAATGGATAAAAGGGAAAGAGAAAAACTTGAAGATGTTTTGAATAAGATTCAGAATACACAAAGCGGTATGCTTGGGGGGCTGTACGGGGATTTTTTTGGAAGTGGGAGTAATACAGGATCGAAAAGTTCTTTTGATAGCAGATTAGATTCTTCGCCCGTAAAGACTCAGGGAGGAATGAACATTTCTTCTGGTACTGAGGATCCTCTTGCGGATGCAAAGAACGCACTTAATGAATTCAATACCAAAGTAAATGAAGCCAGTGCCAATGGGGTAAGGCCTGCTACCAAGGACAATGTTTCTAATTCAGAAGAAGCGGATGCTAAGAACGAAGAACCCAAAGAGCCTGAAGAAGATCCAATGGAGACTCTTGATAAGCTTATAGGTCTTGATACTATAAAGGCAGATGTCAAGGAACTTACTAACTTTGTTAAGATCCAGAAGACAAGAAAAGATGCCGGTCTTAAATCAGTTCCTGTATCACTTCATCTTGTATTTACAGGCAATCCCGGAACAGGTAAGACTACTGTTGCCCGTATTATATCAAAACTATATAAGAATATCGGTGTTCTGTCCAAGGGTCAGCTCGTTGAGACAGACCGTTCCGGCCTTGTAGCAGGCTATGTAGGTCAGACTGCTATTAAGACTCAGGAGCTTATTAAGAAGGCTATGGGCGGAGTCTTGTTTATAGATGAAGCCTATGCTCTGTCACAAAAAGATGACGCCTTCGGCCAGGAAGCTATAGATACTATACTTAAGGCAATGGAAGATCACAGAGATGATCTTGTTGTCATTGTTGCAGGCTATACAGAGCCTATGGAGAAATTCATAAACTCCAACCCGGGTCTTAAGAGCAGGTTCAATAAATATATCGAGTTCCCTGATTATACAATAGATGAGCTTATGGATATATTCGATATGAACTGCAAGAAATATGACTATGTCATAGAAGATGATACAAAGCAGCATGTCAAAGAGCTTATCACCCAGAGAAAGCTTGCCTCTAACGGTAACTTTGCTAATGCCCGTGAGATACGAAATCTCTTCGAGGAGATCATCACTAATCAGGCATCAAGGATTGCAGGGATAGAAGACCTTAAGCCGGAAGATATGATGAAGATTACTAATGATGATCTTTTTGATAAAACAGGTGATGCCGATAAAACAGATGATGCCGATAAAAAGGATGAGCCGGCAATTAGTAAGTCTGATGATGTAAATAATGATGTTAATGAAATTAGTGAAGACTATAGTAAATGACTTTAGAAAATGTCTTATGCCGGTAATATAATGCTGGTTTATAGGGTATTTGATGACTGAAATAGCGCATTTTCTTAGGTTGCTTACTATATGATGCTGTTATTGCCTTGTATTTAGAAGCGGAGCTGTTCGTATGTGGTTTGCGATATTTATTGTTACTATAGTTATCAGTATTGTAGGTGCTGTTTATCTTATTAATGTAGTCAGTAGATTTAGAGCTTTTACAAGATTTGACAGGAAGTGGCAGCAAAAGCTCAATGCTGCGCTTGTTGTTATCTTGTGTTTTGCGGGATTTGCAGCTTTCATGGGGATGGTTAATGCTATAACTATTCTTATATACGTGATATTCTTTTTCCTGATATCAGGTCTTATAGTAAGAATTGTAGATAAGGTACACGGTACTAAGAGTAGTAGCGTATCTACTGGCAGATCTAAGGTATATCTTCAAGGGTGGCTTGCAATAGCAGTATCCATCGTCTATCTATCGGGGGCATATTATATGTGCCACAACGTATGGAGGACTGATTATAACCTAAAAACGGACAAGGATATACAGGATCTTCATATTGCGCTTATCGCAGACTCTCATCTTGGAACCACCTTTGACGGAGAGGGATTTGCTGCCTGGCTTGAAGAGATAGAACAGGCATCTCCTGATATGCTCCTTATAGCAGGAGACTTCGTTGACAATGACTCTGTGCGGACAGATATGGTCAGAGCATGTGAAGCTATGGGAACGCTTGATCTTAGATATGGTGTGTTCTTCGTATATGGCAATCATGACAAGCATACATTTGGTGGCAGAGATTTTACCGCACAGGATCTTGAGGATGAGCTTATCAAAAATAATGTACGGGTTCTGGAAGATGAGATCGTAACTATTGATAATATATGTATTGCAGGCAGGAAAGACTATATTACAGAGCCAAGACTTGATATTGATGACCTGTTACAGGATGTGAGCGATGATAAGTACATAATAGTACTGGATCATGAGCCTACAGATTATGAGAATGAAAGTGCTAGCGCATCGGATCTTGTAGTATCGGGTCATACTCATGGAGGACAGCTTCTTGCCATTAAATATGTAGGCGAACTTACAGGAGTCAATGACAGGACGTATGGATATGAGAGAATCAGCGATACGGATTTCATAGTAACATCAGGAATATCAGACTGGGCTCTTGATTTTAAAACAGGCACAAGATCTGAATATGTAATGATCAATGTGAATTAGATTAGAAACTTCCCACTTGAGTAGACTGCATGCCCTTGTAAAGACTTTGGGGATGCCGGTCCATTCAAGTGGGATGTTTTAGTTATGAATTGTCAGAATATAATGATTCCTCAGATAGGACTTTGGAGATATTATATCCACGGTCTTGTTTGGGGGATTTTTTTATATGGAGGACATTGTAAAAGAGTTTCTTAGATGAAAAGCGAGTGACATGAGGTTAAAAAATAGCGCAAAAAGCCATATAACGTTTATAAAAATACGATAACAAGACTATATTTTGTATAAAATGCACTGATAATGTACGATTAACTATTTCTAACTATTATACAAAAACATACAGAAGCTGTTTTGTTCAAGATTAAAAAAATAGAAGTAATAATTTACAGAATATCATAAAAACATAACGAAATTGTATGAAAAAATTGTAAAAGAATTAAAGGAAAAACTCATAAATACAAGGATTTGAGTAAATGTTGAAAAATCTTTGTGCAAAACAGCAGAAAAATATAAAAAAACAGTAAAATGTTGTCTATGTTCTTAATTGACATGTAAATAGCAAACATGTTAAAATCATGCCGTTGGTTAAAAATATAACAAATAATTCAGCATGGAAATTTCCATGCATGACGGCACTAGAAGGAGTACCTTTATGCGAGAAGAATGGAGAAGTTTCAAAGGAACACACTGGATTGGAGATATCAATGTACGTGACTTCATCCAGAACAACTACACCCAGTATGATGGCGACGAGTCTTTCCTTGCAGGACCGACTCAGGCTACAGATACATTATGGGGCAAGCTTCAGGAGCTTCAGAAGAAAGAACGTGAGAACGGTGGCGTTCTTGAGTGTGAGACAGAAGTAGTTTCTAGTCTTACAGCTTATGGCCCTGGCTACATCGATGAGCAGACTAAGGATCTTGAGCAGATCGTAGGTCTTCAGACAGATAAGCCTCTTAAGAGAGCATTCATGCCATTCGGTGGAATCAAGATGGCAGAGGAAGCTGCTTCAACATATGGTTTTGAAGTAAATCCTAAATTCCACAAGATCTTCACAGAGTATCACAAGACACACAACCAGGCTGTATTTGATGCTTATACACCTGAGATGAGAGCTGCTCGTCACAGCCACATCGTAACAGGTCTTCCGGATACATATGGTCGTGGACGTATCGTAGGCGACTACAGAAGAGTTGCTCTTTACGGTATTGATCACCTCATCGCTAAGAAGATGGAAGATTTTGACAACTGCGGCGACGGTACAATGACAGATAACGTTATCCGTCAGAGAGAAGAGATCTCTGAGCAGGTTCGTGCTCTTAAGGGCATGAAGGCTATGGCTGCTTCTTACGGTTATGATATTTCACAGCCTGCTAAGAACGCTAAGGAAGCTGTTCAGTGGTTATACTTCGGTTACCTTGCAGCTATCAAGACTCAGAATGGTGCTGCTATGTCAGTTGGCCGTGTATCAACATTCCTTGATATCTACATCAACCGTGATCTCGAAGAGGGAACTCTTACAGAGGAGCAGGCACAGGAACTTATCGACCACTTCACAATGAAGCTTCGTATGGTTAAGTTTGCTCGTATCCCTTCATACAACAACCTCTTCTCTGGTGACCCTGTATGGGCTACTCTTGAAGTTGGTGGACTTGGCGGAGACGGACGTCACATGGTTACAAAGAATGACTATCGTTTCCTTCATACTCTTGAGAACATGGGACCTGCTCCGGAGCCGAACCTTACAGTTCTTTACTCCAAGAGACTTCCTGAGAACTTCAAGAAGTATGCAGCTCACATTTCAGTTGTAACATCTTCTATCCAGTATGAGAACGATGATGTTATGCGTCCTATCTGGGGCGATGACTACTCAATCTGCTGCTGCGTATCAGCTACACAGACAGGTAAGGAGATGCAGTTCTTCGGAGCTCGTGCTAACCTTGCTAAGGCTCTTCTGTACGCTATCAACGGCGGTGTTGATGAGAAGTTCACAGATAAGAACGGTAAGCACATGCAGGTAGGCCCTGCTTATGCACCTATCACATCTGAATACCTTGACTTCGACGAAGTTATGGCTAAATATGACAAGATGCTTGACTGGCTTGCAGGTCTTTATGTAAATATCCTCAACCTCATCCAGTACATGCACGACAAGTACTACTATGAAGCAGCTGAGATGGCTCTTATCGATACAGATGTACGTCGTACATTTGCTACAGGTATTGCTGGTTTCTCACACGTTATCGATTCACTTTCAGCTATCAAGTATGCTAAGGTTAAGACAATCCGTGATGAGAACGGTCTTGTTATCGACTACAAGGTAGAAGGCGACTTCCCTAAGTATGGTAACGATGATGACAGAGCAGACCAGATCGGTGTAGATCTTCTTAAGTCATTCATGACAAAGATCAGAAAGCACCACACATATCGTGATTCTGAGCCTACAACTTCTATCCTTACTATCACATCTAACGTTGTTTATGGTAAGGCAACAGGTGCTACACCTGACGGAAGAGCAGCTTACACATCATTCGCTCCTGGAGCATCACCATCTTACGGTGCTGAGCAGAACGGACTTCTTGCATCTCTTAACTCAGTTGCAAAGGTTCCTTATGAGTGGTCACTTGACGGTATTTCTAATACTCAGACAATGAACCCTTCAGCTCTTGGACACGATGATGAGGAGAGAGCTAACAAGCTTGTTGGTGTTCTTGATGGATACTTCGAGCAGGGTGCTCACCACCTCAACGTTAACGTATTCGGTAAGGACAAGCTCATCGACGCTATGGAGCATCCTGAAAAGCCTGAGTATGCTAACTTCACAATTCGTGTATCAGGTTATGCTGTTAAGTTCATCAACCTGACAAAGGAGCAGCAGCTCGACGTTATTGCTCGTACATGTCACGAATCACTCTAATGTGTCGTTATAATAGACTTTAAGAGCGTAAGCTTATAAGAAAAGGACTGCAAGGAAACATAATATCTTTGCAGTCCTTTTTTAAAAACTGAAGGTTCCCACTTGATTTGGGAATAGGATGCGGTATAATTTATTTTCACTGATTAAGTGGGAAGTTTGAGTACAAAGGAGACTAAATGAAAGGCGCAGTACATTCAATTGAAACATTTGGATCTGTAGATGGTCCGGGCATTAGATATATTATTTTTCTTCAGGGCTGCAATATGAGATGCAGATACTGCCACAATGTTGATACATGGGCACCAAAGCGTGAAGACACACAGTTTCTTGATGCAGATGAGCTCTTAGACAAGGCAGAGCGCTACAAGACTTATTGGGGCAATGATGGCGGCATAACAGTAAGCGGTGGAGAGGCTCTTTTACAGATAGATTTTCTTTTAGAGCTTTTTACTAAGGCCAAAAAGCGTGGAATCAATACTTGCATTGATACAGCTCTTCAGCCATTTACAAGACAGGAGCCTTTCTTCTCTAAATTTGAAGAGCTCATGAAGGTTACAGACCTCCTTCTTGTAGATATCAAGCATATTGAACCCGAGGCTCATAAGGATCTTACAGCCAATGATAATGCTAATATCCTTGACGGAATGAGATATCTCTCTGATATTAATAAGCCTATCTGGATCAGACACGTGCTGGTTCCAGGTATCACAGATGATGATGAAGCACTTAGAAAGACAAGAGCCTTCATCGAGACACTTGGTAATGTCCAGAAGATTGAAGTTCTGCCTTATCATAATCTTGGCGTATATAAGTTCAAGGAACTTGGAATCAAGTATACACTTGAAGGTACTCCGGCTCCTTCTAAAGAACGTGTCGAGAATGCAGAGAAGATCCTTCGCGGACAGATCTGATATTATTAGGCAGTCTGGCTGTATTTGGTACAGCTTTTTTGGTTATAACGAATATAAAAAATATATTAGGCAGTTCCGATATAAGATATGTAACGACGGAATTACGTTACAGTATTCGAATTGTTGTTGTGGTAATAATTTTTACTAAGGACATCAGCGGGTATCTTTGACGGGACGGAGTTCCAGAAGCTAAGGATAGCGTCTTTCACGGAAGATTGTAACTTAAATTTTTGTGGAGGCGCTTTTTTGATGCGTTTAATTAGAAAGCACATCCCTGTACTTCTAAGAATGCACTTATTACATCCTTGTAAAAGGCGCATAGAAGTACATCCCTGTACTTCTGAGAATGCGCTTATTACATCCCTGTAAATGGCGCATAGAAGTACATCCATGTACTTCTGAGAATGCGCTTATTACATCCTTGTAAAGCACCTCCGGAAAGACATGAGGCGTTATTATGAGAATTGCAGCAAGTAGTATTGAATTAAGTAGTAAGCATGAGCATACTACTTACAGATCTCAGGATGTGATGAAGCCCTTTGGACTATCATCAGGTCTTAATCTGACGAGTAAGGAGGAAAAAGCTGAAAAGATCAGTGATACGTATGTAAGGTCTGACGAAGATAAGAAGCTTTTAGACGTGGACAATTCAGGACTTTATATGAATCCCGGAACATATCATGACATTGAAGTTAAAGATCCTGTAGTTAAAACTAAGGAGGATAATCTTAGTTCAATGGATATGATCCATGTTCATCTTCTTAGGATCATACTTCAGCTCGTCCAGAATCTTGGCGGGAAAGGCTGGGATTCTTTTTCCAGAAATATATCTAATCAGTTAAATGCGATATCTGATGGCAATGCGGGGCTGTTTAGAAGTGCAAGCTCGTATTCTCTTACAAGCTATGAAGCAGAAGCTACCGAGTTTAGTGCTGCAGGAAGAGCAGTAACAGAAGATGGAAGGATCATAGATTTTGATGTTAACTTTGGAATGTCCAGAGAGTTTATAAGCTATTCTGAGCTTAATCTTGGAGCTATGCAGGGATTATTAATGGATCCTTTGGTAATACATGTAGGCAACGATGTCAGTGAGATATCAGATCAGTCGTTTTATTTTGACCTAGACTTTGATGGCAAGAAGGAGAACGTTAAGATGCCGGGGCAGGGGTCAGGATTTCTGGCAATGGATAGAAACGGTGACGGCGTAATAGGTGATGGAAGCGAACTGTTTGGAGCAGCAACAGGTGACGGATTTGGCGAACTTCGCGAGCTTGACGAGGATCATAACGGCTGGATAGATGAAAATGACGAGAACACCTGGGCAGCACTTAAAGTCTGGATCAAAGATGATAGCGGAAGAGATGAACTTCTAACCTTGAAAGAAGCAGACGTAGGAGCTATATACCTTGGCGAAGTCGGAACAGAGTTTTCTACATATTCTAAAGATATGTTAAGCAGCGGCATTAATGGCGTAGTAAGATCATCGGGTGTATTCCTTCATGAAGACGGACAGGCAGGCATCATACAGCACGTGGATCTGGCATATTCCTGATACTGACTTATATTAAGAAGAACAACTAATAGTATAAGAAAGATAGAGATCCGGGCAGGTTCGATAGTTTTGAATCTGCTCGGATTTTTTTAAAAAAAACTTCCCACTTTGCTGGTGATATATTCTGTTTGCCTTAGCGAGATTTTCTCGGATATGTCACCGGCAAAGTGGGAAGTAAACTTGATAAAATTTAAGTTGAAATTATAAAAATGTCCGTTATAATATATTTGGGTTTGAACAAGTAGTCAAACATTATTCAACAAATATAGGGAGGATAAATATGGGTAAAAATACCAAAACCTTTGACGAGCCCATCTATGATGCTCGTACGCTGGGAACCGGGCGAATGCTGGTTCTGGGAATTCAGCACATGTTCGCGATGTTCGGAGCAACAGTTCTTGTTCCTATTATTACCGGTCTTGATGTATCGACAACACTTCTATTTGCAGGTCTTGGTACACTTCTTTTTCATCTTATTACAGGACGTAAGGTTCCTGCTTTTCTTGGTTCTTCATTTGCTTTCCTTGGTGGATATGCCGCAGTAGCACCGCTTCTTAGCGATGGTTCTTCTAATAAAGAGTTACTTCCGTACGCATGTTTTGGTGTTGCTGTTTCCGGTCTTTTATATTTAGTTCTTGCATTTCTCTTTAGGACTTTTGGTGCAGGAAGAGTCATGAAGTTCTTCCCTCCTGTTGTTACAGGTCCTATCATCATTGCTATTGGTCTTAATCTTGCCCCATCTGCTATTAACAACTGTGCTGATAACTGGAACTGGATCCCTGCTATAACAGCTATTGCAATAGTTATCTGCTGCAATATCTGGGGTAAAGGTCTTGTGAGAATAGTTCCTATCCTTTTGGGAGTTCTCGGTTCATATCTTGTATCAGCTATAATGGATGCTCTTGGAGTTGAGATGATCGACTATTCACAGGTTGCAAGTGCTGCATGGATTGGCTTCCCTGTTCATTTTGACAATACAGTATTTTCACTCTTTGCTAAGGGCTTTGATTCAGGCGTTCTTATCACAGCAGTTATCACTATCGTTCCGATCGCATTTGCTACTATGATGGAGCATATCGGTGATATCTCAGCTATATCCTCAACAACAGGTCGCAATTATATCAAGGATCCTGGGCTTCACAGAACACTTATAGGTGACGGTCTTGCTACAACTATTGCATCACTTTTCGGAGCCCCTGCCAATACAACTTATGGAGAGAACACAGGAGTTCTTACACTTACTAAGGTTTATGATCCGCTTGTAATAAGGATTGCAGCAGGATTTGCAGTACTTATGAGCTTTTGCCCTAAGTTCGCAGCAATCATAGAGACTATGCCAAGCGGTACAATAGGCGGTATCTCACTTGTTCTGTATGGTATGATCTCTGCAGTAGGTATCAGGAACCTTGTTGAGACACATGTGGATTTCTCTAAGAGTAGAAACGTACTTGTAGCTGCTATGATCATGGTTCTTACAATCGGAATCAGCTATTCATCAGCAGGATCACTTCCGCTTCCTTTTGGCGGAGTATCACTTTCAGGTCTTGCAACAGGTTCACTTGTAGGTATCCTTCTTAATGCAGTACTTCCGGGCAAGGACTACAAGTTCGAAGATGAACTTCCTAATCCAACAGGTGTAGACTTTGAGATGACTCAGGGTGAATCTGATAAGATGAGCAAAGCTCAGTAATGATTTTTTGGATTTTTAATATAGGCTTCCTGCTTTTAAAGTAGGAAGCTTTATTTTTTAAAAAAATTTTCAAAAAGGGGTTAAGTATTTTCAAAATCATCCGATAATCTTTCTGTATAGGGGTTTTTATGGAACGACTGTAAAAAGGGTAATATCAGTTGCTGATAATAAGTGGCAGTAAGAGTTCGAATACAGACTGTTACATGACAAAAGCATCTGATTGCAGTCGGACTATGCCGGGGGACTAGGATCAGGAGGACCCTGCCGGCGGGAAGGGAGAAAACCGGTATGGAAGAGAATTATTATTATGTCATATTCCGTCTGTTCGGAATAGGACTGTCTGCGATGATTCTGGCTAATATCAAAAGAAATCACTCCAACAAAAGAAAAGCAAGAAACTACCTAAAGATTCTGATTCTATGCCTTTTTCTCCTGGGAACAGATCTGATAGGCCATTTTTTTGAAGATGCGGATAAAGCCTTTTTCAGGATACTTGATAAGGCATTTAGTGGACTGTATATTGTGGTGTTTGCGGTAATAGCGGTGTATATGATAGTCTATGCCTACAGCTTTCTGGATATAGAAATACACCTGCGAAACAGGACTTTGAAGAAAATTCTGGAAGACGGAGTATGTCTTATTCCATCTGCGGTTCTGGGTATTATAGCTTATATTGATAAGACGCAGTCACTTACAATAGCAACACTCCTTTTGTACATGGTGGCACTTTATAACGATAATCAGAATGAGCTTATATCACTTGATCCTCTTACCAGGCTTAATAACCGAAATGAGCTTACAGGATATCTGTGGTACAAACTTTCGACTCCTATGAGGGGGAGAATCTGTATCCTGATGATGGATATGAACAGATTCAAGTCTATCAATGATACCTACGGACATGTAGAAGGTGATCGGGCTCTTATCGCTGTAGCTTCCTGTCTTAAGAAAGCCTGCGGAGGTGTCCCCGGAAGACCATTTATAGCCAGATACGGCGGAGATGAGTTTATAGTTGTAATGGAGACAGAATCTGATCTTGATGCAGAGCATCTGTGTGATTATATCCATATGACTCTGGCTGTTGAGAATCATAGGCTTAAAAAGCCATACAATCTTAGTATATCCATCGGCTGGGTGCGCAATGAACAGAACAACCGTTCTATCAAAAAGCTCCTTCGCCGTGCAGATATAGAGCTTTATGAAAAGAAGCGTCAGTTCAAAGAAAGAGAACGTACTGCATGATCGTTGATGAAAAAGATATCTTTTTTATCAGGGAAATAAAATTTCCTAAAGGAGGAGGTTATGCAGTATCAAGGGGAAAGGAGGATTAGCCGTAATCGGCGAACGTATAGCCTATAAGACAAAAATAACAAGGAAACGATCACGAAAATGTAGCGTTTCCCTATGTTTTGAATAGGGAGGAAACCGAAGGCTATTAAAAGTGTAGTATTTAGGGACCGTAATCCAGCGCGGAAATGTTCAAATGTAACAAACTTGCCTAAATGCACTAAAATAATACCTTCACAGTCTAAAGTTAATTGGGGTTCGACCGATAAATGTAGTAGAAATAGAAGTAGGGTTCGCGTTGGAGACAAGGAGGTCAGCGAGCTACCGGCCGGGCGCAAAGCCAGGCACACAATGAGGTCCAAAAGAACTCCCCAGAAAGGAGAAAGCAATGCGTATTGAAGCTTACAACCAGATACAACAGGTTTATAACACAAAAAAGGTACAGCACACTGGAAAGACCGAGAAGGCAACAAAGACAGATAATGTCCAGATTTCTTCATTAGGTAAAGATATCCAGGTTGCTAAGCAGGCAGTGAAGAATGCACCTGACATTAGAGAAGACATCGTTGCTCCTCTAAAACAGCAGGTACAAAACGGCACATACGATGTCAGCGCAGATGATTTTGCTGATAAGATGCTTGCAGAATTTGCATAAAGATTAAAAAAAAGCGTAAGGAGATAACCCCATGGCTAGTCTGATGGAAGATCTGATAGAGGTTTTGAATCAGGAATGTACAGCATATGACGAGCTTTTGGGATTATCGAGTAAGAAGACACCGGTAATTGCAGCCGGAGATCTCGAGAAACTTTCGCAAATCACGGATGAGGAGCAGATCGCTGTTGGTAAGATCCAGAAGCTGGAAAAGCGCAGGGTCGAAGTAATGACGGATATTGCTAATGTATTGAACAAGGATGTCAAGACATTGAAACTGACCGAATTGGTTCGTATGCTGGATAAACGGCCATCGGAGCAAAAACAACTGGCACAGGTAAGAGATAAGCTTAAGAGTATCTCACAACATGTCAGGATTGTTAACAGCCAGAATCAGGAACTTCTAGAAGGGTCTCTTGAAATGGTTCAGTTCGAAATGAACATCCTGCAACAGGCAGGCAGTGCTCCTGAAACCGCTAATTATGACAAAACAGCAGGAACCATGGGTTCCCTTATAGGAACAAACTCGGGCAGATTCGATGCCAGGCAGTGACCACAACTTAATGTGATCAGTGCCGGACGTTTCACTCGGTAGTTCACAAAAGCAGACAACACTTCGGTGTGTCTGCTTTTTTTTACCAAAGTCAAAGAAGATTAACTGGAGATAAGACCTATGTTAATGGCAAACCTTTATGTCGGTGTATCCGGCCTTCAAACTTCACAGAATGCTCTTAATACAACAGCACATAACCTTGCGAATATCGGTACAGAAGGCTATACACGTCAGCAGGTATCACAAGGTGACAGAAAATATCAGCTTATAGATATAAAACCTGCCATATCCCATAAACAGACAGGTCTTGGTGTTGCATATGTTAACTGTAAGCAGGTCAGGAGCGTATTCCTTGATGCTTCTTACAGACTTGAAAGCGGACGTAGCGAGTTTTATGACATATCTTATGAAACACTTGAACAGATGGAAGATCTTCTTCAGGAGATGAACGGTGCTGAATTTGTAGACAATCTTAATAATCTATGGCAGCAGGTGCAGGAGCTTGCAAAAGATCCAACCAGCGCAGTAAACCAGGCTGCTTTCGTGAACAGGTGTTCAGAATTTGTTGAAAGTGCAAAAGCGGTTTACAAAGGGTTCGTAGAATATCAGGAGAATCTCAACAGTCAGGTCAAAAAACTTGTTGATGAAATAAATGATATAGGTGATGGAATAAGAGAACTTAATCAGAAGATCGTAGCCATAGAATCAGGTTATGTAGAGCATGCCAACGATCTTCGTGATGCCAGAAACAGTCTTCTTGACAGACTTGGAGAACTTGGAAATATAACTTACGAAGAAGATATTTTTGGAAATGTTCTTGTTAACTTCGAAGGAACACAGTTTGTTCTTTCTGATAATGTACATCACCTTGGATGTGACATTGAAGAAAGCCCATGTAACTACAATACAGTTTATTGGGAATATGCAGCCAAAAAATATGAAGATGAAGAAGGGAATACTGTTCTTGACATAAGCGGAGCTCATGTATACGACCTCACAAGAACTGTATCAACTCAGCTCAATACTGATGTTGGACAGCTAAGATCCACACTCCTTGCAAGGGGTGACCACAATGCGACCTATCATGATATTACAGATGATGAGACAGGAGTTTATTATAACAAGAATATAGCTCAGTCAGTTGTAATGAATATAGAAGCAGAATTCGACCAGATGTTCAATAACATAGTAACAGCCATCAATGATGTGTATGAGAATGCAGCCAGCAATCCTGCTACACTTCAGAACCTAAGAGATGGCAAGGGCAAGGCTAATCCTGCAGATTATGTGATGTTCAACATGATAGATGATGACGATGCCCTTATCTATGATATTGATGATTTTCATAAGGCAGGCAATAACCTTACAGGTTTTACTATCGTTAATACCGAGGTTAATGAAAAACTCCTTCAGACGCCAACCCAGAATACTTTCGTAACCATCGAGGGAGAAGAAGATACTGCTGCTGCAACAGCATTAAAAGAAGTATTTACAGATCCACGTTACAAGCTTAATCCCAATGTAGCTACCCAGATAGACCTGATGGAATATTACAGCGCTCTTGTATCTCAGGTTGCCAATACGGGAAGTATCAATAAAGCTCTTTCTGAGAATCAGACCATCACAGTTAATACTATCTCTTCAGCAAGAGAGCAGATAGTAGGAGTATCAAGTGATGAAGAGCTGGAATTCATGATAGAGTTTCAGAATGCTTACAATGCAGCAAGCAGATTTATCAATGTAGTAAGTGAGATGCTTGAACATGTAGTTACATCTCTTGGTAGCTGATTTAAGGAGATTTATAATATGCCATCTCAATTTTTCGGACTTAATATTGCAGCATCAGGCCTAAGGGCAGCAAATGCGGCAATGAATACGACAGCCAATAACATATCGAATACCAATACTGATGGATATTCAAGGCAGAAGGTTGATCAGGAAGCTGCTGATGCTCTTAGGGTATTTACCACATACGGCTGCGCCGGAGCAGGCGTTGATACGGTAGCTATAGAGAGAATAAGAGACGAATTCTATGACAGAAGATACCGTGACAATGAAAAGCTCTACGGTGAGTATTCTCAGAAAAATTACTATCAAAGCCTTGTAGAGCAGTATCTTGACGACAATGGAGAGACGGGCTTTTCAACTCTTTTTTCAAGAATGCAGGCCAATCTTCAGTCAGTAATGACTGCCGCAGGAACTACAACAACCAAGGCTACATATGTAGCTTCCATGACAGCTATTACAGACTACTTCAATACAATGTCCATAAATCTTCAGAATCTTCAAAATGATATCAATCTGGAGATAAAATCCACCTGTGATGCTATTAACTCTATAGCAGAAGAAGTTGCAAGTCTTAATGAGCAGATCAATATCGTCGAGATGACAGGAACTACTGCCAATGATCTTCGAGATACAAGAGATCTTCTTATAGATCATCTTTCTGAATATATATCTGTCAGTGTCAGAGAGACTGATGTTATAGATGAAAATGATCCTGAAAGAGATACCGGTGCCACAAGATATGAGATCTGGGTCGCAGGTGGTCAGTGCCTTGTAGATACCTACAGCTATAACAAGCTTGTGTGCGTTGCCAGAGATGAAGATGAATCCATAAACCAGAATGATATAACAGGTCTTTATAACATTAAGGTTGCAAGAAGTAACTATGAAGAAGGAAGCGGCAAGTTCATATCTAACTTTGATCTGGATAATGCCAATATAGGAGGTAAGCTATACGGTCTTCTTCAGATGAGAGACGGCAATAATCAGAAATTCTTCAATGGTACAAGCGGTGCCTGGAACCCTCTTACTCATACTATGACAGTGTCTGTATCCAATGATTATCTTAAGGATATGGCACAGTGTACACTTCCTGCTCAGGGTGTGATCCAGATTGGTGCCAGAAGTTATGAATATACAGGCTGGACCTATGATGGAGACAGTAATTATACATTTACCCTGGATGACACTGATGATGAGACAGGACGTGCAGTAGATTTTTCAAGGCTTCAGTCAAGGACTTACGATACAGTCAATATCGGAAAGTCTATAGATTATCAGGGTGTTCCGTATTATCAGGCTCAGATGAATGAGTGGATCAGGAACTTCGCAAGAGAAGTCAATAACATAACTACTACAGGATACACATCAACAGGAGAAGATGGATGCTACATGCTAACAGGTGACAGAACAGTGTCCAGTAATACATCACCTGCCCAGTATACTTTCGAAGAACTGACTACGACCAACTACGGATATTATTATCTCACAGCTGATAACTTCGCAGTATATTCGGCAATGGAACACAATGCCAATATTCTTGCAACCAAGGCTGATATCACAGAAGGTGATGATGAGTTTGGTAATATCAAAAAGCTTGGTAACATGTTCAATTCCAAAGAGATATTCAGAGGAGCAACTTCAGGAGAGTTCCTTGATAAGATACTGGCTGATGCATCGCTTAATACAAGTAATGCAGATACTATGGAAAAAACATATTCGGGTCTTAGAAATACGATCGGAAATCAGAGATTATCAACATCGGGCGTTGACGAAGATGAAGAAGCAGCTAACCTTGTAAAGTTCCAGAATGCTTATACGCTAAGCTCGAAAGTGGTACAGACACTGACAGAGATGTACGATCAGCTGATACTAAATACTGGGGTATAGGGGAGATTAATTTCACTTCGTGAAATTAACTCCGGGAAATAAATATCACATGGTGATATTTATTTCCGTAATAGGGAGATTAAAATCACTGCGTGATAGGGAGATTAATTTCACTTCGTGAAATTAACTCCTAGAAATAAATATCACTGCGTGACATTTATTTCCGAGGTTGGGAGATTAATTTCACTTCGTTTGTGGAGGTTTTATATGCGAATTACTAACAAGATAATGCACAATAACTCAATCTATAATATCAATAATAATAAGGTGGCAGAGGATGATCTTAATACTCAGATAGCTACAGGCAAGAAGCTTACAAGACCATCTGATGATCCTGTTATTGCAATAAGAGCGCTTCGCCTTCGCAGCAATGTTACAGAACTGTCCCAGTATTATGAGAAGAATGCAAATGATGCAGAAAGCTGGCTGAGCGTAACTGAAGATGCCCTTTCTACTATCACAGATGTACTGACATCTATGATCCAGCAGTGCAATAAGGGTGTAAACCAGTACGAGACACTTGATGATATAGACACTATCCTTACAGAGATGAGTGCTCTTTCTGATGAGTATTATTCTACAGGTAATGAAGATTATGCCGGGAGATATATTTTCACAGGATACAGAACCCAGCAGTCACTTACATTTAAGGATGATGAGAGTACACAGTATATAAAGCTTCACGATGAATTTAATGAAAATAATATAGATACATCTCAAAGGGTAATAGGAGCATATAGTCTTGGAGCAAGCGATACATCATATCCTGCAGAAAGTGATATGTCTGCTTCATATGTAGGTCGTATACGACTTTCATATGACAATATCGATCCTGATACAGGTAACGTGTCTGTAAGATATCGTGAGAATTTTACAGTTCCTGCTACATCTATTTTGTCAACATCAGCAGATGAAGATACTGTATATCTTGCTTTTAAAGACAGGGACGGAATAACTCGTAAAGTTAATATTTCGACTTATAAGGATAATGCTGTAACAGTCACAGAAGCTGACGGTTCTGTGACAACATATACTGCTTCAAGAAATGATGATTATGGATATACCATAAAGGGTGAGAATTCATCTTTTGGACCTTTCTCAATGACCCTTAATCAAAACGGCGTTGCTACTGCAACTGATATAGATGTAGACATCAACGGAACAGACCTTATGATAAACTATACAGATGCAGCAGGAAGCCCGAGGAAGGCTCAGGTCAGCATACTTCAGTCTACAACAGTTACAGAATCCAATGGATCGACTACTACATATTCCATCACACCGGAAGCTGACGAAGGCTATACTATAAAGGCAGTAAACTCACAGTCAGGTACAAGTCTTTTTACAGTAGATCACAATGGTGAAGTCAAGGCGTATGATATTACAGCTACTGTTGCAGATGCAGCGCTCTCTACCTTCAATTTTACTATTAACGGTGATCAGACAACCATTCAGGTCCCTCTTACAGGCGCATCGGATGCCCCTTATGAAGTTGATGTATATGACCTTGCAGGTAATGCATACTCTATGACAGTCAATACTGATGGCACATATCAGATAAGCAACGAAAGCTCTCTTATAGATTCAGGAGAGAGTATCAATGTTGTAAACTTATCTTCTAACGGAAGTGTATACAGCTCCTACTGCGAGACAGTTATAAAGCCGGGTGTCTTAAATGCACCAAGTCTTCCCAAGGTTATAGACTCAACTACTACAGAAGATATTATTGACGATATATATGTAGCACTGGAAAAAGATACTGAGAATGAGTGCTTCTGCCTTAATGCTTATACAGGAGAGATCCTGCTGTCAGCAAAGCTTAAAGAAAAACTTGAATCTCTTACTGATATAACCAATGCCAATAATATAAACGTATTGTATGATAAGTCATCCTGGCTCTCCGGCGATACAAGACCTGAAAATCTTATGAAGTGCACCAACATAGATGACGGCGTGACAGTAGTTTATAATGGCGGCAATTCAGGTCATATCATGCAGTATGACGTAGGATACGGACAGACTATAGAAGTTAATACAACCGCAGATGAAGTCTTCACTACAACTGTAAAAAGGGATGTTCAGGACATAAGAAGACTTGTTAATCAGATGAAGAATATCAAGACTATGATGGGTACTATGAACAGTACTCTATCTGTAACAACAGATGAAAATGCGATTGCAAGTATCAAGAGAGAAATCGCTGCTTCTCAGAAGTCGTATGACTACATGAAGGAAGAATTAAAAGATATGTTTGGCAAGAAGATCACTTCGATGCAGGCTGCACTTGATAAAGCCAATGTTGCGGTTACAGAAAATGGTACCAGATCAAGCCGACTTTCTATGACACAGGACAGACTTAAAAACCAGCTGACAACTTTTAAGACTCTTCAGAGCAATAATGAAGATATAGACCTTGCTGAGACTGCAACCAACCTCTCAACAGCAGAGCTTATATATCAGTCATCACTTATGGCAACAAGCAAGATAATGAAGGAATCACTGATGAACTATATATAATAATTTTGGACACGGCATCGCCTATCTATATAGATGCTATGAATCTATAGAATGACCAGTACTGATAATGATAAAACATGCATTTTAGGGTTATGAATATCACTAAACAATCCGAAAAATGTTTTGGATTAGTATTTTTTGTATTGAATTAATAAACATGTTTTGGTGCTAAGTGATACTATGTGGAGGATAGCATGAAAATTGCAACTAAGATTTTTGGTGAGATTGAAATTGCGGATGACAAGATAATTGTTTTTCCAAATGGAATCATTGGATTTCCTGATCTTAACAGGTTTTCACTTATGTATGACAAGGATAAGGGAAGTCATAATATTCAGTGGCTTCAATCATTGGATGAACCTGCATTTGCAATGCCTGTGATGGATCCGCTTCATGTTCAGGAAGATTATAATCCTGAAGTTGAAGATGACGTGCTTGAGGATGTAAAGCCTATCACTGATGATAATATGCTTGTTCTTGTAACATTAACAGTTCCGCATGATCTTACTAAGATGACTGCTAATCTTAAGGGACCTTTTATCATTAACGCCGACACTCGTAAGGGCTGTCAGGTTATACTTGACGATGATAAATATCAGATCAAATATCCGATATATGACATTCTCAAGAAGATGAAAGATAATAATGAGAAAAAGGCCTAAAATACAGGATATCTGGCTTTTTTGATTTACTGTGTAAAAATAATCATTGCACACAAAGTCTGCCCGTGTTAAGATTAAGCGGGTATGGGAAGAGTAATTAATAATCTTACTCAAGACATGAGGACAATTATACATCAAGAAAAAAGTCAGAGGTCATGGAGGGACGTCATATGTTAGCTTTATCCAGAAAAAAGAACGAAGCAATTATCGTCAACAACAATATAGAGATCACCGTTCTCGAGATTCGCGGAGATCAGGTTAAGCTCGGAATCGCAGCTCCAAAAGAAATTCCGATCTATCGTCAGGAAGTATATGCACAGATTCAGGCCGAGAATAAGAAGGCTACTGAAGCTGCAGGCGCTAATCTTGATGAACTCAACAAACTTATGTGATTACGTGTAATGCAAAGCTGTTGCCAATATGAGGCAGCAGCTTTTTTTATTGATAGTATGCATTTGGTCATGACAAGATGTCATTCGTCGGATGAAATGTACAATCTGTCGGAAAATCATTTACAGGAAGCTAATTGTATGTATAATGACAAAAGCGCTTGGCGGTTGCGGTTTGTGCAGATATATCTGATAAGCAATTCCAGCGTCACAATGTGCAGATGTAGATACAGACAGCATGAATAAAATAGCTAAGGATAAATTGATGAAGAATAAAAAGAAATTATTGTTATTGCCTTTCTTAACGGCAGGTTTGCTATTTTTAACAATGTATTGTATTTCCTTTTTTTATGATATTAAAATGCCTCTGGCAGTAAGTGATTACAAGATATCGTTTAATGAAGGAAGCATTACATTGGTTGAATATGTAGGTGAAGACTCAGAGCTGATAATTCCTGAAAGAATATTAGGCATACCTGTAAGGCATATTGGACCGGATTGCTTTAGCAACGCCCAGACAGTTATCAGTATTACTATACCTGATAAGATGACTAAAATAGATTATGCTGCATTTTCAGAATGTAAAAACTTAGAAAGCATATATGCTCGAAATATTGAGATTATAGGAGAATATGCATTTAATGATGATACAAAGTTAAAAAATGTTGAACTTGGCGATTCAATAAAGATAATAGGGAAAGGAGCATTTTTTAGATGTGAATCGTTTGAGAAAATATCATTAAATGACGGAATAGAATCTATTGGAGATTATGCGTTTATATATAGTGGAATCACTGATATTTCTGGGGTGGAAAAAGCTGATATTATTGGTACGTCGATTTTGAATTACACCCCATGGGAAGAAAATCAGAAATCGGATTTTGTAATAATAAAAGATAAACTCGAAGTATACAAAGGAAAATCAGAAATAGTTGTAGTGCCGGACGGAGTAAAGGTTATAGATCCTGCATTTGATGTAGAACCGGGTTATGATTATCCTATTCAGGTTTCAGAAGTATATATACCGGATACTGTTACAGAAATAAAAGATTTATGCTTTGGAGATCAAAAGAGCGATATACGTGTATATATTCCGGATAGTGTTACAACTATAGGTAACTGTATTTTTATTCGAGTTGACAACGCAGTTATAATCACTACCTCTGGTTCCACAGCAGAGCAATATGCTATTGATAATGGAATTAATTATGAAATAGTAGATAGTTGGGAAGTGCCGGAGACATAATATAGGCAATATCTTTACAGTGAATCAGGGTCAGGGACTGCTGGGAAAGTGCTAATATTGCAGTACCTGGCCCCGACTAACCACATGTGATATAAGGCACAGACCAAGATATTGGTTCTGTGCCTTACTATTGGCTACAGGAACCGTGCCGTCATCTTCATTGACAATAATAAAAGATAATGAGGATATAAATGTTTTTTTGTAATACGATGAAGCATTAGAATATGGGAATAATGGGTATAAAACTCAGGGAGGATTATATTGATGACACGCACTAATAAGCTATATGGAATAGCTTTGATTTGTATAGTAGTAGTTTCTATATGTTTTTTTTATAGTATTTATGTATCCAATTATTTTTATAAGAACAAAACATCAGATGTTTATTATGGGACTAATGAATCGAGTTTGGGTTTTGGTGATTTATATGACACGCTTGATGAAGTTGAAGAACATATTGGTTTAGAGCCGTTAAAAGAGTATGAAGTAAACGATAATGTATATATATTGGTTTCGAAAGGCTTGGAGTTTTTTGACGATCGAGTATTATGTTATAAATACGATACTGTTACCAAAAGATTGTACAGGGTTTGGGGGAATTATTGTTCAATATATAAGCTTCATACTAATGATGGTGATTGGTACGAGGATGAATTTGTTTTCAATCTGATGGAAGCAATAGCCGGAAGAGGTCACTATATTCCACAGGATACAAAGAATACAGATGTAACTGGTGATGTCTTTTATGGGGTTTGGTTTGGAGATGAGGTTAAAAATATATCTTTTGAAAAAGGTAAATTTGAGTATTCATTTCTAGGAAAGAAAGAAAATGGATGTAATGTTTATTTTTGGACTTATGAAATAAAGGATTCCCAAAATATATTAAAAGAAGTGGTCAGAGTGGAGAATAAACAACATAACGATCATTATTACAAGTATAAGTATTATTGTTTAGATGATGTAGCTTCTTTGTTAGGAATTGATTGCAAAATGACAATCGATGAGAGAATAATAGTTTATTGGGCGATCACACTGATTTTTTTCGCTACATTTGTGCTGATTTCATATAGAACGTTTGAACTTAATAAGACAAAAGGGAATGTGGTAATAAAAGCAATATTTTGGACGATATCTTTTATTCTATGCATTGTTGTAACTCTTTTGATTGTATATTATATAAATAATCCAAGGCTATATTTTGGAGTACATGGAGTGCGGGAATTTGTTCAGAATCTGACAGGATATTCTTTGCCCAATACAGTAACAGAATGAGAAGGAAGAATTATTACAGGCAATAGCAATAGTTCAAAAAGGTATGTATATTATCAGTGAAAGGAATTTAGTGATGAAAGAACCTGTGATAGATAAAAAAGCTTATATAGCTAGTTCTGCTGATGTAATAGGAGATGTGACCATAGGGCCTATGTGCAGCGTATGGAATCATGCGACCATAAGAGCTGACAGAGATACCATAACTATAGGTGAAGGGTCTAATATACAGGACAATGCAGTCATACATGAAGAAAAAGGCCTTCCTGTTACAATAGGTAAATATGTAACAGTAGGCCATAGTGCTATAGTCCACGGATCATATGTTGATGATTATAGTCTTATAGGCATGCATGCAACTATAATGAACGGCTGCCATATAGGCAAGAACTGTATCATAGGTGCAGGAGCACTAGTTACAGAGAACACAGTAATTCCCGATGACAGCCTTGTAATGGGCGTACCAGCCAAGGTAGTCAAAAAAGTATCTCCTTCTCAAAAAGCTCACTTTAAAGAAAATGCCATGCGCTATGTTAATGAAGCCATGGAGCTTCTAGGCGATTAATAATATATTCAAACTTCGCACTTGCCAAACATACGCCACCATTTGAGGCAGCGCCGATGTGGATGGTTTATAATGCATTTTCATATCTTTTGAAGGTGTTATAAAATTCAGGAGCATGAGAGATGGATTTTTATATTCTTCTTAGGGTCTGCATGTCTGAGCGAAGCGAGTTTCAGACCCTAGAATATAAAAATTCAGATATCATGCCCTGAATTATAACACCTTCAAGATATGAAAATGCATTATAAACCATCCGCATCGGCACTGCCTCAAATGGTGGCGTATGTTTGGCAAGTGCGAAGTTTCAGTAATATACCTATATTACGACTTGGACCAGGCTTTGGGAATGCTGCCTGGTCGTGCGGCGAAGTATTGGACTTCTTACTTATTGCTTTTTGCAAATGTGTGGCCGAATATGAAGCGGACAACAGGGCCTGCTACGAAGATCTGCCAGCAAAGAGCCATAGGGAAGTTGGTCACAGTGAGCTGGATCCACTTAGCGATGATCTGAGAATCGATTCCCTTAAAAAGACATGTGGCTACAAGGCTCATCATGGGGCACATGCACATAACTGTCATAGTAGATATTGCAAGTATTATCATGATAGGCTTGTCCTGACCTGGTGTTACGATCTTGAACGCCATCTTCTGTGCAAGCTTTCCTGCAATAAGGAATTCAATAATGAAACCGATCACGCCCATAATAGGAAGCTCAAAAAGAGCAATGTAAAATACATCGTTAGTAAGTGCTCCTCTATCCAAAGTGATGTTGTATACGACCATACCGTATACCATTACAAGCACCATCATGATAGTGAATATAACGTTCTGAAGTTTTGTCTGTGGCATAATAATCCTCCTTTTAAAACAAATGGTACATATGCTTAGTGCCAAATAAACATAAAAAAAAGACATCAATAAAACTGTGGTCACCTGCAATTATAACTTTCGCGGGGGACACAGAATAAGAAGTCATTCTCATTCTGTAAGGCTGCATAACAGCCTTTTGGTTTTATCAAAGTCTCGCTACCATTTTCATCTGGGTATTAAATTTTCAACAGGAATTACTTTATCATATGAATTTTCAAAAGTCAATTAACAAAATAACGTGTAGCTATATATTATTACTTTTTCATGGATTCACGTATGACTTTTTTCATGCTCAGGTCAGTCAGAATCTCATGATAATAGCTGTTGCTCTTTCTATTTGCCCCTGCCAGGCTTGGTAAAGCACCTGTTTTAGGAATATAATAGACATAGGTATAAAACTAAATACTTGCCAAACATCCGTATTGGAGCAGCTGCAAAAGGCACGAATGTTTGACAAGCGCGAAGTTTGAAAAGAAAAACAGGGTTAAAAGTGGAGGAATGTTATGCAGATTGGAATAATGGGAACGGGTAGAACTGCGGATATTATTGCACAGGTAGTAGCAAAGAGCAGAGAATATGATCTTACATGCATCTATGATACAAGAATTGATAAGGCGCAGAACTTTGCAAAAAAATACCACTGTGGGACATCAACCTTTGATCCTGAAGTTGTATCCGGAAGCTGTGACATGGTCTATATCTCAGCAGAGAACAGCTGCAGAGAAGAACTTGTCAAAAAGATGCTTGATGAAGGTAAACATGTACTGTGTCAGGCTCCTATATCCATGTCTTCAAAGACAGCAGAAGACCTTTATGATATGGCCTCTAACAAAGGACTTGTCCTTATGGAGGCAACCGGAAGCCTTAATACGCCAGGTTTTATGAAACTAACAGAGGTTCTTAAAAGTGGAGTTATAGGAAGCATTGTGGATATAGAAGCTTCTTTTTCCAGACTTATACCTACTAATGAGAGAGAGCATTCATTCCCTGAAGGTGGCTGCTTTGAAACTTTTGGTAATTTTGTATTGGCTCCTGTTCTAAGACTGCTTGGAACCTCGTACAAGGATATAAACATAAATGCCGTATACGGATTAAATGGTATTGATACATATACTAAAGTAACTCTAAAGTACGATCATGCACAGGCAACGGTTAAGGCTGCTACGGCAGTACTAAGCGATGATGCTCTTACCATCACTGGTTCCATGGGCTGTATCAATGTTGAGTCGCCCTGGTATCTTATGCGCAAATTTACTATCAAATCCTATGATGATAAGAACAATGACATCATCTACTGCGATAGCAACAGTAACGGCTTTACGTATGATCTTGCAGAGTTTAGAAGAAGAGTTGCTTCTATTGGCAGGAACAATCTGACTGATCATATGTCCGAGAATACTTATGAGAAGATAAGGAATCAGGTGATAACAAGTGATCCTGTAACGATTCTTACTACCAAAGAGAGTATCGCCGCAGCCTCTGTCATAGAAGCTTTTGTAAAGCAAAGACCAAAACAGGGCGAAAGGAAAGAGGTTAAGATCTGGGCTCACAGAGGATGCAGCATGGCATATCCTGAGAATACGTTGGAAGCTTTCGAGGCAGCAGCCAAAATCCCGGGCATCACAGGTATAGAAACGGATGTGCAGCTTACCAAGGACGGAGAGGTTGTTGTATTCCATGATGAGCATACAGGAAGGGTTACTGATGGAACAAGGTATGTAAGAGACTATACACTTGATCAGCTAAAAAAACTCCATATACAGATGGCGGGCGGTGAGACTACGACTATACCTACCTTGAAGCAGATGCTAGAGCTCCTCAAGCCCTACTGCGAAGAAAATGGTCTTCTTATTAACATAGAGCTTAAAACAAGCGTTGTGAGATATCCCGGAATTGAGCAGAAGGTTCTTGATATTGTAAGCGAATTTGAGATGGAGAAATATATAGTATATTCATCATTCCTTGCAGAATCTATCAAGATAATCAAAGAGCTCCTTCCTTCGGCCAAGACCGGCATGCTTTCAGGTACCATGGAAGGCTGTATACAAGGGGCTGTTTATGCAGGCGCCGATGCTCTTCATCCATGGATAGGAGGGATGAATGCAAGAGGAGAAGGAAGGCTTAAAGATGTGCCGATCCGCGCCTGGAATATGGAAGAGCCCTTCTTTAATGATGGTAGGATGCTTGAAGAAAGAGACATGGGCAAGTATTCAGAATTCGGTGTGACTGATATTATTACTAATGTCCCTGAAATATATCTCAAAAACTAAAATATGTAAATTATTATCTTCTTTAAAAAATATAGAAAGTCTGATATCATAAATTCTGTTGTCGGAAAATTTTCGTAACTTTTTCGCTTTCCGGATTACAGCATCCACAAAAAGCTGTCATCCGTACTGCGGTTATACGGAATATTCCTTCAGCAGAATTTTTTTCCAGGGGAGAATTATTATGAATTATGACTATCTTGTAGTAGGTGCAGGCCTTTATGGCTGTGTATTTGCACATGAAGCCGCTAAGGCGGGCAAAAAGTGCCTTGTCATTGATAAAAGGGACACTATTGCCGGTAATGTCCATACCAGTGAGAATATGGGAATCCAGGTTCACGATTATGGTGCACATATCTTCCATACATCAGATGAGGAAGTATGGCAGTATGTTCAGAAGTTTGCTCATTTTAACAACTATGTGAATTCTCCGATGGCTGTTTACAAGGATGAGCTTTACAATCTTCCGTTTAACATGAACACTTTTTCCAAGATGTGGGGTATCAGAACACCCGAGCAGGCTCAGAAAATAATTGGTAAGCAGAGCCGTGAAGCTGTGATAGAGATCCTCAAAAATCGCGGAGTATCAGAGCCGACTGATTACGATATCAGTAATTTTGAAGCTGATAATCTTGAAGAGCAGGGACTTTCTCTTGCAGGCAAGGATATCTTTGAAAAGCTCATAAAAGGATATACAGAGAAGCAGTGGGGTAGAAGCTGTAGCGAGCTGCCTGCATTTATCATAAAGCGTCTTCCTTTCAGATTCATATATGATAACAATTACTTCAACGATCCATATCAGGGAATCCCTGCAGGCGGATATACTGCAATGTGTGAGAGACTTCTGGGAATGCGTGATGATATGGGCGGCCAGATCTGCGGTATTCAGGCTCATAACAATATCACAGTACAGCTCTCAACAGATTTCTTTGAATTTGTAGATATGAAAAAGCAAAGGCCGGGAAGAGAGATCACATCCAAAGATGGAGATACTTTTGCTAAGGTCGTATATACAGGTATGATCGATGAGTTCTTTGATTATGAACTTGGCAATCTGGAGTATCGTTCTCTAAGATTCGAGACAACAAGCATGCCTGAAGTTGATAACTATCAGGGCAATGCTGTTGTTAACTATACAGAAAGAGAAGTTCCTTATACAAGGATCATCGAGCACAAGCATTTTGAGTTTGGTAAGGGTAGAGGAACTGTGATCACCAAGGAATATCCTTCAGAGTGGAAGCCTGGTGATGAACCTTATTATCCAATGAACAATGACAGGAACAATATCCTTTTTGCCAGATACCAAAGAGAAGCTGAAAGCTGGACACAGGTTATCTTCGGCGGTCGTCTTGGTCAGTACAAATATTACAATATGGATCAGGTCATCAGACAGGCACTTGATGCTGTCAAAAGGAATTTTTGACACTTGCCTCATAATGTTAAAATCTTAATTAGATCCAAAAAGCCGGAGCATTATAAAAAACATGCTTCGGCTTTTTTAAATCTTTATTGATACGCTTATGATCAGCAATAGTTGTTGAACATCATACCTGAGTATTCGCTGGTCATATATGGGTTAGCATATTCATGACCCGGGTTCTTGTAATTAACTATAGGCCTTTGCGTGAACTTCATAGGATCCAGCATTATCTCTTTACTGATACTCTTAAGATGATCTGCAAACTCTTTGACAGGAACCATGAGTTCTGAAGGATCCTGTGCCTGTGATTGCATCTGCCTTAGTGATTCTTCATTTAGTTCTATATGTCCGTTTTCAAGCTGACCTATTCCTATCTGTCCAAGACTTCCTATATGCTGCGATGCAACAGACTTTATTGAGGTCTGCATCTTGGCCCTTGCAGGCATGTTTTCATCTGATGATGAGACGCTGTCAAGGAAGGTGTTATAACTTGCTACAAGATTCTTGACGTTTTCTACAAGAGCATCATTGTCGGATTTGACGCCGATGTGTACAGGTTCTTGTCCATTTGTGGGTTCTTTTAATTCTATTTCATATACAGAAGCAACTGTGAAGTGATTGGACTGCGATGTATGAGTCTCTCCGCCTATAGTAAACTGTGCAGTGGTCGGTTCTATACTTGTGTTGCCAAGGCCAAAATATGGAACGATGCCGTGTCTGGGACTGTTCAGGGCATCCATTATATCAAATTGTCTTGTCTGCCCCTGTTTTAGAGACTGCTTGGAAGCCTTGACTTCTATGGCATTCTCGCCGTTTTCGTTACTTATAACTTCTGCTTCCAATGTAACACCGGCTTTGTTGATAAGCCTTGAAATTCTCTGCTGGATATCAAGATTTGTATCATTCGCTCCGATAGAGAATTGGAACTCGAAACTCTGTTCGCCTATTGTGGCATCAAAGAAGTAACTTCCTTCTTCCAGAGTTGTCTTTTCATTTGGAAGGAAATTGCCGGTATTGACCTGTGACTGTGCAAGCCTTTCTACAGTTATATCAAATGAAGGAGGATCGGCTGACGCCTGGCCTATATAGGTAGCGGATACCGCTTCTGTATCGGATGAAAATGCGACTTTGTTATTAAAATCACCACTGTCGCCGTCACCTTTGAGCATAGCAAGATCACCCTGCAATTTACGTGCAGATTCTTTGAATGCAATAGCGGTTTCCTCATTAACACTATCCTGTTTAAGAAGATAAAGAGGGGAATCTTTGTTAATACGGACTATCGATTTGTAGATATCTTTAAGCTCATCTTTTTTGTGAGAATCGGCTTTAGTGATATCATTCGATGCATATGACGTTAGAAAATGGTTGTAGATACCATTTGACATGATGTTGTTAGCCATGTATGATGCCCTCCTTTCTTCCTTGATTGATGCAAGGTAGATTCTTTCGAATCTTCAGCTTTTCCTTTCTGTTGCTGATACGTCTCGCTCTTCCTTAAGCGATTTCCTTGCGGGGCAAGCCACTTTTGGCTATAAATATATTTATACTTACTATGATACTATCATAAAAAACATTATTAATCAACTAAATTTCGTTAAAAATGACAAAATTTTATTATTTTTAATTATATGTTAACGGTTAAATGCACTTTTTATCACTTGCTCCGGTTCCAAAAACAGGCTCCAAACGTGCATAAAATAAACACCTTTGTATAATATTGATATTCAAATTATAATGGTATATAAAGAGTGGTTAATTTTTTCGCAGTCCTGCCGAGGAGGTTGATTCTTATGTACGAGAATATCAGGTCGCTGGTAGAAAACGGAGAATATCAAAAAGCTGCACAGAAGATCAGGGAGCTTAAAAACTCTGAAGATCAAAAGAGTCTTCTTTCCGGCGATGATGAAAATCCTGAACAGCTATATCTTCTTGAAGCCACTGTGTGTGAAGCACTCGGGGATCTGCGAGGAGAATTTCTTGCTATTGGGAAAGGTCTTTCCAAAAATCAGCGCAATTATGAACTTTATTATATGCTTGGTCTTATCTACAAAAGGATGAACAATGACCAGGCTTATCTTTGCTTTGAGCAGGCTTCAAGGTTTTGCACACTTGAAGAAGATATTGCGCCTATCAGGGATGAGATCATGGAGTGCAAGAAAAAACCATATTTCAGAGTCAGGAATATGTCTTTTATCATATTGTCTTACAATGATGAATGGCTTATGAAAAAGTGCATTAAGGCAATAAAAGATGAATGCTTTGAAGGCGATGAGATAATCGTTGTAGACAATGCTTCTACCGATGGCATTGCCAAATGGCTAAGGCAGCAGACTGGGATAAGGCTTATAGAAAATGGAGACAATGTCGGTTTTTCGATAGGTTGTAATATAGGAATCATAGCAAGCCAGGAAGAAAATGATGTACTGCTTATCAATAATGATGCGGTCCTTACTCCCGGAGCCTTGTTCTGGATGAGGATGGGATTATATGAAGATTCTAATGTTGGCGCGGTTGGAGCAGTATCCAATAATGCTACAGAACAAAGTGTAGAGGTCTACCTTGGCACGACAGATCAGATAGATGCAGCTATCAAGTATGGATCTGCTCATAACATCCCTATGGAGCATCCTTATGAAAACAAGGTCAGACTTACGGGATTTTGCGAGCTTATAAAAAGAGAAGCGATAAATAGTGTCTTTATAGAACATACCAGTGAGGATGAAGCTCATTTTCCTGAGTCTGTTCAGAATGCTCTAAAGAGCATGAGAGAACGTAAACTCCTTTTTGATCCAAGATTTACTCCTGCATATTTTGAGGATGATGATCTTGGGATAAGGATATCTGAAGCTGGCTTTAGGCAGATCTTGTGTCATAATGCATTTGTATATCATCAGGGCGGAGATACAGAAGATGAGAAGGGCGTAGAATACAGAAAAAATCTCATGCTAAAAAACCGTAGATTATTTGAGGAAAAATGGGGATTCGATATCTGGAAGTTTGAAGCAGTATCGGATGATCTTATAAATGCTGTTGGTGATATAGTAAAAGGCAAGCTTGGAGGAAAGCCTATATATCCCTGGTTCAGATTTCTTGAGATAGGGTGCGGATTCGGAGTTAATATGTCTGCACTCAAATACAGATTTAATGACTGTTACGTGGCAGGAACGGAAGGGTATGGCAAGGTTGCAGCTCTTGGTAAATACATGGGAGACATAATTGCAGGTAATATAGAGGTGACAGATCTTCCTTTTACCGATCACTCTTTTGACATAATATGTATCTATGATGCACTAAACTATGCTGAGAATCAGGATGAGTTACTTATGAAGCTCCTTCGCCTTTTGAAAAAAGACGGATATGTCATAGTTTCAAAAGGCTGCAAAAATACGATTCCAAAGAGCATACATGTAGTAGAGATCTAGCTTAGAGCTGCTATCCTTTTAATTGCAGGAGCGTAAGATCCGCACTGTTTATAAAATGAGATAGCTTCATCCGGTTTTCCGAGGCTTTCGTATATCAGACCTATGTTGTATCTTGGAGCATAGGTATTGACACCTTCTATGGAGTAGTTCTTGATGCCAATAGCCTTTTTGAACTGAGCGATAGCTTCGTCATATCTTGCATTGTTCATATAAATAAGTCCCATGAGATATACGTAGTCTGCACGGCTTGAAAAATTATCATAGTACTGCTCAAGAGACAGCGCTTTATCATATTGCTTGAGCTCTAAAAGGCAGAACCCATAGCTTTCTACCATGTCATGGACATAGGTGTGAACAGGATTGGGATTAAGGGAGATTCCGCTATAGTAGTAGTGGGCAGCAAGCGCGGGATCTTTCATAGCAACATAACATTTACCAAGCTGGTAATAGGTATAAGCTGAAGGACCTTCTGTCCTTAAAATGTCCTGAAGCATGGTGAGATCTCGTTCAGCTTTTTTGCGCCTGTTATTAATGGTTTCAAAACCGGCATGATAGAAAGTTAGAGGAATCTCAAAATATTTAGGACTGTCGTAATCCATAGGAACAAGTTCTTCATTGATTGGCTCAATAGTTTCCTGAATAGTCCCCTTGTAGGTATAAAGGTTTCTGTTGTAGAGTCTTGCAACAAAATCGTGCCTTGACTGCTGGGCTTCATCTCCCGGGTAAGGGCTTATCCTGTTGACCATTCCAATCTCAAGAGGGTGTTCATTTATTATCTCATTAAGACGCAGAATATCAGCAAGAACCAGATATTCATCGCAGTCTATGAAAAGAATCCAGTCATTGGAGGCACGGGCAGCACAATAGTTTCTGGCAGCGCTGAAATCATCGCACCAGTCAAAGTGAAAGATGTTTTTAGTATACTTTTTGGCAATTTCAACTGTCCTGTCACTGCTTCCGGTATCCGTAAGGATGATCTCGCTCTGAAGCGGGGTGATCGCTCTAAGGCATTTTTCTATATTCTCCTCTTCATTTTTAGAAATAATGCATACGGATAATTCCGGCATGGTGTTCTCCTTTGATAAAAAAATAACTATCTTTAATTACATTATATTCTATTTTGCATCTATAAGCTATAGTAAACGACTTAATAAAAGCGCTTACAAAAGGTAATGAATAGCGATTAAAAAATGTGATAAGCTTCTTAAATAACCTTATGTAAAAAGAGTATTAGGTTTTCGAAGATGCTGATCACAAAAACAGAGGATAAAGGTATGGCTGATAAAAATAAAAATGTGATAGTAACAGGTGCTGCAGGCTTTGCCGGAGCAAACCTTGTTATGGAACTTCTTGATAATGAAACGGATGTCTATGCAGTAGTCAGACCGGGATCAAGTCATAATGCAAGACTTGAAGAGATAGATTCGGATAATCTTCATATCATCCCTCTTGAAATGGATGAACTTGAAAGACTCCCATCAGAGATATTCGAAAGGTTCCCTGAACTTAGCGATGAAGATGCCTCTTTCGATTCATTCTTCCATCTTATGTGGGGTGGTGACAGGAATGACTTTGAGGTCCAAAAGGTCAATGTAGAAGGATCACTCCATGCAGTAAGAGCTGCTTCTATAATGGGCTGTAGACGCTTCATCGGTATAGGATCCCAGGCGGAATACGGCGCAACAGATAAGATCCTCACAGAAACTCTTGCCCCTGACCCTGTCACAGCTTATGGAGCATGCAAGGCTGCCGCCTGCTATATGACAAAAAGTCTATGCACATCACTTGGAATTGAATGGGTATGGGGGAGAATATTCAGCCTCATAGGAAGGTTCGAGCCAAGAGGCAGGATGATACCTGATCTTCTGGACATGGCCCAAAGCGGTATGAAGATGAACCTCTCATCCTGCAGGCAGAGCTGGAACTATCTGGATGCAAGAGACTGCGCCAGGGCCCTTATAGCTATTTCCACTAAAGGCGTAAGCGGAGAAATCTATAACATCACAGACGGAAGCTGCTTGACTCTAAGACAATATGTAGAAAGAGCTAACAGATGGATGCTGGCAAGGTCCGGCCATATGGCAGAACTAACCTACGGAGACGACCCGGATCCATTCATATCCCTAAAACCCGATGGCAACAAGCTCTATACAGATACAGGCTGGCAACCGGAGGTGGAATTTGAGACTAGCCTAAAAGACTACTGTGATAATCTTTAATAAGCTATCTCAGAGGGCGGCATATGTTTGGCATTAGCGAAGTCTAAAATCTACATCATAATACACAAAACAAGTCCCCTTTTGCGTCCTTTTTTTATCCTGTAAGTACAAATTTTAAAAAGATGGTAATTTACGTTTGTTTCGTACTTGCAATAACGGTTTTATGTGCTATAATTTCAATGCAAAAAAAACGGCAAGGTTATACATGACTATATAACGATAAAATACTGATTGTTTTATAAGATAACGCACGTTTCTGAAAAAATAACCAAAAATTTTATATAAAAAATGCCTGATTTGTGTGAATAATTCATGGTGGCTTTTGAAATGCCGCATAAAAGCCATATTATGAAGCGGAAAACACTGATTGGGCATTTTTGAATTTTTACCAAAAAAACGTACAAAAATTCTATATAGATTCACAGAATTTTTACATAAAAAGGGGTTGTCGTAAAACAGTTTATGTTTTATACTTTGTAGCTGATGTAAAAGTAACCGGGAGATTATTTCGCAGTTATTGCATATCACATATCAGACACAGCTGATGTGTTTTGGTTCAACAGGAAAAATTACCATTACCAGGAGGTGGACAACAATGACAAAGGCACAGATTTTAAAGAAAGAGATTTTATCACAGTATAAGAGCGTAAGACAGTTCGCTATCGAAATGTCTATTCCATACAGCACACTTGTAACTGCTCTTGACCGTGGTATTGAGGGTATGGCATATGGTACTGTAATTCGTATGTGTGACAGACTTAACCTTAACCCTGTAGATTTTTCTCCCCTTGAAAGAGGACAGGATCTTGGAAACAGTATCGTTGAGAATCGCGTAATGAAGCAGTACATCAAGCTTAACAAGCCGGGACGTAAGAAGATTCTTGACATCATGACTGATTTCTCTGAGCTTGAGAAGTATCAGGCTTAATATCTTTTGCCGGGATAATATTTAAGTAATATTTAAGTATAAGAAGGTAAGATCTGTACAGGAACATGTATCCTTTGTACAGGTCTTTTTTTCTTTGCCTTTTTATGAGTCATAGAGTGTAGCGTTCGTGACATTGTAGTCTCTATCTGATAAAATAAGAAGGATATGGGAGGATTTAGCCGTGGCTTTGATCAAACTTTCTGATTATGTAGCAGAATTCCTTGTGCAGCATGGGATAAGCCAGGTGTTCATGGTCGTCGGAGGAGGCGCTATGCATCTGGATGACAGTCTTGCAAAATGTGATGGCCTTTCACTTATGTTTAATCATCATGAGCAGGCCTGTAGTATGGCTGCAGAGAGTTATGCAAGGATCAGTAAGAATCCTGCATGTGTATGTGTTACCACAGGACCAGGTGGTATTAATGCGATGACAGGTGTGGCCGGGGCATATCTTGATTCTATCCCTATGATAGTTATAAGTGGTCAGGTCAGATATGATACAACTGTAAGAAGTACGGGACTTGATCTGCGTTCTATGGGAGATCAGGAGTTTGATATAACATTATCTGCGAAGAATATGACAAAATATGCGCAGATGGTTACTTGTGCTTCTGATATAAAAAAAGTAATGGAAAAAGCTTATCATCTTGCAGTAACGGGGAGGCCGGGACCTGTATGGATCGATATACCGGTTGACATTCAGGCAAGGATGATCGATCCGGATAGTTTGGAAGCTTATGACTTAGCAGAAGATGACAGGGATATCCCTGGTGCTGTATCTAAAGAGACAGTTTCAAGTATTATTTCCAGGATTAGAAATTCAAAAAGACCTGTATTATATGCAGGAAGCGGTATCAGAGCAGCCGGAGCTTTTGAGATATTTGAAAGGCTTGTGCCAAAGCTGGGTATACCTGTTGTCACCGGATGGAATTCTATAGATCTTATAGATGACGATAATCCTCTCTATGTAGGCCGTGGCGGGATAATGGGAGATCGGGCAGGCAATTATGCAGTTCAAAATGCTGATCTTGTCCTTGCAGTAGGAAGCAGGCTTTCTATAAGACAGGTTGGATATAATTATAGAAACTGGGCCAAAGGCGCCTATGTCATAGATGTAGACGTTGACCGTAATGAACTTGTAAAGCCTACTATACATGTTGATATGCCTGTATGGGCAGATGCGGCTGATTTTCTTAATAAGATGGAGGATGCCCTGGCACAGGAAGAAGTCCTGTATAGGTCTATGCCTGTAAGTATGCAGGGATCATCTGATGATATAGAAGAATCTGCCGGAGAATTACGAAGAAGTGTAAGACCATCTGATTGGACAAGTCTTTGTGATTTTTGGAAAAAAGCGTATCCGGTTATCACAAAAGATAAGTATACAGATACAAGAAAGACCAATGTTTATGCCTTCTTTGGGAAGTTGTCCCAGAGGCTTTCCGAAGATAGTACAGTAGTTGTAGGTAACGGCTCTGCCTGCGTTGTAGGAAGTCATTCCTTTCACATCAAAAAAGGTCAGAGATTTATAATCAATTCTGCGATCGCATCCATGGGATACTGTCTTCCGGCAGCAATCGGAGCCTGCGTTGCAGATGGATATAAGGATGTAACTCTTGTAACAGGAGATGGAAGTATCCAGATGAATCTTCAGGAGCTTCAGACTATTGTTACAGGAAGGCTCCCTATACATATATTTGTTATAAACAATGAAGGATATCACTCCATAAGACAGACCCAGACCAATCTTTTTGGAAGGCATTATGTTGGAATAGGACCTGAAAGTGGTGGCTTATCATTTCCTGATCTTTCGAAACTTGCATATGCTTACGGGTATCCTTATTATGCATGCCACAGTAATGAAGAGCTTGAAGAGAGCATTGCGAAGACTCTTTCAGAAGATTCTTTTTCTATATGTGAGGTGTTCTGCTCGCCGGAGCAGTTCTTTGAACCTAAGTCAGCTACCAAAAAGCTTGCCGACGGAAGTCTTGTATCTCCGCCACTTGATGATCTTGCACCTTTTCTTTCAAGAGAAGAGCTACTTGCTAATACTGTAAAAATATAAAGGCCATAAAGGAACCTATGAAAAAAATAAGTATACTAATTCCATGTTTTAATGAAGTAGAAAATGTCGGACCTATAAGCTCTGCTGTAGAAGATGTTCTGAAAAAAGACCTTTCTTCATATGATTATGAGATTGTTTTTATAGATAATGCATCCACTGACGGAACAAGAGATAAAATAGAAGAGCTGTGCAGGAATAATTCAAAGATCAAAGCTATATTTAACGTAACTAATTTTGGACAGTTCAATTCACCGTTCCACGGGATATGCAGTCTTGACGGAGATTGTGTGATACCTGTATGTGCGGATTTTCAGGATCCTGTTGAACTTATCCCTGTATTTGTACATGAATGGGAGAAAGGGCACAGGATAGTATCAGGAGTTAAATCAAAGAGCCGTGAGAATGGGATAATCTATTTTCTGAGAACTATATACTATAAGCTTATCAAAGGGATGTCTCAGGTTCATATGATCGAGCATTTTACAGGTTTTGGTCTGTATGATAAGACTTTTGTGGCGCTTCTTAGAAAGCTTAATGACCCGATTCCTTTTATCAGAGGTATTGTTGCTGAGTACGGAGCAGGATTTAATCTAAAGCTTGTAGAGTATGAGCAGCCTAGAAGACGTGCCGGCAAGACCCACAACAATTTCTATACCTTATATGATGCAGCGATGCTGAGCATTACTTCATATACCAAGGTAGGACTTCGCGTGGCTACTATTTTTGGTTTTATCTGTTCAATCTTATCACTACTTGTAGCATTTATATATCTTGTGCTCAAGCTAACTAACTGGTACGGCTTTGATGCAGGACAGGCGCCGCTTATCGTAGGACTTTTCTTCTTTATGTCTATAGAGCTGTTTTTTATAGGACTTATGGGAGAATATATCCTTAATATCAATACAAGAGTTATTCACAGGCCTATTGTAGTTGAGGAAAGACGCATAGGATTTGATACAGATGCAGATATAGAAAAAGAAGCAGATGCTAAGAGGTGACCTTTGAAAGACAGAAGCTTTTCACTTAGAGAATTTTATAAAGGCAAAAGAGTTCTGGTAACAGGCCATACAGGCTTTAAAGGAAGCTGGATGATGAGGACGCTTATCCTTTTGGGAGCGCAGGTTACCGGGTATTCTCTGGATGCGCCAACAGATCCATCTCTGTTTGAAATGGCAGATATCAAAGATCATATCTGCCATCTAAAAGGCGATATAAGAGATCTTGAGTCTCTCAAAAAAGCTTTTGATAAGGCGAAACCGGAGATTGTCATTCATATGGCAGCGCAGCCTATCGTCAGAACTTCTTATGAAGAGCCTGTCTATACCTATGAGACCAATGTAATGGGAACTGTCAACCTGCTCGAATGCGTGAGGCAGTGCAGCTTTGTAAGATCTGTAGTTAATGTGACAACAGATAAGGTATATAAGAATAATGAATGGGAGTGGGGCTACAGGGAAAGTGACGTGCTTGGAGGATATGATCCCTATTCAAGCTCAAAGTCCTGCAGCGAACTTGTTACAGATTCATACAGGAATTCTTTTTTTGGACAAGATAAAAGAAGCTGTGCCATCTCTACGGTAAGAGCAGGCAATGTTATAGGCGGAGGAGATTTTGCAAGGGATCGTATAATACCTGACTGTATCAGGGCTGTTCTTGATAACAGGCAGATAATAGTAAGAAATCCTCATTCTATACGTCCATATCAGTTTGTAATGGAGCCGGTATATGTCTATCTGTATCTTGCTGCAAGGCAGTATGAGGATATGACACTTGAAGGAAGTTATAATGTAGGTCCTGACGACAATGATATACTTACTACCGGCGATATAACAGACATGTTCTGTCATAAATGGAACATGATATATAGCGGGGCTTCATGGCAGAATGTATCTGATAAGGGACCTCACGAAGCTGGCTTTTTAAAACTTGATACCTCCAAGATAAGACAGAAGCTTGGATATAAGAGAAGGACCAATGTAAGTGATGCTCTGGACAGGATCATTGAATTTACCAAAGTCCTGATAGACAAGGGAGATATACCTTCCTGTATGGATGAGCAGATCAAAGAATTTATAGACTGAAAGTGACGGATTACAATGGGAACAATTTATACACTTATAATGCTGATATTATGGCTTATTCTTATTCCTACTTTGATAGGGATAATACCGGCCTGTATACTTCCTGAAAGAAGGCGGTCATGGGCGGTTACTTTTATTGCAGGGTATCTTATGTCAATGGCTGTGTTTGAACTGGTGGCTATTCCATGTATGCTTCTTATCACATATAGTGCCTTTTCTACGTGCATTAAGATCTATGCAGGATTAGAGATAGGTCTTGCTGTTATAGGATTTATCATAGGTATAATCCTTATTAACAAGAAGAAACAAGAAGACCTTGCATCAGGAGAACTAAACTCTATCACCTATAGAGGCATTAAGCATAGGCTCGAAGCGGTATTTCCGGGAGAACAGCATGTCCTTGCAGAAGACTATATGGATCCAAGAGGAGACGTATATGGAAGACGTGTAAGATATTCTTTTGAAGGCAAGGTTTTATGGGTTTTATTCGGTATACTGCTTCTTGTTCAGCTGTACATGGCATTTTTCTATGCCTCATTTGATGGTGATGATGCATATTATGTTGTAGAATCTGTCCTTGCGGTTCAGACAGATACTATGAATACTATACTTCCCTATACAGGAGGATCCACAACACTTGATATAAGGCATGCTCTTGCTGTTATTACGATGTGGATTGCCTTTATTGCAAAGATATCAGGAGTACATGCGACGATTCTGGCACATACGCTTCTTCCTATGTTCCTGATACCTTTTACCTACATGATCTATATTGAGATAGGGCGCATGCTTTTTAGAAAAGACCCCAATAAGCTTCCTATGTTCATGATCATAATGGCTGTCTTTCAATTATTTGGTCATACATCCATCTCGACGACAGAGACTTTTTTCCTTACAAGGACATGGCAGGGCAAATCAATGCTTGCCAATGTTGCCATACCTCTTATAATATGGCTGTTCTTGTGGATTGGAGAGGATCTGGAACGTGAGGGCAGACAGAAACTGTCTGGTATCAACAAACTTTCCCCATGGATACTCATGATCCTTGTGAATATGGCTTCCGGAATTTATTCTTCTATGGGAGTAATGCTTGGGACTATACTTATAGGCGCATGCTCACTTATTCTTATGATCAGATACAAGAAGCTGTCAATTGCTTTTATGGGTGCTGCAACCTGTATCCCAAATGTTATCTATCTTCTTATGTATCTGAGTATGTAATGAATTAAAAATATTAAGAAATACTGATTATGAAATACTGATTAAGAAATACTGATAATTAGAAAGGTTTTGTATGGTTCAATATTTTTTGGCAAATATAGATACGTTCAAAGCTTATTGCGGGAGTGGCATACTGCCTCTTTTGTTTATTGCATGTGCTATATATATCCTGGTTACTGAGAAGATCGTCTGGAAGAAGATGATACTGGGCGTTGTGCCGCTTTTTATAATAGTCATGTTCTTTATGCCTTTTACAAGAGCAGTTTATGAGAAAGTTGGTATGGAAGAAGGAACGTACTACCGCGTACTATGGCTTGTCCCTATGGGAGTAGACGTTGCATATGCTTTTTGCAGGCTCTTTGAAAGAAGGAGGAAGCTTGGACTTGTAGTAGCGACTTTGATTGTTGTAGTCTTGAGCGGCTTTAACCTTGTCTACAGAAGTCAGTATATCACTAAGGCTGAGAACAGATTCCACATACCGACTGCTGCTATTGATATCTGCAATCTCATCGCTCCTAAAGAAGGTGAAGCCAGAGTAAGAGCTGCATGCCCTCCGGAGCTTGTATATTTTATAAGGCAGTATAATACGGATATCATGCTTCCATATGGACGAGATTATGTTGAAGCACAGTGGGATTACTGGAATGCTGTTTATGAACAGATGAATATAGAACCGGGTGGAAGCTATAATATAGAGGCGCTTTTAGAAACTACAAGGCAGCAGAAATGCACCTATGTGGTCCTTAATATGAGTGTTCCTACTGATATAGATCCTACGACCCAGGGACTTGTCCTTCTGGCTCAGATGGATGGTTATAGCATTTATATGGATCCCCTTGTTGTAGAAGAAAGCTGATGTAGTTGTTTACTAAAAATATTTAGTATAGAGAATTATTATAGGGATTTATTATAGAGATTTACTATAAATATTTACTATAGAGATTTATTATGGGGATTTATTATAGATATTTACTATAGATATTTAATATAGGAATTTACTGACAAAAGAACCAAATATAATATACAAAGAGGTTTTTATGAGTAACAGAAGTGATCTTGATAATAGAAGTAATTTTAATAATAAAAGCGACGGTGGCAGTAGGAATAATGCCGGCAGCAGAAGCGGCGCATGTTATAGAGGAAGTGTAAATAATAACAGCAGTAGAGGCAGCAGGAAAAGAAATGGTAGTTCTAACAGTGGTAAGATAAGTCTTCCTGTTATTTTGCTTATAGTAATTTTGTGTTTTGTAGTACTGTTTCTTGGAGTTATCTGGAAATTCCAGTTCGGAGGTATAACAGTAGAATACGATCCTGATTATGTACCTGATATAAGTCTTAATGCTGAAGATAATATCCTGTATCCTTTAGACGCTGATCTTGAGGGATATGAAGATGATGGAACAGATACGATCCTATGCCTTGGCAATGATGTCTTCTCCTATGACAGAGATGAAGAAACAGGTCTTGCCAATATGATCGCTGATAAGACCGGAGCTACAGTTTATAATGTATCTTTTCCCGGAACGACTGTTGCATATGCTCCTCTTGGAATGGGAACCGAGATAGATACTTTCAGCTTCGTAGGCGTAGCTAAAGCTATAGGAAGCGGAGACTATTCCGAGCTTTCTAATAAGGCAGGAGATATGGGAGTAGACTATGTCTCAAGCGTTGATGTTCTTAAAGGTATTGATTTTAACAAAGTAGATACTCTTTGCATCATGTATGATGGCAATGATTATATTCAGAAGAGGACACTTTATAATCCTACAGATGTAGATAACCTTCTGACACCCGGATATGAGTTTGATGAATATACTTATATGGGCGGATTTGTAGCAGGAGTTAAGGCTATCCACGAAGCTTATCCTCATATAAGGATAGTTGTAAACACCTTCACTTATTGCCTTGCTCCTAACGATACAGGTGCTATGCAGCCCGGAGATGCGCTCAATTATGGCAACGGAACACTGACCGATTATTATGGAAGATTATTCCAGGCTACAGAGAGTCTTAATGTGTCATTTATTGATGACTACATGGGCTTTATCACGGAGTCTAATTCTGAGGAATACCTTAATGACAATATTCATCTTAATGTAAGCGCAAGACAGTATGTCGCTTACCACTTTGCACTTCTTATATATCCTCAGTCGGTGGCTGGCAAAGAGTGAGTTCTATAGATTCTTTTCAACGCAGATAAAGAAAGCACGACAAAAGAAGTAGGAAAAGAAGTAAAACATGAGGTTAAAATGAAAAAGAAAGTAGCACTAAAAGATATATTACTCCTGCAGCTTGCTGTTGGAATATATAGTATAAATACTGTTGTAGGCGGTTTTGTTGGTAATTCCCTTAATGAAAACGGCGCATTATCGGTTAAGACCATGGGACTTTTGTTTCTGGAAGTATTCGTCCTTGGCGTGTATGCGGTACTGTGGCAGCAGCTTATAGGAAGGTTTCAGCTCTCAATAGCTTATGCCAACAAGGCAATGACACTTTTATGGTCACTTATGTGGAGTATCATCCTGTTTCATGAGGACGTGACAGCATTTAAGGTGATCGGAGTTCTTATGGTGATGGCTGGAACAGTGATACTCAACACGGATCCTACAGCTTCTGAAGCTGCTATGGCAGATAATAAGAAGGAGGATGAAAGATGAGCTTCTACCTTCTTCTTGCGATCCTGGGACAGATAATTGCATCTTTTTCCCAGATATTACTTAAAAAAAGTTCCGGTAAAGAGTATCCATCTTTTATAAGACAGTATCTTAATGTGCTGGTTATATCCGGGTACGGAATGCTTGGAATTTCAATGCTTATATCTGTTGTATGCTATTCAGGACTTGAATACATGCAGGTTGTTATTATTGAGCCTATTGGCTATGTTATCGTAATGTTTCTATCAAGATTTTTCTTTGGAGAGAAGATAACTTTAAGGAAGCTTATAGGAATGGCAATTCTTCTTGCAGGAATTATAGTGTTTTATTTGAATTAAATATATGAAAATAGTATAAAGGTATACAGGATTTTTGATCTTCACTGATCAGGATGGGACTGATCAGTGAACATAGCCAAGGATGGGAAGCTATAGTTTTGTAATGTTATGAAAGACATCGAAGGAGTTTACTTATGAAAAAGCACCATAGCATTTTTGGAACAAAGAGTATTCCTGATTATAGAAAAAAAGAGTTTATAAAAGGAAGAAATCGTCGCCATGCAGACAATAGTAGGAATATTAATGAATATTCCCGTGACGATTATGAAGCATGGAATGACGAGAATTCATATGGCGAAGGATCATATAGCGAAGAGTCATATAGCGAAGAATCATATAATGAAGAATCTTATAATTCGGAATCATATGATGAAGCAGCATATAATAAAGAATCTTATGATGGAGATTCATATTATGATGACTCCTATAATGAAGTGACTGATGAAGATGATATGCACAGAAAGTCGTTAGAATCTGATGCTGATGATCTTGTAGAAGCAGGAACAGATAGCAGTGATAGAGCTTCTGAAAAGCATGATACCGAAGATCTTGAGGAGGCTATCTATAATGCTGCAGAAGAAAACTCCGGAGCTTATCAGAATCTTGATGATACAGTTCTTTTAAAATCTGTAGTCAGTATTAAAAATAAACCTTCTGTTAATACAGAGGCTTCGTCATCACATGATGCTGGGGGAAATGCCTCAAATGATGGGGATGAACTTCTGTTCCCGATAGATTTTATGGATGATGGAATATCTGATGACGCTAGGGATTTTGATTCAGAGTATGCTGAAGACGGTATGATAAGCGAATCTGAAGAGGAATCCGAATATGACAGCGATGACGCATATGGCAGTGATGACTTATATGACAGCGATGACGCATACGAATCAGAAAGGCAGTATGATTCAGAAGACCAGTATGATTCAGAGGGTCAGTATGGATCAGAAGATCAGTATGGATCAGAAGATCAGTATGAATCAGAAGATCAGTATGGCCTAGACGATTATGCTCCCGATGAATATGAAGAATATCTCGAAGAAAGAGAAGATGCAGCATATGACGAATATAACAATATTCGTGAGATATCAGCGCCGGAAGAGATGACAGATGCTATTGCTGACGACTATGCTGATGACTTTGCTGATGATCTGAAGGAAGAAGCTGAAAAAGAAGGAAGGAAAAAAGCTCCTTCAAAAGCCTCTTATACATCATCCGGACAAGGTCGTAGAAGTACAGACGGTGCTCGAGGCGCTGTAGGAACTTCTCGTGGTAAAGGTTCTAATAAAGGCGCTGTGAAAGGCAAGGGCAGAAGGCATAAGTCAGGATATATCGCTTCATCAGGAAGACGGAATGTGAATTCATCTTCTAAAAGAAGATCTTCTTCAAAGAGAAATAAGAAGAAAAGTGGTATTATTTTCTTTTTGGGTAATTCAAGTACGCTTGAAAAGATATCACTTGTAATAGGACTTGTTGTGATAATCACAGGTGCTACTCTTGGAGGATTTATACTTCGTGCCAGATCTAAGGCCAATGAGATATCTTCTTTTAGCAATGTGGGCAGTGAAATCTCTGAAATGCAGGTTCCGGGAAGCTCAGGACTTGTTGCAGTAGCAGATGCTCAGGCTGCCAAAAAGGCAGCTGCAGAAGCTGTGTCAGATGCAGCAGAGGCAGAAAGTTCACAGGAAGAAGAGAATGAGGGCATTAAGATCAATCTGTCCATGGCATCCATCAAGCAGGATCTTAAGATCAAGTTCCTAAACAGCCAGTCAGCAAGACTTGTATCAGGTATCCCTTTTGAAGTGGAGATCAAAAAGCCTGATGGAAGTACGACTACCTGGAAGGATGAAGATAAGGATGGAATCATCTACCACTATGATATTCCTGCAGGAACATACACAGTTACAATGAAGGCATTAGAAGGCGATGAGTATGCAGACTATACCTTCAATACTACAAGTCAGTCTATAGAAGTCAAAGAGAATATTGAATATAAACCTGTTGATATAAGTGATGAAGTCAAGGATGAATCCCAGGTCAATGTTGCAGCAGAAGATACTGCTGTTGCAGAGACAGTAGTAGAATCTGAGAACAAGGATACTGTTGAATGGGTCGAGTCTACTAAGACAGAAGCTGGTTCAAGCGGAGAAGTATCATATGAACAGATCAAAAAGGATACTATTGTTAACCCCTACTCTGCAAAAGGCATTAAAGATCCGGATAGTCTTCAGCTTATAGACGAGAAGGATTCTGATAATGGAAATTCCGGAAACGGAAACAGCTCATCATCAGGAGAAACAAGTACATCAGCTCCTAACGGTTCTTCTGAAGCATCTACTGCTTCAAATAATACAGGAAGCGGCAATGCCAGCACTCAGAACACCGGAAACTCAGGAAGTACCTCAGGATCCGGTGAATCAAATACCGGTTCAGGAAGTTCTGGTAGCGGCAATTCCTCTGCGGGCACTACAGGTGGTAACGGATCTAATACAGGAGGCTCAACAGAGCAGCCCAAAACATATACATATGAACTTACACCTACATCTGCAACTATAAAAGTTGGAGATACTACAGTACTTACAGCTAAGACAAGTCACGAAGGCTGCCAGATTACATGGAAGAGTAACAATGAAGCTGTAGCTACTGTATCAGGAGGAACAGTTACAGGTAAAAGCGAAGGCGTAGCTACTATAACAGCAGATTTTAATAATGGTGAGAAGAAATTAACTGCGCAGATCACTGTTCAGAAAAAAGAATACACTTATTCTATTTCCAAAGAGACACTTACACTTAAAGTTGGTGCTACTGAAAAGATAACTACAGATACGAGTCTTGAGGATAAGACTGTAACCTGGTCAAGTGCGGATGAGAAGATAGCCAAGGTTGCTGCAGATGGAACAGTTACAGCAGTAGCTGCAGGAACTGTTGTGATCACGGCGACATTTAAAGACGGAACCAAGAAAAACTGCACTGTAACAGTTTCAAAAGGTGATGGCAAGATAGAACTTAGCTCATCAAAAGCTACTATAATAGCAGGCGGTACAGCTATCACTCTTACCGCTAAGGTTACAGGTCTTAAAGATACAACAGTGATATGGAAATCTTCAGATGAGAGTATCGCAGTTGTTGATAAGGGTAAGGTAACAGGCAAGAAGGCAGGAACTGTTAAGATAACAGCTACAAGCAAAGCTGATGCGAGTGTTACAGCTACCTGCGAAGTTACAGTCAAGGACGGTGCAGGTGATCTCAAGGATAAAAACGGCAATATCGTATATGTAGCTGAAAATGGAACATACAGGAAAGCTACGATTGCAGATTATGATAAGGCAGATAAGTTTTTTATCCAGAAAGAAGGAAAGCTTTACAGGTATACAGGCTGGCAGACAATCGAAGGTTATACATACTACTATGACAAGAATGGTAATTTTGTAACAGGTGATCAGGTAATACAGGGAGCCAAGTATTCATTTGGGGCTGACGGCCGCTTATCAACCGGGTCCGGAGTACTGGGTATTGACGTTTCCAAATGGAATGGTAGTATAGATTGGTCACAGGTGAAGAATTCCGGAGTATCTTATGTTATAATCAGATGCGGTTATAGAGGATCATCTACAGGAGCACTTATAGAAGATCCTAAATTCAGGGCTAATATCAAAGGAGCTACCGGAGCAGGCCTTAAGGTCGGAGTATATTTTTTCACTCAGGCTGTGACTGATGTAGAAGCTGTAGAGGAAGCTTCGATGGTAATATCTCTTATAAAGGGGTACAATATTAGCTGTCCTGTATTCCTTGACGTTGAAGCTTCCCACGGAAGAGCAGACGGAATCAGCGTTTCAACAAGGACTGCCGTATGTAAGGCATTTTGTGCTACAATAAAGAATGCAGGATACACTGCCGGAATATATGCCAACAAAACCTGGCTCAACAGTTATATCGATGCACCGGCTCTTACCGGCTATAAGATATGGCTTGCACAGTATTCGGCGGCGCCCACATATTCAAGGACACGTTATGATATGTGGCAGTATTCTTCAAAAGGCTCTGTTGCCGGAATATCCGGAAGAGTCGATATGAATATCTCGTACATGGGATTTTAAGTACATAAGGGGCTATATTTGTCCTATCGCTCTATAAATGAGTGATCATTGGCACCCATTATAATAAAAAGATGAAAATCGAAAGGAACTTTTAAAATGAGAACTTATCTTGTAACAGGCGGAGCCGGATTCATCGGATCAAACTATATTCACTACATGTTCAAGAAGTATGGCGATACAATCCGTATCATCAATGTTGATGCACTTACCTATGCAGGTAACCTTGAGAATCTTAGTGATCTTGAATCCAACGATAACTATACATTTGTAAAGGCTAACATCTGCGATAGAGAAGCTATTACTAAGATCTTTGAAGAAAATGATATTGATCGTGTTGTACACTTTGCTGCAGAAAGCCACGTTGACCGTTCAATCGTAAATCCTGAGATCTTCGTTGAGACCAACGTACTTGGAACAGCTACTATGCTCAATGCTGCAAAGAAGGCATGGGAGCTTCCTGACGGAACATACAAGGAAGGCAAGAAATTCCTTCATGTATCAACTGATGAAGTATATGGTTCACTTCCTGAGGACGGCGGATATTTCTATGAGACAACACCTTATGCTCCTCATAGCCCATATTCTGCTTCAAAGGCAAGCTCTGATATGCTTGTAAAAGCTTATATGGATACATATCACTTCCCTGCTAATATTACTAACTGCTCCAATAACTATGGACCTTACCAGTTCCCTGAAAAACTTATACCTCTTATCATTCACAATGCACTTGAAGGCAAGAAGCTTCCTGTATACGGAGATGGTAAGAATGTTCGTGACTGGCTCTATGTAGAAGATCACGCCAAGGCTATCGATATGGTTCAGGAACAGGGAAGGCTCTTTGAGACATACAATATCGGCGGACACAATGAGAAGCAGAACATTGAGATCGTTAAGACAATCATCGATATTTTAAGAGAAGAGCTTACAGATGATGATCCTAGAAAGGCTCACCTTTCATATGATCTCATCACATATGTAGAAGATCGTAAGGGTCACGACAGAAGATATGCTATTGCACCTGATAAGATCAAGGCTGAGATCGGCTGGGAGCCTGAGACAATGTTCAAGGAAGGCATCCGCAAGACTATTAAGTGGTACTTCGAGCATCAGGAGTGGATGGAGCACATCACTTCAGGTGATTACGAAAAATATTATGATAGTATGTACAGCAAGAAGCTTGCAGACTGATCGTCATAAATAAAAGGGGATCCAAAATGAAAGGTATTATTCTCGCCGGAGGTTCCGGCACACGTCTTTATCCATTGACCAAGGCTGTATCCAAGCAGATCATGCCTGTTTATGATAAGCCGATGATCTATTATCCGTTATCAACTCTTATGCTTGCAGGTATCAGAGATATTCTCATCATCTCTACACCTAGAGATCTTCCTGCATTCAAAGAGCTTTTCGGTGATGGATCACAGCTTGGACTTAATATGAATTATGCTGTTCAGGAGCAGCCAAGAGGACTTGCAGATGCATTTATAATTGGAGCTGATTTTATCGGCAACGATTCTGCAGCGCTTGTTCTTGGTGACAATATTTTCTATGGACAGAGTTTCTCCAAGGTTCTTAGAAATGTATTTGAAAGACATAATACACCCGGATCTGGAGCTACAATCTTCGGTTACTATGTAAGAGATCCAAGAGAATACGGCGTAGTTGAGTTTGATGAAAACGGTAAGGCTATTTCAATTGAAGAAAAGCCTGAAAATCCTAAGTCTAACTATGCTGTTCCCGGTCTTTACTTCTATGACAATGATGTTGTAGAGATTGCAAAGAATGTTAAGCCTAGCGCAAGAGGTGAGATTGAGATCACAAGTATCAATAACGAGTATCTTAATCGTGGAAATCTCTATGTTGAGACACTTGGAAGAGGTTTTGCATGGCTTGATACAGGCAATCATGATGCACTTCTTGATGCAGCAGACTTTGTTGCAACATTCCAGAAGAGACAGGGCCTTTACATCTCCTGTATAGAAGAGATCGCATATAAGAGAGGCTTTATCGATAAAGAGCAGCTCTTAAATCTTGCACAGCCGCTTTTGAAAACCAATTATGGTAAATATCTCATTGAGGTAGCGAATGGACTCTAAAGTCATGAAGCTCGCAGTAGGGGTCTTTGCAGCACTGATCGCAGTTATACTTATCATCGTATATGCGTCCAATGCTGACAAGATCAATAGTTTTCTGAAAGGTTCCGCTGTAGATTCAAGTAATGAATCTATGGCAGAACTTTCTGCGGTTTCAAACGGGCAGATAGGAAACAACTTGCAAGGATTTATGGCACAAAAGGATTTTTTTGATGATCCTGATTATCTGGCCAGCATCTATGAGGCTGATGTTACAGCCCTTACCATGGAATTAAAACCTGGCGAAGGGCTTATACAAGTCAGCATCAAAAATGGACGCGGTGGTCTTGAGACCGGCGAGAAATTCGCCGTTACAGTCACCAACATGGATGACGAAGAAGACGAACAGGTCTATCTTGATGAAGACAGGAACGGTCAGATTCTTATTGAGGATCTGGAGATAGGTTCTTATATAGTCAGACTTAATGACAAAGAAGGCTACCATGTTCCTGCAAACGGAACAGTAGTACGTGTTACCAAAGAGAGCGTTGATATCATAGAGATAAATGGTACTAGAGCCGGTACATCAGATGAAGGAAGCAGCGGATATAGTAGCACTACAGGCTTAGAAAGCACAACTTCAATGGATGGCATATCATCAGATAATGCTGCGCCTACACCGGTAAGTCCTGATGGTCAGACGCCTAGCTTGACTAATGATTCAGGTCTTGATGATACGGCATCAGCTATGAGATCAGGAACGCTTGATAATAACTGATTTTTGACACTTACATCATTTATATATAAAATAGATAGCTGATTTAATATAAATATATCAAATTTAAATTTTTAGTAGTAAGGGGAACATTTAAATGGGACAGATCAAAGTTGAAAATTGCGGAGATATAGAAGGCCTTAAGATAATCACACCTACAGTTCATGGTGATAACAGAGGCTATTTTATGGAGACTTACAATAAACGTGAGTTTTTTGAAGCAGGAATAGACGTTGAATTCGTACAGGACAATCAGTCTGCAAGTAAGAAGGGCGTTCTTAGAGGACTTCATTTTCAGAAGAATTTCCCACAGGATAAGCTCGTAAGAGTAATAAAAGGTGAGGTATTCGATGTTGCAGTAGACCTTCGTGAAGGTTCCAAGACTTTTGGAAAGTGGTTTGGAGTGGTCCTTTCTGAAGAGAATAAGAAGCAGTTCTTCATTCCTAAGAACTTTGCACATGGATTTTTAGTTCTTTCAGATTATGCTGAGTTCTGCTATAAATGTTCAGATTTCTGGCATCCAAATGATGAGGGCGGTCTTTTATGGAACGATCCTGAGATCGGAATCGAGTGGCCTTTATGGGAAGGTGCCGAGCTTATTTTCTCAGAAAAAGATCCTAAATGGGGCGGAATTGCTGAGTACAAAAAAGAAAGAAATCTGTAATAAAAATACACTTATTTGAGGACCTTGGTTTGAACAATAAAGATAAGACAACGATGAAGAAGCGCTGTCTGCCCGGAATCGGAAACCTGCCTAAATGGGCAGGTATCTCCATATTCCTGGCGGGTGCGATCGTTTTGGCACTGATAATAGTACTACATTATAATCCCGGAGCTGATCAGGAGACTGAGAGGCTGAAGAAAATCTGCGCCTGTACGCTGATAGCGCTCAGTTGCGCGGTTTTTTCGGTTTATTATGACAGGGTTACAGTTGTACCCTTGGAATTATGGGATAACAGACAGCTTATATGGCAGATGGCTGTCAATGACTTCAAAAAAAGATATGCAGGATCTTACCTTGGCGCTGTATGGGCATTTACTCAGCCTGTTGTTACAGTTCTTATGTACTGGTTCGTATTCGAGAAGATATTCGGTTTGAAGTCTGAAATAGCCGGAAGAGGACTTGATGTTCCATATGTTATATTTTTAATGGCAGGTCTTGTTCCATGGTTTTATTTTACCGAAGGCTTATCCAATGGAACCACATCACTTCTTGAATATACATATCTTGTCAAAAAAGTAGTATTCAAGATCAGTATTCTTCCACTTATTAAGATAATAGCTGCAACTTTTACTCACATGTTTTTCTGTCTTCTCCTTGTAGGTGCAGGATGGATAGCAGGTTTTACTCCTAGCGTGTATACTCTGCAGATCTTTTATTATATGTTCTGTGAGTTTATGTTAATGCTTGCGATATCTTTTGCTACAAGTGCTATACAGGTCTTCTTCCGTGATCTGATGCAGATTATCAATATTGGACTTCAGCTTGGGCAGTGGGCTACTCCTATTCTGTGGAACCTTGATGCAGTTGTTCCTGATTGGCGTATGCAGTGGATCATCAAGCTCAATCCTATGACATATATAGTAGGCGGTTACAGAAGCTGTATCTATGAAGAGAGATGGTTCTTTGAACACTTCTATTCATCAACATATTTCTGGATCGTTGTTGTTGGATTATTCTGTATAGGTTCGCTTATATTTAAGCGTTCCAAGATTCACTTTGCGGATGTATTGTGATAATGACTCTTTGAGGGACTGTGACCGGATTACTATGCTTATTTGGTGACAGTAACTAAGTTTAGTATTACTTGAATGGAGATTGGTATGTCAGAACAAAGAGAGGTCGCGATAGAGGTCAAGAATATCACAAAGCTCTATAAGCTTTATGATAAGAACTCCGACCGGCTCAAAGAAGCGCTTGGACTTACTAAGCAGAAAAAGTATCATGAAAAGCTTGCGCTTAATAATATAGATCTTACAGTACACAGAGGTGAGACAGTCGGAATCATTGGAACCAATGGATCCGGTAAGTCTACTCTTTTAAAGATCATTACAGGTGTACTTACACCTACAAACGGAACTGTAAATGTTAATGGCCGTATCTCTGCTCTTCTTGAGCTTGGAGCAGGCTTTAACATGGAATATAACGGAATTGAAAATATCTATTTAAACGGTATGATGATCGGCTTTACCAGAGAAGAGATCAAGAACCGTATGAATGCTATTTTGGATTTTGCAGATATCGGAGAATACGTATACCAGCCTGTTAAGACTTATTCAAGCGGTATGTTTGTACGCCTTGCCTTTGCTCTTAATATCAACATCGATCCTGAGATACTTATAGTAGATGAGGCGCTTTCTGTAGGAGATGTTTTCTTCCAGGCTAAGTGTTATCACAAATTTGAAGAGTTCAAGAAGCAGGGTAAGACTATACTTTTTGTATCCCATGATCTTTCAAGTATCAGTAAATACTGCGATAGAGCTGTTCTTATCAATCAGGGTGTCAAGATTGGAGAAGGCTCTCCTAAGGAAATGATAGATATCTACAAGCAGGTTCTTGTGGGTCAGTATGTGGCTCCCAAGGAAAATGCCGAAGTGGCTCTAAACCTTCTTGAAGATGAAGATATAAGAAAACGTGCCGGAGAAGATGCTGACGAAGCTGATTCCAAAGTTGGCACACCGATGGAAAAAAGAAACAGTAAGGGCAAAAATGCTGCTAAGGCTGAGCCATCACAATCTGAGATGGTAGGCAAGAATCCTAACGTACTTGAGTATGGCGACGGAGCAGCAAGAATTCAGGATTATTATATTACTGACAATACAGGACGCAGGGTATCATCTGTGCAAAAAGGTGATGAGTGTACTATTCATATGTCAGTAGAATTTATGAGAGATTGTCCTGCTCCGATTTTTGCATTTACACTTAAGAATATTCTCGGTATAGAGATTACCGGTACCAATACAATGTTTGAAAAGGCTTTCCTGTCTCCTGTGAAGAAGGGGGATCGAAAGAAAATCACATTCACTCAGAAGATTGATCTTCAGGGTGGTGAGTACCTGATTTCTTTTGGTGTAACAGGATATGAACAGGAAAACTTTACTGTATACCATAGGCTATATGATGCACTCAATCTTACAGTGATCTCTGATAAGAATACAGTCGGTTATTATGACATGAATTCCAAAGTAAGGGTTGAGTAATGTTTGATCGGGAGGAATGGGTATGGCGCAGACGACCAAAATCGGTAATGTAACACTAAATTTTGACCGCTATAAGGGAATGGATCTCTACTGCGACGGGCAGATAGAGGATGAACTTCTTGACATAGTTATGAACAATGATCCGTCCAAGTTCCCTGAGATAATAGAAAAAAAAGGCAGCTGGCCTGTTCTGTACCATCTTTCAGAGCAGCGTAGCAACATAATAGAGTGGATACCTATGTCCGGATCTGAAAAAGTATTGGAGGTAGGATCTGGCTGTGGTGCAATTACCGGTAAGCTATCCCAAAAATCCGGATCTGTTACCTGTGTTGATCTTTCCAAGAAAAGAAGTGAGATCAATGCATACAGAAATAAAAACTGTGACAATGTAACTATTCATGTTGGTAATTTTAAGGATATAGAGCCGGATCTTCCAAATGACTTTGACTATATTTTCCTTATAGGTGTATTTGAATATGGCCAGGGATATATAGGCGGAGAGTATCCTTACGATAACTTCCTTAAAATGCTCAAAAAGCACCTTCATGCAGGGGGAAGGATCGTTATAGCGATCGAGAACCGTATGGGTCTTAAGTATCTGGCAGGATGCAGAGAAGATCATCTTGGAACTTACTTCTCAGGAATAGAAGGCTATAATTCTGAAAGTGTTGCAAGAACATTTACCAGAAACGGTCTTATACAGATCTTCAAAAGATGCGGTATCAATAATTACCATTTCTATTATCCATATCCTGATTATAAGTTCATGACCATGATGCACTCGGATTATTATCTACCGGGACTTGGTGAGCTTAATGATAATGTGCGCAATTTTGATAATTCCCGCATGATACTTTTTAATGAAAAATATGCCTTTGATGGGCTTGTCAAAGATGGAATGTATCAGGATTTTGCAAACTCTTTTGAAGTAATAATCGGTAATGAATTCCCTACCGTATTTTCAAAATATTCTAATGACAGAGCTGCGGAATTTAAGATCCGTACAGATATCTGCGTGGACAGAGCCGGCAGAAGGATCATCACCAAGACTCCTCTATGTGCAGAAGCAGTTGATCATATAAATAGTATCAGAGATGCTTATGAAGCTTTGAAAGAGCGTTACAGAGGCGGAGATCTCGAGATCAATGATTGTCAGATAGATGAAAAGACTGGTGTTGCTTCTTTTTCTTTTGTTAATGGAGAGCCGCTTTCATCACTTATGGATAAGTGTCTTGCAGGAGATGATATTGAAGGTTTTGAAAAGCTCTTCAGAGAATATCTTCGCAGGATCTCTTATAATGAGGAGATGGCGGTTGCTGACTATGATCTTATATTCAACAACATCCTGGTTAACGGTCCTATCTGGACAGTTATAGATTATGAGTGGACTTATGGCAAGCAGATTCCTACTAAAGAGATAGCTTTCAGAGCACTTTACTGCTACCTTGAAGAAGATGAAAAGAGAAGAAAGATAGGAATAGATAGGTTCTATAAGGAGCTGGGGCTGTCTGAAGAAGAAGCCAAAGACCTTCTTGAAGAAGAAGCAGGATTCCAGAAATATGTGACAGGCAATCGAATGTCCATGGTAGAAATCTGGAAGAAGATTGGCAAGAAGGCAACTGTTCCTGCAGAGCTTCTTCCGCCACCGGAGGTTCCGGTATTTAATCCGGAAGCGATCAAGCTGTATTATGACTATGGCGAGGGATTTTCTGAAGAGAATTCCAAAGAGCTTGATACAGAATATGATAAGAATGGCAAAGCCATGATAGAGCTAGAGCTTGATGATAATGTCATGAAGCTGCGACTTGATCCTGTATCACATCCATGTATCGTATCTCTTACAAGCGTTAAGTGGAATGATGAGAGGATAAGTGATGATAATAGTGCACTTGGAATACATCCAAATGGTGCATGGCTTTCTGATGAAAGCATTGTATTTGATTCAGATGATCCTTGGATTGAATTTGATTTTACCAGCGATGAGCTCAAAAAGAGGGCTGTAAATCGTATAAATATAAGGCTTACAGTGTCTTCGATTCAGAAGAAGCAGGCTCAGGACCTGGTTTCATATCAGTATGCCGGATCTGATGAATCTGATGACGAGGGGCTTAGATTTAGTAAGCTGAAAGGTTTGTTTAAAAATGGGCTTAAAAAAGGCAGTACGGGCGTATCTGACCGCAAACGCAAAGCGTAAACATGAGAATGCTGTTCGCAGCATGACTTTTCATTATGATCTCCATATTGAGGAGTTTGAAAATGAGAAGCCTCAGACTTTATGCGATCATAAGATAATAACTATATTTTTTGATGATATAATAACTCAGAATACCTCACATAATAAAGCAATAGACAAAGCAGGCGAAGAGGACATAATCATCTTTTGCCGCAAAAAAGGCAGAACTATCAGATATGCAAAAGAGTACATAGGAAATGCATTTGAAGAAAATAAGAATATAAATCTTCTGTATGCAGATGAGGATGAACTTGATGAAAACGAAAGGCCATCTGCTCCTTATTTTAAGCCGGACTGGTCACCTGATTCATATCTGAATGCTTTTTATATTGGAAGTATATATGCAGCCAGGGCAGGACTTGTTAAGAAGGCTATAAATAATATCGATGAGCCTTTGATCATGCCATGGGGTAAGGTATCTTCTTTGAATTATGAGAATATGCCTGTATGTGATAAGCTTTTTGGTCATATGGCTTTGATCGAAGGTGGATTTAATAAACGGGATGGAATGAATTTCCCTGTTTATCACCTTGATAAGGTGCTTTTTCACAGAGCACATGGAGAAGATCTTTTTCTTGGAAGATCTTTTCATAAAGAAAATCATACAATTGAATCTCCTGTCAAAGTCTCTGTTGTCATTCCGTCTAAAGATCATCCTGAGGTACTAAAGCAGTGTCTTGTATCGCTTACTCATTATGGGAGCGGATCTGAGAATGTAAGCTATGAGATAATAGTTGTTGATAACGGAAGCTGTGAAGACAAGAAGAAACAGTATGAGGAACTTCTTGATAAGATAAGAACTGAGAATAGTGCATCTATATCATATATTTATGAGCCTAGAGATTTCAATTTTTCATACATGTGTAATCTTGGTGCCAAGAATGCTACAGGAGATCTGATCCTGTTTCTAAATGATGATATAGAGATTGTAAGCGGTGAGTGGCTTAGAGAACTCTCCTATTATGCAAGGCTTCCTCATGTGGGTGCTGTAGGATGTAAGCTGTTATATCCTGCTGATCCTGTGCTCAATCCTGATGGAAGCCTTATACAACATGCAGGTCTTACTGCGATTCATATAGGACCTATGCACAAGCTTCAGAGACTTTCTGATAATAAGGTGTGGTATTTTGGAGCCAACGAAGGAACCCATGATATGTGCGGAGTTACAGCAGCATGCCTTATGGTAAGCAGAGACAAGTTTGAAGCACTTGGCGGATATTATGAAGGTCTTGCTGTTGCTTTCAATGATGTAGATCTTAACTGGAGACTTCTTGAAGAGGGATATTACAACGTCTGCTGTAACTATTTTAATCTGGTACATCATGAATCTCTAAGCAGAGGTGATGATAATGCAGATGCCAAAAAGACAGACCGTCTTATGAGAGAAAACAACACTCTTATGAAGCGTCACATGAATATGTATACCAAAGATCCATTCTATCATCAGGCTCTAGTCAACGATGATGTGGCGCAGGATTATATCATGGCCAATCCCAAAATTCCTCATCCTGATGAGATAGAAAGCTCAAATGCGCAGCTTGTGCCCAAGGGATATCCTGATAGCTGGAAGAACGAATGCGTGTGGTTTAGGACAGATTACATCGGTTCATTGAATAAATGGAACAAGATGTATTATAAGGGAAGAGAAGAAAAGCCTGTTAATGATACCGGCTATTTTATCAAAGGATACAGCTTTGTAGTTGGTTCTGATAATGCTATATATAACAGAACACTTCTCCTTAGGAGGGTAAAGAGTTCTGAAGATCTTACTCCTGTAGAACCTTGTGTATATTCGTTTAAAGTACATGATATGCTAAGAGAGGATGTTGAGAAGAACCTTAAGGATCAGCAAAGTGTTGAGATAACAGGCTACAGATCCAGGATAGAAGAGGGTGTTCTTCCTAAGGGAACTTATCAGGCCGGAATGCTCTATAAAGATACGACTTCACGTACCAGGGTCATGAACTGGGGCACTAAGACCATGGATGTTATATAAAAAATAAGCAGTAAAGAGGCGCGATAATTGGAAGATAAACAATTTGATTATAAAAGTGCATATGAAAAAGAGCGCTTAAAGACCGCAGATCTTTCTGAAAGAATTGCAAAACTTGAAGAAGAAAGAGATGAAGCCATAAGAAAGCTCGATAAGATCAAAACAAGTAAGCTCTGGGCCATCTCAGGACCTTTCAGACGTTTCTATCATTATGTGAAGCGTCAGAATAACAGGATCAGAAATCTTGGATCTATAAGAGGAATTATTGCAAAGATCGGATATAAAAAAAGGGAAAAGAAGGCTATGAGCCATTTTGGAACAGCAAGCTTTCCGGATGAAGCTAAAAGGCTTGAAGAGTCACAGGCTGTTTTCCCAAATATGGTCAAGATCAGCATCCTGACTCCTGTATATAATACTCCTGAGAAGTTCCTTAGAGATATGATCGAGTCTGTAACAAGTCAGACTTATCAGAACTGGCAGCTGTGCCTTGCCGATGGATCTGATGATGAACATGCATATGTGGGTCAGATCATCAAAGAGTATCAGGAAAAAGACGGTAAGGGACGTATCTGCTATCAAAAGCTCAAGGTCAATGCAGGAATATCCGGCAATACCAATGAATGTCTTAAGATGGCTGATGGCGAATATATAGGCCTTTTTGATCATGATGATATCCTTCATCCTGAAGCTTTGTATGTATATGTCAAAGCTATAAATGAACAGGGTGCAGATTATATCTACTGTGATGAGACTACTTTCCATGGCAATAGCATTGACCATATGGAAACAATGCATTTTAAGCCTGATTATGCGGTAGATACGTTAAGAGCCAATAACTATATCTGCCATTTTAGCGTGTTTAAGAGAACGCTTCTTGATGGTACAGAACTTTTCCGTAAGGAATTTGACGGAAGCCAGGATCATGATATGATACTTCGCCTTACAGACGAAGCAAAGAATATCGTACATATACCAAGGATCTTGTATTATTGGAGATCTCATGCAGGTTCTGTTGCATCAGGAATTGAAGCTAAGACTTATGCTATAGAAGCAGCAAGAGGTGCTGTTGCAGATCATTTAAAAAGACACGGCTATAAACACTTTAAGATCACAAGCACCAAGGCTTTTGAAACTATCTTCAAGATCTCATATGAGATCGAGGGAAGGCCTAAGATTTCAATTGTGATCCCTAACTGTGATCATGCAGATGATCTTAGAAGGTGTATTACATCTATCAAAGAAAAGTCTACATGGGACAACTATGAGATAATCGTAGTTGAGAACAACTCAAAGACAGATGAAATAAGGCAGTATTACAAGGAACTTACCAAAGAGCCTTGGGCATCGCTTGTTAAGGTCGTGGACTTTGGAAGTCAGGACAAGTTCAATTATTCAGATGTCATGAACTTTGGAATAAAGCACAGCGTGGGCGATTATATTGTCCTTCTTAACAACGATATTCAGATAATAACTGTTAACTGGATGGAAGAGATGCTCATGTATGCCCAGAGATCAGATGTAGGTGCAGTAGGAGCTAAGCTGTATTTCCCTGACAGGAAGATTCAGCATGCAGGTGTTATCTTAGGACTTGGCGCTCACAGGACAGCAGGACATTCCCATTATGGCATGGAAGGAACTAACCTTGGATATATGGGACGCCTTTGCTACGCGCAGGATATGAGCGCAGTTACAGGTGCCTGCCTTATGATTTCAAGAGCTAAATATGATGAAGTGGGAGGTCTTGATCCATCTTTTGCCATATCACTTAATGATGTTGATCTGTGTCTTAAGCTTAGAAAGAAGGGATACCTTAACGTATTTACACCATTCGCAGAAGCTTATCATCACGAGTCTGCATCAAGAGGTCTTGATGATTCGGGAGAAAAGGCAGAACGTTATAACAGAGAATCTGAGCAGTTCAGAAATAAATGGAAGGACATCCTTGAAAAAGGAGATCCTTATTACAACAAGAACTTTACGCTTGATCGAAGCGATTTTTCAGTAAATGTGGATGGTCTTGGGGATACAGTTCTTGGAGATCATTGAGATTTTATTGTAAATATGTCTTTATTTTGAAATAGTCTTGTATGTATAATTAAATGTGCTTGATAATAGATGCATATATAGGATAAGAGGAGGAATAATTATGAGCGAAGCAACAAAGCAGTTCGAGTATTGGTTGAATGATCCTTATTTTGATGATACAACCAAGCAGGAACTTCTTGCTATTCGTAACAACGAAAGTGAAGTGGAAGACCGTTTCTACAAGGAACTTGAGTTCGGTACAGGTGGACTTCGAGGTGTTATCGGAGCCGGAACCAACCGCATGAATATCTATACCGTACGTAAGGCTACACAGGGCCTTGCAAACTATATCCTTAAAACAGCAGGAGAAGAGGGCAAGAAAAAGGGTGTTGCTATTTCTTATGACTGCCGTCGCTTCTCTCCTGAATTTGCAGATGAGACAGCAAGATGCCTTGCCGCTAACGGAATCAAGGCATATGTATTTGATGAACTTCGTCCTACACCTGAGCTTTCATTTGCTTTAAGAAAACTTGGATGTATCGCAGGTGTTATGGTTACAGCCAGTCACAATCCGCCGGAATACAACGGATATAAGGCATATTGGGAAGATGGTGCACAGGTTACACCTCCTCACGATACAGGAATCATGGATGCTGTTAAAGCTATCACAGATTATCATGAAGTTAAGACTATGCCGGCAGATGAAGCTAAGGCAGCAGGTCTTTACGAGACAATCGGCAAAGAGATGGATGATGCTTACATGGTAGAACTTAAGAAGCAGATCCTTCATCCTGAAGCTATCAAGGCTATGGCTGATAAGCTTACTATCGTATATACACCATTCCATGGAACAGGTAATAAGCCGGTTCAGAGAATCCTTAAGGAGCTTGGATTCAACAAGGTATATATCGTACCTGAGCAGGAACTTCCGGATCCTGATTTTACAACTCTTGAGTATCCTAATCCGGAAGATCCTAAGGCATTCAAGCTTGCTCTTGAACTTGCAAAAGAGAAGGATGCAGACATCGTCCTTGCAACAGATCCTGATGCTGACAGACTTGGAATCTATGCTAAGGATACTAAGACAGGCGAATACAAGCAGTTCACAGGTAACATGTCTGGTATGCTCATAGGAGAGTATATCCTTCGCGAGCGTACAAAGCTTGGACTTATGCCTGAGCGTCCTGCATTTGTAACAACTATCGTTACAACCAATATGGCTAAGAGAATCGCTGACAAGTACGGCCTTCACTACATCGAAGTATTAACAGGCTTTAAGTACATCGGTGAGCAGATCAAGTGGTTTGAAGAAAGAAATAACGAGTACAACTATGTATTCGGTCTTGAAGAGTCATATGGATGTCTTGCAGGTACACATGCCCGTGATAAGGATGCTATCGTAGCAGTTATGATGCTCTGCGAACTTGCTGCATTCTACAAGAATGAAGGCAAGACAGCATGGGATGCAATGGTAGATATCTACAATGAATATGGCTATTACAAGGAAGGCCAGTATTCTATCACTATGAAGGGTATCGAGGGAGCAAAAGAGATTGCAGCTCTTATGGACAAGCTCAGAAGCAATCCTCCTAAGAAGTTTGGTGACTGGACTGTAGAAGAGTTCCGTGATTACAAGACTGGTGAGACACTTGATCTTGCTACAGGAGCTAAGGGCAAGACAGGACTTCCTACATCCAACGTTCTGTACTTCGCACTTGATAATGATTCATGGTGCTGTGCACGTCCTTCCGGAACAGAGCCTAAGATCAAGTTCTATATGGGCGTTAAGGGAACTAGCCTTGAAGATGCCGCAGAGCTTGAGGATAAACTTACAGCTGCTGTTAAGGAAGTTATCGGACAGTAATAAGATATTAAATATTTAAGCTATTATTCAGCCCGGGGGCGTATGCTCTCGGGCTGTAACTGTGTTATACTAAGTGAAGATTACAAGTTTTTACATCATTTGTAATCTGAACAAATATCGTGATCACTAAGAGGTTGTATGTTAGGTTCTATAAAAAAGACAATAGCATATGCAAAGAGAAACGGAATAGCTGCAGCATATTATGCTGCCAAAGAAAGACTTGAAGATCAGAAGAAGGAGTATAATTTTATACCTGCATCTGATAAGGAACTTTCCAGACAGAAAGAAGAGACAAAGAGCGTTTGGGAATCTGATATAGCGCCTCTTTTTAGTATACTTGTTCCGTGCTACAATACAGATTCTAAATTCTTTATAGAAATGGTAGAGTCTGTCGTATGTCAGACTTATCCTAAATGGGAGCTTATATTAGCAGATGCTTCTGCAGATGAGAGATTGAAGAATCTGCTTTTGGATAGATTTAAAGATGATAACAGGATAATTTATATCCATCTAAAAAGTAATGGCGGGATTTCAGATAATACAAATGAAGCACTAAAGGCTGCAAAGGGAGATTATGTATGCCTTCTTGATCATGATGATGTTATAACGCCTGATGCTTTATATTATTTTGCCAAAGAAATACTTGATGAAATGGAAAGCTCTAAGCCGGATAAGCTGTCTGATTGTCCTATAGGGCTTATCTATTCTGATGAAGATAAGTGTGATACAGATATGACAAGGTTCTATGAGCCTAATATCAAGCCTTGTTATAACCTTGATTATCTTTTATCCAACAACTATATATGCCACTTTACTTCTATCAGAGCTGATATTATCCAAAAGGAAATGTTTAGAAAAGAATATGATGGTGCTCAGGACTTTGATCTTATCCTTAGAACCTGTCTTTCACTTTCAATGGATGATAATGATAGGGATATAAGGCATATAGATAAGGTACTGTATCATTGGAGATGTCACGAAGCATCAACTGCAGCCAATCCTGCAAGTAAGAAATATGCTTACGATGCAGGTAAAAGAGCTGTATATGATATTCTTAAGGCTAAAGGAATTAATGCAAACGTAAGTGAACTTATGCATGTGGGGTTCTACAGAGTTGAATATCCGGATGGAATATTCAGAGCCAGGAAGGATATCGGCGTAATCGGCGGCAAGCTTGTAGATAAAAAAGGCACATTGGTAGGCGGAATCTATAAAGAAGACGGAAGCATTGTATATTATGGTCTTCCTAAAGGCTACAGCGGCGGATTCACGCATATAGCTGCCTGCCAGCAGGATGCAGATGCAGTGGATCTTAGATGCATGCGCATAAGGAAGAAACTAAGACCGCTATTAAAAGAAGTTACAGGTCTTACTTATCATAGCAATAACGAGATTCTGAAGCAGAAAGATACATTTACTGATCCGGAGGATGAGACTGTTCTCAAATCTAAGGTAGGGCATATCATAATTCCTGGTAACTGGGACGATGACAAGATCAAAAAAGAAAGTATCAGATTCTGCAGGGCAGTAAGACATCTTGGCTACAGGGTGGTATGGGATCCTAAGATGGTACAGAAAAAAACTGATATAAAAGACTGATATGAAAGGCTGATATAAAAGACTGATAAAAAGGCTGATGAAAAAGTCTGATAAAAAAGATTGATATAAACAGACTGATATAAAAACTGTATTGAAATTAAAGGATATATGCTTGTATGTCAAAAACAACAGTTGTCATTCCAAATTACAATGGAATGAAATATTTAAAGGACTGCATAGAATCACTTCTTGTGCAGACCTTGCCTTCGGATATTATAATCATAGATAATGCATCGACAGATGGAAGTATAGATTATATTAAAGAAAATTATGAGGGAGAACTTATTTGCAAGGATGGTTCCAAGATTAGTTGTAAACTGGTAAGTCTTTCTTCCAATACAGGTTTTTCAAACGCAGTAAACAAGGGGATAGAACTTGCTAGTACTGAGTATATATTTCTTCTTAACAATGATACTGTCTGCAGGAATGACTGCATAGAAAAACTTGAAAATGCAATAGATCATAAGAAAAAGGCTTTCTCTGTACAGGCACTTATGGTATCTTTAAATAACCCATACATAGTTGATGACAGCGGAGATTATTACAGCGCGATGGGATGGGCATTTACTGATGGTAAAGATAAGCCTGCATCTTATTTTTCAGATAGGAAGAGTATTACATCCTCCTGCGCCGGCGCGGCTATATACAGGAAAAGTGTTTTTGACAAGATCGGCGGATTTGACGTTTTGCACTTCTGCTATCTTGAGGATGTGGACATAGGAATAAGAGCCAGAGTTTATGGATATATAAACTTTTTAGAGCCGGCAGCTGTAGTACTTCATGCAGGAAGTGCAACCTCGGGTTCAAGATATAATGAGTTCAAGCAAAAGCTTACAGCGGGCAACAATCTGTATCTTATATATAAGAATTTTCCTTTTTTGCAGATTGTATTAAATCTTCCTCTTATTCTTGCAGGAATAGTGATAAAGGGAGTATTCTTTGCAAGAAAAGGCCTTGGCAGAGCTTATATGCAGGGACTTATGCAGGGAATATCCAAGATACATAAAGGATCAGACAAAAAAGTCAGATTCCAACGAAAGAATCTGAAAAGTCTTGCAATCCTTCAGATTGAAATGTGGATAAATACAATAAAAAGATTTATATGATCAAAATATAAGCGGCCGTATATATGCCGGATATAGGCAGGATGCCTTAAGGTAATTTAAGGCAACTTAAGGCAAAAGTGCGGTCAGGGGACGGAGTGTTATGATAAAGAACAATCAGAAACAGCTCAACAGGATACAGGTCCTGGTGGATGCGGTGACAATTGTTGTCGCATACGTGCTGTCATATTATATAAGGTTTTATTCCATATTTGTTGATAGCTATGAGCTTGAAGTTGCGCTTCCAAGAGAAGTCTATTTTAGCGTACTTTATCTACTGGTACCTGCTTATCTTGTCCTTTATAATATCACTAATCTGTATACGCCAAGAAGATCCGGTAAGGTTGGAAGTGAGATCCGTAACATAATAGAAGCCAATGTTATCGGTGTTGCAGTATTTGTAGGCGGTCTGTACCTGGTTCACCAGGATCACTTCTCCAGAAAACTCATTGCAGTATTTTTTGTAGTTAATATAATCGTTATGTCCTTGTCCCGATATGCAGTTCGAAGAGTTCTGCGCTTTATGAGGAAAAAAGGATATAACTTAAAGCACGTACTCCTTGTTGGATATTCAAGATCTGCAGAAGCATATATCAGCAGAGTAGAAGAAAATCCTCAGTGGGGCTATGCGATAAACGGAATACTTGATAACAGGATACCTGTTGGAACTGCTTATCATGGCGTCAGAGTCATAGGAACCATCGATCAGCTTAGCGAGCTTATAAGCGCTAATTCGTACGATGAGATAGCGATAACTCTTTCACTTGATCACTACGATATGCTTGAAGAACTTGTAGCTTGCTGTGAAAAGTCCGGAGTCCACACCAAGTTCATACCTGACTATACATCTTTATTCCCAAGCAGTCCTTATACAGAGGACGTAGAGGGACTTCCTGTTATCAATATAAGGTATGTGCCTCTTACAGATACCGGTAATAGAATAGTAAAAAGGATCATTGATATAATAGGCGCTATTGTAGCTATCATATGCTACAGCCCTGTAATGCTCTTTGCAGTTATAGGTATTAAGCTTACTTCAAAGGGACCCATTATATTTAAACAGGAAAGAGTCGGCCTTAACGGCAAGAACTTCATGATGTACAAATTCCGTACTATGGAAGTACAGACAACCAAAGAAGAAGCTAAGGGCTGGACAACCAAAAATGATCCTAGAGTAACTAAGATAGGCAGATATCTAAGAAGTCATAACCTTGATGAAACTCCGCAGTTTTTTAATGTTCTGTTTGGATCTATGTCACTTGTGGGGCCAAGGCCGGAGCGTCCGCAGTTTGTTGAGAAGTTTAGGGAAGAGATACCAAGATATATGGTCAAACACCAGGTCCGCCCAGGCATAACAGGATGGGCTCAGGTCAATGGCTATAGAGGAGATACATCAATCCGTAAGCGTATAGATTATGATATCTATTATATAGAGAACTGGTCTGTTGGCTTTGATCTCAAGATCCTTTTTGGAACTTTCTTCCATGGCAAAAAGAATGCCTATTAAGTCCTGAGAACATTGAAAAGTATACAAAAAGTATATAATTTTAAAAAGCATTTAAGCTACGTTTAAGTTGCAATACTTGTATAAAAAAGCATTTTGTGGCAAAATAGACAGGTGGTCAAGGGAGAAATGTTTTATTGGTAACCGCAGGATGACCATACATTATCTGACTGGATTGCGGTAAAGGAGAATGGCATGTCTAATTTCGATAATCATGACGGAAGAGGAAATTATAACAGATCATCAAATAATGGCAGACCTTCAGGAAGGACTGTATCAAACGGGCAGGGAAGACCTTCGAATAATGGAAACGGAAGACCGGTTCAGGGTTCAAGAGCACCTCAGGGCAGAGCACCCCAGGGAAGATATACGCAGCAGGGAGCAAGACCTCAGGGCGGATATTCTCAGGGTAGAGCACCTCAGGGACACGGTTATTCACAGGGAAATGGATATCAAAATGGTGGATATTCTCAGGGCAGAGCACCTCAGGGAAGATACCCACAGCAGGGAGCTAGACCTCAAGGCGGATATCCTCAGAATGGAAGACCTTCTTCACAGGGACGCGGAAGAAAGAAGAATAATAACAAAACTATAGCTATCATCATAGCTGAGATTCTTATAATAGCTATTCTTGGTGTAACTGCTTATTTTGTATTTATCAAAGCAGGTATTACCAACGTAACAGAAGTTAAGGTTGACGAGGAAGAGCTTGATCAGAATATCGCTGAATCAGTTAAGAACAACGAGTCGATGAAAGGCTACTGGAACATAGCACTTTTTGGTGTTGACTCAACCAAAGGAATCCTCTCATCAGGAACACGTTCTGACTGTATCATAATAGCTTCTATTAATCAGGATACAGGCGAGATCAAGCTTTGCTAAGTATATCGTGATACATATCTTAACCAGCAGAATGACAAGGGTTATGGTAAGTGCAATGCAGCATATGCTTATGGCGGACCTCAGCAGGCTATAAACATGCTCAATACTAACCTCGACCTTGATATCACAGACTTTATCACTATAGGATTTGGTGGTCTTACAGATATCATCAATGATCTGGGCGGTGTAGAAATAGAAGTTGATGATGCAGAGATACTTCATATCAACAACTATCAGCAGACAATGGCTAAAGAGCTTGGAATCTCCTACAAAGAAGTAACAACAACAGGAATGCAGACTCTTGATGGACTTCAGGCTACAGCTTACTGCCGTATCAGATATACAGCAGGTAACGACTTTGCACGTGCTGCACGTCAGAGAGAAGTTATCCAGGCTATCATGGACAAGGCTAAGACTGCAGATACAGATACTCTTACCAATATTGCCAACAAGGTATTTGATGAGATGGCAACATCACTTGAACTTTCCAAGATAGTCGAGCTTCTTGGTAAGATAAGCAGTTATTCAATTGTTGCAGAGGACGGATTCCCTCAGGAATCAATGCGTGCAACCGGTAAAGTTGGAGAAGCAAGTGTTGTAGCACCTATCTCACTTGAATCCAATGTTGTATGGCTTCATGAATTCCTCTTTGGAGAAGAGGGCTATACCTGTTCTGACACTGTCAAGGAATATAGTGAATATATATCAGGTAAGACAGCAGGAATGTCTAACTAAGACTATTACACAGGTAAGACTGTTGATTAAAATATTGATCTAAAATCTTGATCATAAATATAATAATCATTAAAGCCTTAAAGGCTTTTTGCATAATCGAGCCGGGGATATACTCCGGCTCGTGGCATGTAGATTAACAGGCTACATGTGATGAGCATAAAATGTGGCTATAGTATAGAGCCTGATGGGAGATACCAGCATGTATGATATTGATGTGATAATACCTACATATAAACCTAATAAAGAACTATTTACTCTCTTGGACAGGCTGAACGAGCAGACCATAAAGCCTTCAAAGATCATCCTAATGAATACGCAGGCACAGGAACTTGCAAAGCTTATAAGTGACGAGCAGCTAACGCTTAGATATCCAAATGTGACTGTTTTTCATCTGTCCAAACAGGAATTTGATCATGGACGCACAAGACATGAGGGCGTTTTGTTTTCAGATGCAGAGTACTTTATGTGTATGACACAGGATGCTATCCCTGCAGATAGAAATCTTATAGAGGAGCTTGTGAAGGCATTTGACGGTGATGATCAGTTGGCTGTCTCATATGCAAGGCAGATTCCCAGACCTGATTGTAATCCTGAAGAGCTTTATGCCAGAAAGTTCAACTATTCAGTAACCTCAATAAGGAAAACACTAGCTGATGTAGAAAAACTGGGAATCAAAACATATTTTTGCTCTAATGTATGTGCCATGTATAAGCGCAGCATATATGACAAGCTTGGAGGATTCATAAGAAAAGCTATCTTCAATGAAGATATGGTATATGCGGGAACAGCTATAAAGGCAGGATATGCGACAAGATATGTTCCTCGCGCTGGAGTTGTACATTCTCATAACTATACATGTATGCAGCAGTTCCACAGGAATTTTGACATAGGTGTATCTCAAAAAGATCATCCGGAGATATTTGAAGGATTGTCCAATGAGTCTGAAGGCATGAAAATGGTCAAAGGTACGATCAGATATCTTCAGGATATGCATAAAACCTATAGGATACCGCACTATATACTCCTTGTAGGCAGCAGGTATGTGGGATTTAGACTTGGTAAAATGTATAACAGGCTCCCCAAGAGCCTTGTAAGGGCTTGTAGTCTTAATAAAGAGTACTGGAACAATTAGCCACTTTCTTTGCTCGTGATATAGGGTTATAAAGTTATGTAATATTTGCCAAATATACCCATTTGAATGTAAGATATAAGAGGGATAGAATTCAAAACATCTTTTAATAAGAAGAGATTTCTGATCATGTTAGGGGTGAAATGGTCGGATAATGCGGGCTCCCGGCTACCTTTGGGGGCTATGGATTGCAAAAAATAATTTATAATTGAGGGAAAAATCTTGGAGCTTAAAATAGGGAACGAGCAGGATATTCATACCTGGGAGCAGGTTACACTCGTCTATCATTCAGCACTTAAACAGATCAATACTAAGATAGAGATTATAAATGATGAATTTCAACAGGTTCATCGTTATAATCCTATTGAGCATATCAAGGCAAGGATCAAGACATCAGAAAGTATAGTCAAAAAATTAAAACGCCATGGCTATGAATCTACCATTGAAAATATGGTAAAATATGTCAATGATATTGCCGGAATAAGAGTAATATGCTCTTTTACAAACGATATTTATACAATCGCCGATATCATCAGCAATCAAAGCGATATAAGGATAATAGCAGTCAAGGATTATATTATGAATCCCAAGGCAAGTGGCTACAGATCCTATCATATGGTAGTCACTGTTCCGGTATACCTGTCTGATCGTATCATCGATACTAAAGTCGAAATTCAGATTAGAACAGTAGCAATGGATTTCTGGGCTTCACTTGAACACAAGATTCAGTACAAGTTTGAAGGCAACGCCCCAACTCATATTAATACAGAGCTTTTAGAATGTGCACATATGGTATCGGAGCTTGATGCCCGTATGCTTTCTCTTAACAACGAGATTTTGGAGATTGCTGAAAAGATCAAGAACCAGAAAGAGGAATAAAGTTTCAAGAAAAGCCATTAATGAGGAGTGCCCGAGCACCTTTCGGCACCCGGGCTATTATGAAAAAATATCTATCTGTTTGTCTGAATCATTTATATATTTAATATAGACATGTTTTATGTATAAAATATGAACAAGTAGTAAAGACTCAGTTAACGTGCACAAAAAATAGTCGCATCTTTAGAAAGTACTGTGCAATATTCACAAAAATCTACACTTGTTTTTGGAGGTACAGCATTGAAAAAAGACAGCAGGACATGGGGAGAAAGGATAGTGGATAATATAATGGATAAGCTTGCAGATAAGATAAGCGCAGCAGAAATGATCAAGGCTAATGCAGCAGCTGAAGCTGCTGAAACACAAAGGCTTCGTACACAGACCCTGCAGTATCAGGAGGAGATGGAAGCAATTCATAAAACTGCGGATGAACTTACAGCTTTAATGAACAAAATATCCTCGAAGCTTGATGATAATACAAAAGATACAGATAATGCCGAGAACAAAAAGCTTCTTGAAAATATAAGTCAGAATATAACTGACGGTAATAAGACACTTTTAGAGTCCCTTAGCGGCGGATTTGAAGACAGCAACAGAGCGCTACTTGATGCTCTTGGAAGAGGAATAGAAGATAATAACAAGAGTCTTTATGATGCCTTTAATAATGGTATAGAAGATAAGAATAAGGCATTTATTGAATCTCTTTATAAGAGGCTTGATGAAGAACACAAATATACTCATGATATTGGTGTTCAGGTCTACAGGAATGTTCAGGCATCATCACAGGATGAGAATAAGAAACTCACAGAAGATATTATAAAGCGTATCCTGGATGAGAATGATCATCTTGCAGTGAGCGTTGCAGATGAGACTTCAGGTCAGCTTCAAAGAGCATTTGAAGGCCTTTCTGAGAAGCAGAAAGAACTGTCACACAAGATAGAAGAACTTCAGCTTGCAATAGACAAAAATCATGCATGTACAACTGTCAGCGTCATCACACTGATTGCTGTGCTGATCGGTATAGGCATTAATGTATTAAATATTATGGGGTTTTTACATTTTTAAATGAAACATATTACCAGACATTACAGAAAAATAGGATATTGGTTCATAAGAGCATCACTTTTCTTTGCATTTGTATGGCTGTTTTTTATACCTAGTTTTATCAGAGCTGATTTTTCGGAAGATAATATTTTTTATGTTACTCTCAATGGTGAAAATGTAGGAATTGTTTCATCAGAAGATCAGGCTTATGAATATCTAAGGGAAGCAAGAAGACTTTTACAGCTTGATAATACTGAGCTTGTGCTTGCTAAGGCAGATATTGAGATAACAGGTGATCATGTCGTATGGCAGAAGATGGATAGTTCAGATGATGTCATAAACAGGATGAAAAATGCTTTGGTGCAAAATGAAAAGGATACGCTTAAAAGGTGCTATACGATTAAGATCAACGATTTCTATGTTAATGTAGCATCCAAGGAAGAAGTATTAAAAATCCTTAATGCAGCACTTGATAAGTATGATTATGACGATGAGTTCGAAGCTACACTGATACTTGACCCTGACAGAGAGGTCAATGTCCTTACTACTGAAGTTGTTTCTTCTGTAGATAACTATTTTGATGTATCAGGTTCTATAAGTGAATTTAAATCTTATGGAATAGCAGCTTATCTTGATGAAGTATTCATGGAAGATACAGAGCTTTCATCAGATGATATGGATTTTGATGATTATGATCTTGGTGTTAAGACTCTTGATTTTGGTGACAAAGTAGAGGTTGTAGAAGCATATCTTCCTGAGAGTGAGCTTACTGATCTTGCATCTGTCATAGAAGAAGTAACCAAAGATCAGGAGACTAACCAGATATATGAGGTTCAGAGCGGAGATACACTGGGATCTATCGCAGCCAAATTCAATCTGACTGTAGATGATCTTGTTGCAATGAATCCGACTATTGAAAATGAAAACTCAATCATAAGAGTTGAAGATGAGATCATTGTAACAGTTCCGGAACCGGAGCTTACAGTTGTAAGAACTGAGCTTGAATATCTGGAAGAGGATTATCAGGCTGAGGTTCAGTATGTGGACAATGATTCATGGTATACAACCAAATCTGTTGTCTTGCAGGAACCTTCAGATGGACGTCACAATGCCATAGTTCTTAATTATTACGAGAATGACAAAGAGGTGTCTCAGGAGACTATCAAAGAAGAGGTAATCTACGAGGCTGTTGCCAAAATAGTTGAAAGAGGAACAATAGTACCTCCTACATATATTAAGCCTATTTCTGGCGGAAGACTTAGTTCGGGATTTGGTTATAGATCAAGACCTACTAAAGGCGCCAGCACTTACCATAAAGGTGTAGACTGGGCAACTCCTGTTGGAACAGCAGTTATGGCTTCTTCAGGAGGCGTTGTCTCAAGAGCGGGATGGGGATCAGGATATGGATATGTTATCTATATAGATCATCCCGATGGAAGACAGACAAGATATGGACATTTGTCCAAGATTTTGGTATCTGTCGGAGATCATGTATCCCAGGGGCAGAAGATAGCTCTTAGTGGTAATACGGGTGTAAGTACCGGTGCACATCTTCACTTTGAGATTCTAATTAATGGAGTTCAGGTCAACCCGCTCAATTACTTGTATTGATAAGGGTGATGCCCCTTTAACCAAGATAAAAACAAAGTTTAGTGTATGTGCTGTTTGAGTTGCAAAAAGTGCTATTCGTTGCTATAATACTTTTTTGTGCGAGTAGTTGTTGAAAGCATAGTATCATAGTATCAGGCAGAAGTGGCAAAGACGCCATGTATGCAGATGAGAGAGAATTATGGAAAGATATGTCATTAAAGGTGGTAATCCGCTTGCAGGTGAAGTTGAGATAGGCGGTGCTAAGAATGCAGCGCTGGCTATTTTGGCTGCAGCGATCATGACTGATGATACAGTATATATTGACAATATGCCTGATGAAAGGGATACCAACATTCTCCTTCAGGCTATGGAGAGCATAGGTGTTTTTATTGAGCGCATAGACAGACACAGTGTTAAGATCAATGCTTCCCATGTATGTAATCATACGATTGAGAATGAGTTCATTAAGAAGATGAGGGCATCATATTATCTTATTGGAGCTCTTTTGGGCAAGTATAAACATGCACAGGTTGTTCTCCCAGGTGGATGCGATATAGGACTTCGCCCTATTGACCAGCATATTAAGGGCTTTAATGCACTTGGCGCAACTGTTAATATCGAGCATGCTATTATCAATGCAGAGGCAGAGCAGCTTGTAGGTAGCCATATATATCTGGATATGGTATCTGTGGGAGCTACTATCAATATAATGCTTGCAGCTTCTATGGCCAATGGACAGACTATTATTGAGAATGCTGCCAAGGAGCCTCATGTTGTTGACGTAGCCAACTTCCTTAACAGTATGGGAGCTAATATCAAGGGCGCAGGTACAGATGTTATACGTATAAAAGGTGTTCAGAAGCTTCATGGTAGTGAATATACTATTATTCCTGATCAGATAGAGGCAGGAACATTTATGGTAGCTGCCGCTGCTACAAGAGGCGATGTTATAGTCAAGAATGTTATACCTAAGCACCTTGAGTCTATTTCGGCTAAGCTTATCGAAATGGGATGCGTGATTCATGAATCTGATGATGCAGTAAGAGTAGAGGCAAGAAGACGTCCTATAGCTACACATGTTAAGACTCTTCCTTATCCGGGATTTCCTACAGATATGCAGCCTCAGATAACCGTAGCTTTAGGCCTTGCAAGTGGCATCAGTATTGTTACAGAGAGTATTTTTGAGAATCGTTTCAAGTATGTTGATCAGCTCATGAGAATGGGTGCCAATATTAAGGTTGAGGGAAGCGCAGCAATTGTCAATGGCGTAGAGAGATACTCCGGTGCGGATGTATCAGCTCCGGATCTTCGTGCCGGAGCAGCACTTGTAATCGCCGGACTTACAGCTGATGGTTTTACTACTATAGACAATATTCATTATATCGAAAGAGGATATGAAGACTTTGATATCAAGTTGAGAGAACTTGGTGCCCAGATTGAGAAAGTTAATACTGACGAGGAAGTCAGGAAATTCGAACTTAAAATGGCATAAAATTAGTAAACAGCTTTAAAGCATCACATGATTGATAGCTTTAAAGCTGTTTTTAACTGTCAGCAATGTGAATTGCTAACAGTGTGGCGTATGTTTGGCAAGTGCGAAGTTTGAATTACTTTATTTACCTGGCCGGATTCCCAATGTTACAGGGAGAATTTTTTTCTGAATTTTGCCAGCAAGCAGACATAGGATGATCACAAGGATGGCGGGGACGATAGCTGCAATAAGTGCTGCCGGAGTATCAGGATGATCAAGTATATTAGAGAACTTACCTATTAGTGTCTGAAATACTATAACAGGATACTTGTTCCATAAAAGTATAGGGAGAGTATTCATTCCTGTATATGTTATCGCAGAAAACTTTGATCCAATTAGGCTTCCGGCATACAGATAGCTAGTAGCATAGCATATAGCACTTAGGAAATATAGTATAAAGCTAATGCCGTATTCATCAGTTCTGGCGCTTGTCTCTCCGTTGAGATATGAAAAAACTAATGCAAGAACAAAAAAGAATATAGCCCTTATGGCTTTGCATGTTAATAGTCTATTTATCAGTCTTTGTATAGCATTATGGCAGGTATGATCTGAAAATATTGTGGCAGATAATACTGAAGGCGCTATGACGATACCTATCTCGGTAAATATCACGTTGCATAGCGCAGTTTCTATATGCCAGCAAAGTGCGATGCCATTTAATTTCCTTGTAAGATACAATCCTATAGATAGACAAAAAAGACTAAGAATGATCCTAATAATAAGGCTGTGGAAACGGCTCTTTTTTAATTTGGCTACGATTGTCTCTATCAGATAGACAAGTAGCATGATCACCATAAGGCAAGGAAGGAACCATAGTGAATTATTCCATTTCATATGGCCGGATTTACCACTGCCATAGAGCAAGAAGAGAATATTAGGAAGTACTTTGGTTGTTGCTATATCTTCATGAAGAAGATTAGACGCGTATCTTCCCAAAAAAGCAAATATAATGATACTTATGACTCCGGCAAACAGGTAAGGTACAACGATGGTTTTTATTTTCTTTAAAATGAAGTTCAAAAAAGATGAACCATGATGGTAGGTGATTCCTGAAAGAAGGAAAAAGACCGGTACAGCAGCAGGAACAAAATAAGTAAAATAGCGGCCGTCCCTAAGCACGTGTGCCAGAACGACCACAAAAATAGCAAAAGCTTTAGCGTTATCAAGTGTATAATTTCTAGTTTTCATATTATTTCTTCGATGTATAGATCTGGTGTCTGTGTAAGGTCTATATACTTGTCACCAATACGGATAGTAGGCCTTGAAAGATGGTTTCTGTTAATAAATACGATATCGCCTTCAAGCCTGTTATTAAGACGGACACGGTTCAAAAGGTAAGTATTAACAATGTTACTGAGGAAGGTCATGATAGCGTTGGTATCGTATTTCTGAAGTCCTTCACTTTCAAAAAGCGATATTGCAACAAAAGGACACAAAGGACCGCGGTATACTCTTGCACTTGTCATAGCATCATAGACATCAGCGATAGCAACGATCTTGGCAAAAGGATCTATCTGAGGTCCCTGAAGATGAAGGGGATATCCTGAACCATCGCAGCGCTCATGATGCATAAGAGCGGCGTTCTTGATATGAGGATCAAGATTGGATTCCTTTAATATCTTATAGCCTTCCTGTGGATGAGTCTGTACAATTGTATACTCATAATCTGTAAGTTTAGCCGGTTTGGTAATGATCTGCTCAGGGATGACAAGTTTGCCTATATCATGAAGAAGACCTGCGGTAGTCAGAGTCATTATATCTTCTTCAGACATCTTGAGCCACTGGCCGGTGATATTACTAATAAGCGCAACATTAATACAATGAGTATATGTTGCGTCATCGTATTGACGCAGTGAATGCATCATATCAAAAACATTCGAAGGACCATTGGTGGAATTTATAAGATCCATTACTGGAGCTGTAAGAGCATCAACGTCAATAGGCTTGTCGTTATGAACAACATTATTGATATTCTTTTCAAAATCAGATGCAGCAGCCTCAAAGTCCTGCTTGAACTGTTTGAACTCCGTTGTTTGCTGGAGCCTTTGGGCATAAGAAAGAGTCTGGAGTTCATCAATAGATGGCTGGGATACTTCTTCTATTTCATCTTCAACAAGTACATTGACAGTAGAATAGAACTCCAGCTTGGCAATTGACTTATCATCCAGGACAGCGCCCTTTGGAAGAATAAGCTGGTCATTATTGTACGTGTAAACATTTTCTGCAAGGACCATGCCCGGCAGCAGATTAGAGGTCATAGTACGCTTCATAAAAAAGTGTATCCTCCTAAAGATGGAAATGTACACAAAACCACAATTTAATTATAGATTCACGTATCTCAAAAGTCAAAACTGTAAATAGTGTACAAAAAATCAAAAGATACATTGACCAAAAGGCAGAAAAACAGTAAAAACATTACCAAGCTGTTGATAACTGTAAGATATGTGGGATATACTTATTACGTACGTTTAGGGGATGTAGAAAGGTACATTACATGAAAAATAGTAAAGATAGTCGCAGTGCGGCTGATGTTCTAGATCAACTTAGAAAAGAGCATTTTTCTTTTTCCCAGGTCAATCCGGATATATTTCCTGACTTTCAGGCAAATGACAGATCCACTATGTTTTTAAAGGCCAAATGGGAGAAATCCGACAAAGCGGAGCGTGTTATGATACTACAGTCTCTTTTGGAGAATGAGAAGGCCAAACAGAGAAGGTTGGAGGAGCTTATAGAAGAAGCTCAAAGATGCCTTGATGACAATGAGAAGAAGATTGTAAATGAGAGGAAAAAGCATCTTCGTACTCTAAGGTATGGCAGGACACCTGCTATTTTTATAAAAGATAATGATCAGAAAATGGAAGCTGCAGACTGATAGCATTATGCAATCAGTTGCAGCTTTTTTTGTTGTAATCTGCATAGCTGCCGGATTATAGCGCAATGAGTTGCGCGCAGATTTGGGGATTTTTGAGAATTAAAATAACGAAAAATTGCTGTATCATAGAATCTGAGAGGTCATTTATGAGAGTACGCTCATAAAGCAAAATATAAGGTATATAAGACCGGCAAGGGGGCTCTAATGAAAAATAAGTTCAGTAAAAATCTGATAAGGACAACGTCAGTATCTATGGCTGTTTGCTTATCATTATCTGTGACTGGATGTGGTGCTATGTCACAAAGTGATGATCAAAATGCCAGTGTAAGCACCGGTGAAGCTTCAGGAACTGCTGATATTGAAACTTCTGGTGTTGGTGCTTTTGATACAGCTACGGTATCAGATACAGCCGAGAATACGGTAGAAAGCAAGGAGGAACATGTGGACGATTCCAAGGCTATAGAACTTAAAACTGTAGATACAGATGGTAACAGCTACAAGGACAGTAGGGTATATGTACAGAAGATTGACGGATTGTCTGATGATTTTATGCGCGGAGTAGATATATCTTCATATCTTTCTGAAGAAGAAAGCGGTGTGGTATTCAAAGATTATGATGGGAATGATATTGATAGCCAGGGATTCTTTGATCTATTAAGTGATAGCGGAGTCAATTATATAAGAATCCGGGTCTGGAATGATCCTTACGATGAAGATGGCAATGGTTATGGCGGCGGTAACTGTGATATAGACAGGGCTGTTGTTATGGGACAATATGCTACAAATGCAGGCATGAAAGTGTATATAGATTTTCACTATTCTGATTTTTGGGCAGATCCTAATAAACAGATGTCGCCAAAAGCATGGGATGGCATGAGCATATCAGAAAGAGAAACAGCACTTTATGACTATACCAAAGAAAGTCTCCAAAAGCTTAAAGATGCAGGAGTAGATGTTGGACTTGTAGCTATTGGTAATGAGACAGATCCCGGAATGGCAGGTGTCACATCGAATCATGAAAAATGCAGACTGTATAGCGCGGGAAGCAGAGCTGTACGTGAAGTGATACCTGATGCTTATGTTGCGGTTCACTATTCCAATCCTCAGCGTGATTATATGGAAATAGCTAAAATGCTGTCTGATGAGGATGTTGACTATGACGTATTTGCAACATCATATTATCCGTATTGGCATGGAACGCTTGATAATCTTACACAAACTCTTAAAAACGTTGCTGATACTTATGATAAAAAAGTTATGGTTGCCGAGACTTCATGGGCTTACACACTGGATGACGGAGACGGATCAGGTAATACAGTTGCCAAGGGAAGTAATGATGATGATAGTGAGTACTCGATCTCAGTCCAAGGACAAAGTGAAGTGATAAGAAACGTTATAAAAGCAGTAGCCGATGTAGGCGAAGCCGGAATTGGAATGTTCTACTGGGAACCTGCATGGATACCTGTTAACGTATATGCAGATACTACAGACAATGCAGAGCAGATATTGAAAGAAAATACCATTGCCTGGGAAAAATATGGATCAGGCTGGGCTTCAAGCTATGCAGGAGGTTATGATCCTGATGATGCAGGAAAGTATTATGGAGGAAGCTCATGGGACAATCAGGCACTTTTTGACTTTGCAGGATATCCTCTTGATTCTTTAAAAACATTTGAATATGTATATACAGGTAATGAGATAGAAGGAATGGAATTTGAAGGCGCGATAACACCTGCCGAAGTAACAGTAAGCCTTGGAGAAGATATTGCATCATATCTTCCTTCCACCGTCAAAGGAGAATATACAGGCGGTGCAAGACTTGATCTTCCTGTAGAATGGGATGACTGCTCTGACATTTCAGAATTTGGTGAATACAAAGTATTTGGTACAGTTACAGATATCCTATCGCAGGATGAGAATAATACGTCAAGAGTCATCATTAAAGTCAATGTACTCCCGGACAGTCTTCTTATTAACAGCGATTTTGAAACAGGAGACGATAGCGGCTGGGAGATTTCCGGAAACGGTGCCTGGGTAGATTCTGAGGATGTATTTCGAGGAGAGTATGGACTTCATTTCTGGTCTGAAGCTGAAGTTATGTTCACAGCATCACAGAACTATATTGCAGCAAAGTCCGGTAATTATACAGCATCTATGATGATCCAGGGAGGAGATGCCGGAGATGACCAGGAGATTACGATCACTATAACCAATAACACAAAGGGCACATCAGTAACGGCAGATACTACAGTAACAGGATGGCTTGAATGGACCAATCCTACAACAGATACGCTGGAAGTAGAAGAAGGAGATGAGCTTACAGTAACAATTTCTGTAAAAACAGCTCCTGGCGGCTGGGGTACAATTGATGATGCTTATCTGTACATGGTCAAATAGAATAAAGCCAATACTATTTGCCTAAAAACTATCATAATGCTATATTTAACTCAGCGAAGGAGTCATCTTTCGCTGAGATTTTTATTTTTTGGTTACATAATGAGGTGTGTGTCAAAATAATGTGTGATCATCTTTAAGGAGGCCCGATGTCAGGCACAAAACTTCTCATGGATTATAATATTGATCTTGATCTTGTAGGCGCATTTCTTCTTGCCTTTATATATACTGTCATGAAGGTGCGTTATTCAGAAACTCCTGAGAATCAGAAGTATAGAAGATTTATTGTTTGTTCATTTCTTACAGCAGTATTTGATATGCTCAATGCTCTTTGCATCAGCAACGCAAGTACGTTCCCTATCATTGTATGTAAAATTAATTATTTTATCTATTACATGTGTCAGATAATGATGGCATATTATATCTGCTCGTATATAGCAAGTCTTATCGATCTTCGTACAGGTAATCATGATTATAAGTCCAAGATGATACCTTCAAAGATTCTGGTTTTTGTAGCCGGCATTACTATGTCATTTAATCTTTTCTATGGATTTTTTAATGATTTTGATCATCAAAACGGATACACACATGGACCTTTTTTCTTCATAATGTTTGCAATGCCGGTTTGTATGACTTTGTACTCACTTGTGCTTGTGGCACTTGGCAATCTGGTATTATCTATTCTCGAAATACATATCATGGTCTTTTTCTATTCATTTGTAATTGGAGGAGTTGCATTAAGAAGTTTTATACTTGTTAATTATATGCTTGATGAGTTGTTTGTAGCATTTGGCGCACTTGGAGTTCTGTTTCTGTTAGAGACGCCTGATTACCGAAAGCTCATGGAGACTATGAATAGTCTTGACAAGGCCAGAAGAGATGCTGAAAATGAAAAAAATATCTCGAACAAATACAGAATTGAAGCAGAAAAACAGCGCGATATAGCTCAAAGCGCAACTAAAGCCAAGGATAATTTCATCATATCTATGAGCCATGAGATAAGGACACCTATCAATGCAGTTCTGGGAATGAATGAGATAATTTATAGAAATGAAAAGGATCCTGAGCTCAAATCCTGCGCAGAGTCAGCAATTATGTCAGGCAATACGCTCTTGTCGCTTATAAATGATATTTTAGATCTGTCCAGGATCGAGTCCGGCAATATGGAACTTATTGAAGAAAAATATGATGTAGCTTCACTTATACAAGACAGTTGTAATATAATACGCGACAGAGCAGAGAAAAAGAATCTTAAGTTCTATCTTGAATGCAATGAGAATGTCCCGGGAAGCCTTATAGGAGACATGGTCCGTATCAGACAGGTCATAGTCAACATGCTGACCAATGCTGTTAAATACACCGACGAAGGCAGTGTTACCATGAAGGTTGCCTGTTATAATGAAGACTCCAGAGCGAATCTCATAGTCAGAGTGATCGATACAGGAATAGGTATAAAAAAAGAAGATATAAATAAGGTGTTTGAAAAATTCGGCCGTGCTGAAATGACCAGGAATGCCAAGGTAGAAGGAACCGGTCTAGACATGCCACTTAGCCGTGATATCTGTAAAGCTATGGGCGGAGATATAGAAGTAGAGAGCACATATGGAAGTGGATCTGTTTTCACAGCATTTTTCCCCCAGAAGATTGCAGATTCAAGGCCTATCGGTAAATTGAGCGTTGATAACAGAGGAAAAGCAAGTATCAGAGAAAGATATCATCTTTTTGAAGCTCCGGATGCAAGATTATTAGTAGTAGATGATACTAAGGTTAACCTAAAGCTCTTTAAGAAACTTATAGAGCCTTCTCGCATTCAGGTTGATACAGCTCAAAGCGGAGATGAAGCTTTGCAGCTGATAAGTAGATTCGAATATGACATTATCTTCATGGATCATCTCATGCCTGTAAAGGACGGAGTTGAGACCTTCAAAGAGATGCAAGATCTTCCTGATAGTCTTAATAAGGATACTCCTGTTATCATGCTCACTGCCAATGTTATGACAGGTATGAGAGAAGAATATCTTGAAATTGGATTTAAGGATTATCTTCCAAAACCCGTAAAAGGGGAGAAGCTTGAACTTATGATCATGCAGTACCTTCCCAAGGACAAAGTTACTGTGATACAGGAAGCATAAGTTAAGAATAAATAAAAAAGCCGAAATGATTGGTGCATCGACCGGTTCATTTCGGCTTATATCTTTTTTGGCGATCAAATCTGGAGCTCGGGTTCTTCAACATCTAGATCTTCAATCTCATAAGACAGTGTGCAGATCTTACTGAATTCATCAAACCAGTTCTTCATAACACGTTCTGCAGCAATCTTGCCATTGTCAGTGTTAGTTCCCGACAAGAGCACCAGATACTGGTTTCTGCCATACTGGGCGGCAACATCACCTACCCTGAGTGTATGACCTATGAGACGCCCGAGCTGACGCTCTAAGTTTATGATACTGATGCTTGGTGTATTTCTGCTTATAGAAAGAGTAAAAAGAACCAGCTGATAATCAATGTCTATTCTCTTTAGATTACGTGTAAGGAATCTATACAGACTCTTGAAGGATGCATAATCTACAAGATAAGCACCTCTGTCGAATCCGTCTTCATCTATCATAGACCTGATGGAAGAGATGTTAACAATTCCATGATGTTTAGAAACTTCATGGATACTGCTAACACCATCCTCATAGATGAGGAAACCATGCTTGGTATGCTGCTTTACATAATAAAGGGCTTTGTCCGCATGGCCCATAAGAGTTTTCAGGTCATCGCCATTTATACCCGAAATAGCAATGCCTATGGAAGCTGAAATAGTCTGACCCATCCTTTCATCAACCATGTCGCTAAGAAGATATTCAACCTTCTCGATAATCCTGCGGCTTCTTTCAGAAAGAGAATCGGGATCCGTAAAATTACGGTAAAATATAATAAATTCATCTCCTCCGAGCCTCATCAGAACATCACCGTATCTGACAAAACTCTTAAGTATTTCAGCAAAGCGCTTAAGAATACTATCACCCATGGCATGACCATAAGTGTCATTAACGCATTTGAAATGATCAATATCGATCATTAGAAGAGCACCAGACGGATCGTCGCTTTTTAAAATATTGTTGATCTGCTGTTCCCCACTTGCTCTATTAATCAATCCCGTTAACGAATCAATGTAAGAATAAACTGCCATTTCCTGATTTTTCATCTCCTGAGCAGGAGGTTCGTTCTTCCTTCTCATGCGCATTCTCCTGACGTATATGCCATCTGCCGTGCAGATGGCATAACAATCGAAATATAATAAAAACCCCTACTACAATTATAATAAATTAGCCTAATATATATTTCTATATTCCTTGTTTAAAAAAGCATTGAACGGTAATGAAAAAAATACTGCATAGCTATATAATAACCTAAGTAGTATTATTGACTAAAACTTCCGGATGGTGCAGTAATAGCAAAAGAGGTTATACATGGACATAAACAAAATAATATCTCAGATAAAAGAAATAGAAGGAACAGACATAGAGACAGCGCTTTCATACTGCGCAGATGATGAAGAAATCTATGTGGAGACAGTGCAGGATTTTATTGAAGATGACAGAGGAAGTGCAGTCAATGAGGCTTTTATACAAGAAGATATAGATTCATATCATATCAACACACATGCACTTAAGAACCTGTGTTATACAATAGGCCTTGTCCCTCTTGGAGACAAAGCCAAAGAACTTGATGATGCAGCTAAGGCCGGAGACTTTGGATATATCAAAGCTCACAATGATGAGCTTATGAAAGAATACACGGATACGGTAAGCCGCCTTACGGCAATACTTAATAAATAGCTGTAGATGATGTTATATGTCCCGAAGTATCTGTATCAAAACTCCATATAGCATGGTCTGTAAGTCTATGCTCTGTAAGATACCATGTATCATTGATCAGTCCCATGTAGTATGGAGTTCCGCCGCCTACAAAGTACTTGTCATAGACAGTTTCGTAGTTGCCGCTTGATATATCCTCAATAGAAGGAGCACAGATCATAGTGGCAGCGTCCTGATTTCCATATATATCCGTTGATACAGTTATGTAGAACATATCACCTATATGCTCCAGCTGAACCATACCGGCTATATTGTCAGGGACATTATAACTTTCCTTTCTGGAAAAAGAATAAAGATCGTATTTTAAGATCTGCGATGCATAGTTACTGCTACCGTCTGCAGGAAGTCCTGATACAAAATACAGATCCCCATCATTAATTGTAAATGACCTGACATAAGTATCACTTAGTCTTTGTATAGTAATGACATTTGTAAGATACATACGAGTGTCATTTTCTTTGTGCCTGAATATATACATCTCGCCTGAATAAGAGCTCCAGCAGTAGAATGCATCTGTATCCTTGTTGTAGACAATGTAGTGGGGCTTATTACCAATTTCATTAAAAATCTGTGTAAGAGTATATCCATCACTTCTTTTTTCAAAGACAAGAACCCGGTTATTCTCTGTGTCATCAGCAAGCATTACAGAACCGTCAGATACAATGGTATGCCCCAGAGAATATCCACTTGAAGCATTGTCTGTAAGTACAGACCAGTCTGTAAGAGGAGATGTAAGATCATCATTGTAGATTATCTGTGAGTGATAGCAGTCTACGATATAATAATTCCCATCTATAAAAGTGATATCCGTGGGAACTGACAAGGTTGGATATATATTAATTGAATTAGAAACAGAAGAACCTTCTACAAGCTCCGACATTTTTATATAGTCTGATCCGTCGAAATTATCATTAAGGATAACTGATCCGTCAAAAGGCTCTCCATTATTTAATATAGTAGTATTATCAGCTTCTTCGTAAGTATCATTATTAGGAACTTTTGCTCCTGATTTTGTTATATCAGCCTCTGAAGCAGTATTAGCCTGGCCGGAGGATGTAACTGTGTCTGAGCTATACTTGCATCCTGAAAGGGTTATTGTTACAAGAAGTAAAGCCGATAATAGATGTGAAAAGGTATGTCGGCTTTTATTATATGTATTTAAAAAGTATATCATTACTAACCTCATGCCTTAAGCAAAGTAAGCAGTTAATGGTTCAAATTGATGTCACTTACTTTGTCAGGAATTAATCTTATTGAATTGTCTTTTGATCCATACGTCATTATATAACGAAAAGGCAATTCCTAAACAGTCCTATTTTCCAGATCTTAATAAATGGTCAGAAAGGATGATCATGGTTACATTTAGTTTATGCATGATAGTCAGAGATGAAGAGAAGAATCTTAGAAGGTGCCTTGACTGCCTTAAAGATCTTATGGATGAAATGATCATAGTCGATACTGGTTCTACTGATAAGACAATAGAGATTGCAAAGTCGTATGGAGCAACCGTTTATAATTTTAAGTGGATAGATGATTTTGCTGCAGCAAGGAACTATGCCTTTTCCAAGGCAACCTGTGATTATATCTACAGCGCAGATGCAGATGAAGTGCTAAATAAAAAAGACATAGAACAGTTCCAAAAGCTAAAGGAGGTTATGGACATCTCTGATGATGAGCCTTCGATAGACATAGTACAGATGTACTACTGCGGGCAGACCAGTGGAAAGGGCAGGAGCGTATACAATTTTGACAGAGAGTTAAGACCTAAGCTTTTCAGACGTTTAAGAACATTTATTTGGGAAAATCCTATTCACGAACAGATAAGAACTGAGCCTTTAGTATTTGATTCAGACATTGAAATTCAGCACATGCAGTCAGAAGATCATGCTTCCCGTGATCTTGCCATATTCAGAAAGGCGATTGATAACGGATATGTAGTCTCATCCAAATTACTGGATTTTTATGCCAGAGAACTCTATATGGCGGGAACGACAGAAGATCTAAAGGCAGCAGAAAAGTTTATGATAGCGGTTACAGAAAGTGAAAATGCAAGCGTTGAAGACATAAGGAAAGCCTGTTTGATCCTTGCAAAGAGCGCAAGAATTTCAGGAGATGTAAGTAAGCTTATGAAGTTTGCTCTTAAAGAAGTATCTTCCGGCTGTGCCAGCGAGATGTGCTGCGAACTTGGGGATTACTACCTTGATAACGGGGACCCGTCAGAAGCAAGCCTATGGTTTTATAATGCTGTATACGAGCAGACTCCAATGCTGGATATACGAGCAGGAGGAGACAGACCGCTCTTATCACTTTCAAAGTGTTATAAACTCATGGGCAATCAGGAACTTTCTGATGAGTATGTAAGGAAAGCAAATGAGTGGAATAAATGAGTTAATACAAAAAAGAGTCAGCCTCTTTTGACTGACTCTCATAATCTTTGACAAGTACTCATTAAGTTTGCTTATATAAAAGCAACTCCAAGTAGTAAACTTACAACACTCATGATGATACCTGCAAGAAGAACACCGAGGATTACAGCGATAACGCTTGACTTGAAGTCCATATCAAGAATACTTGCTGCAAGTGTTCCTGTCCATGCGCCTGTTCCGGGAACAGGAATACCAACGAAAAGAAGAAGTGCAACAAGTAGACCATTACCGGCTTTAGCTTTAAGCTTTTCGCCTCCCTTATGTCCTTTTTCCAGACAGAAAGTGAAGAACTTGCCGATTACCGGTTTATCTGCGCCCCATTCAAGAACCTTTCTTGCAAAGAAGAAGATAAAAGGTACAGGGAGCATATTTCCAAGGATTATCAGTATGTAAGCAAGCGGCATATTCAGTGACAATCCTGATTTTGCAAGCACTGCATCGAACAGATATGCAATCGGGATGGCTCCTCTAAGCTCTATAAGAGGTAGCATTGATACTATGAAAATAACAAGGTAAATTCCCCACATCGGGGCATTCTGAAACATTTCTACAATTGCGTGACCCATTTTAAATCTAAATCTCCTGTAAATTTTGTCATACCAAGGTGCGATTATCCGATTATCTTGGATATAGCTGTGATCTAAGCATCACACCTAAAGCATGCGAGTTATTTAAGATAATCCTTTAAAAAGGCGATAAGTCTGTCCATCTGTTCATCTGTTCCAATGGAGATTCTCAGATAGTCTTCAATCCTTGGCGCATTCCAGTGTCTTACATAGATTCCGGCAGCTTTAAGTGCGCAGAAAAGTGACTGCCCCGAAATATTCTCATGCTTTGCAAAAATAAAATTGGCCTGAGAGTCAGGGAATGAAAATCCCAGAGATTTAAGCTCACATTTGACACGTCTTCTGGTCTCCATGATCATATGGCAGGTCTTTTTAAAGTATTCATCATCTCTTACTGATGCAGCTCCCAGCTCAAGCGATGGCATATTCATCGTATATGAGTTAAAAGAAAACTTGGCATCATTTAGGTATTTTATCAGCTTTTTGGATCCAAATGCAAATCCTATTCTCATTCCCGCCATAGCCCTTGATTTGGAGAATGTCTGAACAACAAGAAGGTTGTCATATTTGTCTATTAATGGAAGAACACTCTTGCCACCAAAATCGATATAGGCTTCATCAATGATCACAACAGAGTCAGGATTATGAGAGATTATATCCTCAATCATGGACACATCTTCCAGAACACCTGTTGGTGCATTAGGATTTGGGAAAATAATACCACCATTTTCTTTCAGGTAATCCTCCTTAACTATGCGGAAGTTGTCATCAAGAGGACATCTCTTATATGGAATGTGGTACAGATCTGCCCATACATCATAAAAAGAATAAGTGATATCCGGGAATAATATAGGCTTATCTGAGTTAAAGAATGTCAGAAAGGCCATAGAGATAACATCATCAGATCCTACTCCTACGAATATCTGATTAGAAGGAACTTTGTAATGATCGCTTATAGCATCTACAAGCTTTGATGCACATGGATCAGGATAGAGTCTGAAGTCCTCGTATTTCATAGCAGCAAGAAGTTCTCTTACTTCAGGAGCAGGAGGATAAGGACACTCGTTAGTATTTAACTTGATGATATTGGCTTCTTTGGGTTGTTCACCCGGAGTGTAAGGAACGACCTTGCGGACGTTTGCTTCCCATGACATGGCAGTTCTCCCTTCTAGATGGCTTGTTGTTATAATATTCGTCAATTTATTCGTAATAAACTAATGCATTATCGTAGCACTGAATTTGATCAAAGATGAACATGTCAGCACGCTTAATCAGTTGTAATGATTGGCTCTGTATAATTCGTATGCTTCAAATACTTTTTCTTTGAGCTTGGGACTTATCCTTAGTTCTGAACCACCGCGCATGGTTATAACGTTACCATTGATATAATTGATCCTCGGGATTGCAACGATCTCAAACCTGGACACCTGAACAAAACTGTTAGTAGGAAGCTTCTCCTGAACAGCAGACAGAGCCATATAAGTAGACACATCACCCTTCATAGTATGGATAACTATCTTACGACCCTGAGTTTCGATATATATGATGTCACTAAGGAATATCTTGGTCTGAATACGTTCACTATTTACAGTTATAGAACGGGAATAATTGATACGCTGTACAGCCTTGTCCATAACACGAACAAGACTATCGTACTTGACAGGTTTTTTAAGATAAGAAAGAGCCTCAACCTCAAAAGCTTCTGCAGCAAATGAGTCGCTTCCTGTCATGAAGATGATCTGACTCATTTTGGAAAACTCACGAAGTTTCCTGGCTGCTTCGATGCCATTTTGAGTGGGCATAAGTATATCAAGAAGGATGATATCGGGTTTCTTATTTTTAAGATACTCGGAATAATCATCCTGGCTTGTAATATCTGTTACATTGTAGTCAAAATCGCGTTCATCGAGATATTTGGTGATGAGTTTGTGATGCAGATTTAAATCTGTCATATCATCATCATAGATCATTATCTCAAGGACGGCTTTATTAGTTTCGGCCAAATCGCTCATAAAAGTCATTCCTAATCAATTGAAACCTTCATTTCGTCGTACATTTTAGCACATTAAAGGATGTGGTTCAATATATGGAAGCATTCATTATAAGGTAGTTCCACCATCGACGAAAGTTACGGGAAGATCTGTAACACTTGAAACCTCCTGGCCCTTGATCATCTTAAGAAGCATTTCGATACCTGTTTTGGCTATTTTATCAATAGGCTGTCTTATAGAAGATACTATAGGCTCGCCTGTAATAAAATCAGGCATGCCGTCAAAACCTATCACCTGTACATCTTTAGGAACACTAAGCCCCATCTTCCTAAGTTCATCACATATAAGATAGGCCAGATGATCAGATGAAGCAAAGATTCCATCGTAAGCAAATTTCTGATCACCATCAGATGGTGTGAGATAGCTGTGGATGAGTTTTTTGTAGGACTTTGAAGGGTACATGAATCCTGTGTCGGCCATATTATAGTCCATAAAACTAAGTACATTATGGTTTACACCTTTTTCACTGCAGAATCTGTTAAAACCTGCTATACGTTTGGTAGGCTCACTTTCATAATCTGTTCCTGCCCAGAAACACAGGATGTTCCTGCATCCTTTTTCATATAAAGTCTTGGCAGCAAGATAACCGCCTGCTTCATTGTCACAGGATATACAAGGAATCTTGCCTCCGAAATGTCTGTCGAATGCAACCATAGGAATATTGAGCCTTTCAGGTTCAACTATTTTAGAATAGGTTACGCCGAATATTCCATCTACTCTTGAATTTGCAGCCATGGATATATATGAATCGATCTTACTTGAATCATTCCTTGAAATGCAGATAAGCATTCGCTTGCCGCGTTTATTAAGCTCTTTTTCTATAGTATCTATCATGGGTGGGAAAAGAGCATTTTGAAGCGTCGGCACTATGACCAGAATATCATTGGTCTGTTGGGCTTTTAATCCATGCGCATTGGGATTGAGCTGATAATGAAGCTTTTTGATTGAAGCTTCGACTCTCTGCCTATATTCATCACTTACGTGTATACCATTTATAACTTTAGAAACTGTACCTAAAGATACACCCGCATCTTTGGCAACATCTTTAATAGTAGCCATATACTTTCTCCAAATCTTAAAATGCGCTTATATACTAATATTGAAACGTTTTAGTGTTACTAATAAATGATATCATTGCGGATAATTACTAACAATCAGACAATAATGCCAAAAAAATATTAGAAATTTGTACAATATTACAGCTTTACTTTGGAAAGTCATTTTGCTATTGTGTAAATGTGCTAAGGGGGATTCGAATAAAAAGAAGAATCAAAGCATGTTTTTTTAGAGAAGAGAATGAAACGTTTCATTCAAAAAGGGTATAGCACTGATCATACAAACAAGACAGTGTTGAAATGGCCTTGGGTAAGGCCTGAAAGGAATCATGAAATGAACGAAACTTATAACAGAGTAACCAAACAGTCCGGATATGGTGAAAAGGTTCTTTCCATTCTTCCATGGAACAAGGTAACAGTTCCGGAAGACAAGAACATCCCACATGGTGATATGCCGGGAGATAAGATTGAAATCGAAGATGGTCATATTACCAAAGCAGAGATTATTTTTCCGGAGCTTGTAAAGCTAATTGCCAAGGCAGCAGATTCCAATGAGTACGGAAGATGTGTTATAGCAGTTTGCGGAGGCTCAGGAGTAGGAAAATCTGAGATTGCTTCTTTATTAAGTTTCTATTTAAATGCAGCCGGAATCGGTAGTTATACTCTTTCCGGTGATAACTATCCACACAGAATTCCTAAATATAATGATGCTGAGCGTCTTCATATATTCAGAGAAGCCGGTGTAAGGGGTATGGCTGATGCAGGATATATGAATGCTGAGAACTTTGCTATCGTCCAGAAATGGCAGCAGGCAGATGATGATGCAAATGCTGAGCATGTCAATGAATACGCATGGTTTAAATCATACATAGATGCAGGCAGCAAGGCTCTTGCAGGATATCTTGGAACACCAAACGAAACAGACTTTGACGAAGTCAGCACCATAATAAGAGCATTCAAGGATGGTGCAGATACACTTACACTTCGCCGCATGGGAAGAGATGAGAGCGCTCTTTGGTATGAAGATGTTGATTTTACTGACAAGAAGGTTCTTATCATCGAGTGGACACATGGAAACAGTGATTATATCGATGGGGTAGATATTCCTGTTCTCCTTAACAGCACACCGGCTGAGACACTTGCCCACAGAAGATCCCGTGCAAGAGACGGCAAGGTCGACAGCGCATTTACAACACTTGTTCTTAATATAGAGCAAAGAGAGCTCCACTCACAGGCACATAAAGCTAAGATCATCATTTCCAAGGATGCAGAGCTCATAACATTCGAGCAGTATTCAGCGCTTATGGATAGCCAGTTTTGAGAGGTGCAGGTATGAATAATAAATATACAGATAACGGACCAATGCTTAATGCCTATCCCGATAGTATAGGCGGAACACTTGGCGATATAGTTTCATTTCTTGAAAAGCCCGAACTTAAGGATGTATTCCAGTCTTTCTATATCCTTCCGAGTATTTTCAATACAGACCTTGATAGAGGTTTTTCTGTAATTGATTACAACATAAATGAAGAGCTTGGTTCAAAAGAAGACATTGAAAGAATCAAGAAGCTTGGAGTTGACTTAAAGCTTGATTTCATTCTTAATCATGCATCAGTCCTTTCACCACAGTTTCAGGATCTTTTAAAAAATGGTGAGAAGTCCAAATATGCAGACTTCTTTATTAACTGGAACAAGTTCTGGGACGGTTGCGGAGATATGACCAAGGATGGTTATGTTCAGCCAAGAGAAGAACTAATAAAAGATATGTTCTTCAGAAAACCCGGACTTCCGATACTTATGGTCAGAATGCCTGACGGAAGAGATGTTCCTTACTGGAATACATTTTATCAGGAAGTTAAGTATCCAAGATTTGATGCTATAGATCTTCTGTCCAAGATGAATATGCAGTATCTTACAGCACAGAAGCTTTCAGAGCGCATCAATACAGAACTTGATAATGGCAAGAAGCCTTCAGAGATTGATTTTACAGGCTTTGAGAAATATCGTGATGATGCTATAGATCTTCTTGAGTCTAATCGTAAATATCTTGGTCAGATGGATCTTAATATCAAGTCAGACATTGTATGGGAACATTATGAAAATACACTCAAGACTCTTTCTGAGTATGGTGCTAAGATCGTCCGCCTTGATGCATTTGCATATGCACCTAAGGAGCCTGGTAAGAAGAACTTCCTCAATGAGCCTGACACATGGGATGTACTTGCTAAAGTCAGAAAGCTTGCAGATAAATATGGAGTAAGACTTCTTCCGGAGATTCATGCAAGCTACGGAGAGAAGACATATAAGAAGGTAGCAGACATGGGCTACATGACATATGACTTCTTCCTTCCGGGACTTTTAATAGATGCTATTGAGAAAAAAGATGCAACAACTCTTATGAACTGGGCTAATGAGCTCTACACAGATAAGATCCGTACAGTCAATATGCTGGGATGTCACGATGGAATCCCGCTTCTTGATCTTAAAGGTATCTTAAGCGATGAAGAAATTCAGAATCTTATAGATACTGTAGTAGGAAGAGGCGGTCTTGTTAAGGATCTTCATGGCAAGAAGAATATGTACTATCAGGTTAATGCTACATATTACAGCGCGCTTGGTGAAGATGACAAGAAGATGCTCATGGCAAGAGCTATCCAGATGTTCATGCCGGGTAAGCCACAGGTATGGTATCTTGACCTGTTTGCAGGCAAGAATGATATGGAAGCTGTAAAGCGTTCAGGAGCAGGCGGGCACAAGGAGATCAACAGAACCAATATCATGCCTTCAGAGATAGCGCAAAAACTTGAACAACCAGTAGTAAAAGGGCAGCTTGAACTTTTGAAACTTCGTAACACTTTCCCGGCATTTGGTTTTGATTCTAAGTTTGATTATAAGTGTAACGGTTCAACTCTTGAAATGAGCTGGACTGGAAATGGTCATACAGCGAAGCTTAAAGCTGATTTTGAAACAATGGAATACGAAGCGGTAACGGAATAACGTAAAAGCATAAACCACCAGATAATAACTCAAAAATATAATGGTGAATATAACGAAAAACGAACGAAAATTCACTAAAAACTTGTACATAATTAGTGGGAGTGGTAGCATTATTATATGAACTAGCATAAAAACGTGATAATGAAACGTTATCGTTCGTGATTATGCCAAACATAAAGGAGGATTTCTTATGAAAAGAAAATTACTTGCAACACTGCTTGTAGGTACAATGGCAGTTGCCATGACAGCCTGCAGCTCATCTGACACAAATGGTGGCAATGCTCAGAACAATGAGGGTGGTTCATCTGATGCATCAGCTACAGGATCTTATGATGCGATCCGTCTTGTAAATGGTAAACCTGAGGTTGATACTCAGCTCCAGGCTCTTGCAGCTAAGTACAAGGAAGAGACAGGCAATGAGATCCAGATCGAATCAATCGGCGGCGATACATCAGCATCTGACGCTCTGAAGGGGTACTTCCAGGCTGGTAACATGCCTGACATCTTCGTATCAGAGACCAACCAGTTCGCAGATTGGGATGGTTACCTTGCAGATCTTTCAGGAGAAGCTTGGTGTGACAATACTCAGTATGAGTATGTTGATGAGAAGATGGGAACAATCGGCTATCCTTACATGGTTGAGGCTACAGCTGTCGCTTACAACGCTGATGTTCTTGAGAAGGCTGGCGTAGATCCTGCATCTCTTACAAGCCCTTCAGCTTACGAAGAAGCTTTTGCTACAATCGACAGCAAGAAGGACGAACTTGGTCTTACAGCTGTTATCGGATATTGCGCAGAGCCTAACAACCTTGGATGGTCAACAGGTACACACATCTTCGCACAGTACCTTGATTCAGGTCTCAAGGCAGATGATACAACATACATTGATATGCTCAATGATGGTGGTAAGATCGATGAGGCTCGTATGACAAGCTTTGCCAAGTTCATCGGAATGTTCAACAAGTATTCAGATCCTGAACTTCTTGTTGACGGAACATATGATAATCAGGTTGGTAACTTCGCAGCAGGTAAGTATGCATTCGTTACTCAGGGTTCATGGATCGGTGCATCTCTTACAGCTAACGAGAACTACTCCGGATTCAAGGTAGGCTTTGCTCCTTATGCATTCGAAGATGGTATGGATACAATCATTGCAGGTCCTTCATCTTACTGGGCAGTATACTCAGAAGGTAACGTAGAAGCAGCTAAGGCATTCCTTAACTGGTGTGCAGGCGATTCTGCTCAGAACATACTTGTAAATGATGCTGGTTTCATCAGCCCATTTGATGATTGCAAGTATGAGCCTTCAGATCCATTCGCAGCATCTGTTATCAGCTACATGCAGGCTGGTAAGACATCAGGATGGCACACATTCCTTAAGAAGTCAGGTCTTGAGAATCGTACATGTCAGGTATTCGCTGACTATGCTAAGGGCTCTATTGATGAGAGCGGATTCGTTACAACAATCGGTCAGGTTATCACTGACTATTATGCTGAATAAGCATCTATTTCCTTGAAAGAGGATCATCGCAAGTTATTGCTTGTGTAAAGTGGGCGGCGCTTAGACTGCGCCGTCCCGTTTTAAAATAAAGTGTCAGATCACATTTTTCTATATGATCTGATGTGGGAAGCTTTAAATCTGGGATTATTTCGGGGGTTGTTTTACGCATCTCGTTTTGGGCCTTATTACATAATAAAGGGTGACTGAAACTTATTATTTAATAACTTCATTGAAGAATTTTATTGGGTAATAAAGCGTAAAACGATGATTTTTATACCATTGAACCAAGGAGGTCATAGAAAGTATGAATATACTCTCACCTGTAAGAAGGATTACATCTTTCGTATGTCTTATAGCAGGAATCGTTATGTTCGTAGCATCGCTTTACATGGATATTTTCAAAGTAAAGAATGATGCAAGGGGTACACTTCTCGTTGTAGGCGCAATTCTTATAATAGCAGGACTATACTTTTTTCCGACACTTAAACATCACAGAACTATAATTAATATATTGTTCCTGTTCCCGCTTCTTTTCACATTTGCGGTAACAGTTATCATTCCGCTTCTTCTGGGTATCTATTACTCATTTACTGACTGGAATGGAATCAAAATGACAGAATTTGTTGGCTTTGCAAACTATAGCAAAATGTTTAATCAGCCGGCTTTTATCTGGTCTATCATATTAACATTCCTTTTTGTTATATTTAACATGATTCTTGTAAATCTGGTTGGATTTTTGCTTGCACTTTTGTGTACAACCAAGATCAAAGGACTTGGATTTTTCAGAGCTTCATATTTCCTTCCTAACCTTATAGGTGGTATCGTACTTGGTTATATATGGCAGTTCATATTTGCAAATGTTGTTACTGATCTTTTGAACCAGCAGTGGTCATGGCTTGCTAATTCCAATACAGCATTCATGGCTATCATAATCGTATATATCTGGCAGTATGCAGGTTATATCATGCTCATCTATATCACAGGTCTTACAACAGTTCCAAGAGATGTTCTGGAAGCATCTGCTATTGACGGAGCAGGAGCCCTTCAGACACTTTTCAAGATCAAGATACCTATGATTGCATCTACAATCACTATCTGTACTTTCCTTACACTTACGTCTGCATTCAAGCAGTTTGATGTAAACCTTGCTCTTACAGGTGGTAAAGGATCCATAGCTAGTTTCATGGGCAAGTATCTTTCTAATGGTACAGAGATGATAGCACTTAATATCTATACAACAGCTATCAATGACAGAAGCTACTCACTTGGACAGGCTAAAGCAGTATTGTTCTTCATAATACTTGCTACAGTATCAATTCTCCAGGTTAGAATATCCAATAAGAAGGAGGTAGAAATGTAATGAATAGAGAACCCAAAAAATCTACCCTGATAATAGAGTTCATTATAGCTGTTGCAATAGCAGCATATGTTTTATTCCCCTTCTTCATCGTTGTGATCAATTCATTTAAGTACAATACAGCAATTGCTGAAGACCCGATCGGGTTCAAAGGTGCTTCATTTGATCAGTTCCTTTCAAATCTTGACGGCGTAGTTAACAACGACCACTTCAAATTCTGGAATGCATTTGGTACATCTGCGATCATTACAGTAGTATCACTTGTTCTTCTGGCTATGTTTGGTGGTATGGCTGCCTGGGTCATCTGCCGTAACAACAAGAAAGTATGGGCTAATATAATATATTTTATATTCATCGCATCCATGATCATACCTTTCCAGGTTGTTATGCTTCCGCTTATTTCAACATTCCGCGATGTTGGTAAATTCATCAATATTCAGATGCTTTCATCAATTCATGGTATCATCTTTGCATACTGTGGTTTCGGCGGAGCTATGACAGTGTTCATCCTCAACGGTTTCATTAAGGGTATTCCTTTTGAGCTTGAAGAGGCTGCCTATATAGATGGATGTCTTCCTGAACAGGTTTTCTTCAGAATCGTATTCCCGATGCTTAAGCCTGTTATTATGACAGTAACTATCCTTAACGGTATGTGGATCTGGAACGACTTCCTTCTTCCTTCACTTATGCTTGGACTTAACGGTGAAGTTAAGACTCTTCCTGTAGCAGTACAGGCATTCGTTGGATCATATGTTAAAGATTGGAGTATGATCCTTACAGCAGCTCTTCTTGCGATCATACCTATGATCATCGTATTCCTTATCGGTCAGAAGCAGATCGTACAGGGTATGGTAGATGGTGCTATTAAGTAAAACAGACTTCCCATAAAAGTATTCCTATATATTTTCCTATAATAAAAGGCACTTGCCAAGGAGAATATAAGGTAAATAGTATAATAAATTATAATTAAGCCATATTTTAAGCGGAGTGTGCATTGATTATATATAATTAAACTTTATAATCAAACATTAAAGAGAGTTTCATATGATACATGAAACTCTCTTTTTATGTTTGGAATTACTGGGGCATATTATCGGCTATACTGCCAATCTCCCTTATATGGAGCTGATACATAACTCCCTCAAGCCTACCAATGTTAAAACCACATTCACTAGCTTCCTTGCGGCATTTCACAAGTTCATTGAACCAATGGCTATATTCGGAATCATTTTGTAATCGCTCTTTTGCGGCATATAATAATTCAT